>NZ_JBEWZI010000001.1:0-396649 GCF_040566545.1 Uliginosibacterium flavum
GACGCGAACTTGCGCGCGCTGTCGAAACTCTCACACCGCCCAAAGCTGGCAACGATCGCCGTGGCGCTGAGCAGACCGACACCCGGGATGCTCTCGATGAGCCTGCTGGCCGCATTGCTCTTGTGCAACACCTTGATCTTCACTTCCAGCACGCTGATCCGTTCTTCGAGCAGACGCAGCCCACTCAACAACTGTTCGATCACCTCTTTGAGCACCGCCAGTTCAGGTCCGGCTTTGCTTTGCCATAGCGCCACCTCCTGTTTGAGCCGCTTGCCCCCCAACGGCATGACCTCACCAAACTCACCCAACAAGCCGCGAATCTGATTACCCAGGGCCACGCGCTGCTTCATCCACAACTCGCGCACCCGGTGTAGCGCCTGCATCTGCTGACCTTCAATTCCACGAATCGCCACCGAAGGCACCGACTGCCGATTCGCGGCTTCGGCAATCGCTGCCGCATCACGTGCATCGGTCTTGTTGCCTTGCACGAACGGCTTCACATGCTGCGGTGCCATCATCTTCACCTGATGACCAAGGCTGGAGATTCGGCGCGCCCACTCGTGAGCGCCTCCGCATGCTTCCATCCCCACCAGCACCGGTGGCAACTTGGCGAAATGCTCCACGACATCTGATCGATTCAGTTTCTTGCCGTACAACTTGCGACCTTGGCTATTGATGCCATGCACCTGAAACACAGTCTTTGCCAGATCCAGCCCGACTACCTTAAGCTCTTCCATGACGCCCCTCCGCTCAGTGGTTTTTCGACAACTCCACTTTGGCACTTCGATGCCGTTGCAGGTAGGGGCGTCCATGTCATTACCCTACGTTACTGATAAGATCCCATCTTCGCTCAAGCCCTTCAAACCTCTTGCAAAAATGTACAAACGCATATTTCTGTTCGCCCTGATTGGCACCCTCGCTCTTGCAGGCTGCGCAACCCGGGGGAAACACCCTCTCGGAAACACGTCAGGCAGCTACAGCGGCGAGGTCAAACGTCTGCTGGTCGTACAACCCCAGGACCGATCTGTTAATCTGAACGTTGTTCAGCACTCACTCACCAGACAACTTAGCAAGAAACTGGATGACACGCCGATCGCGTATGAAGAAATCCTGCTGTATAGCTCCACAGATAATTATGAACGGGGCTTTCTTCAGCAAAAAATTCAGGCCTTCAAACCCACACATCTCGCTTATGTCCTGATCCCCAAAGTAACGCTGCGCGGGAACATCCCATCGAGTGCGAACATCGAGGTGCGGATTTCCAGCGCCACCGAGATGTTCCCCAGTACGCTAACCTATCGTTTCAACAACATCTCAATCAGCGATTACGGTTTTGGCATTGCCGCCGAGGAAATCACCGACCTGCTGCGCCCGAAGGTGATTCCCGTCCCGCCATTTGCGCTCCCAAACCCATGAATGGTGCTTGCTGGTTGATGACTCTGGGCGCCCCGTTCACGATCACCAGCTAAGAGGATTCCCGGGAAACACGTAAGGTGGGTGAAAGGGTGGGCTCGGCGAGCCCACGCGTTGTGTCAATGGCATCGGATCATACGCCGCGTGGGCACACCGTGCCCACCCTACAGATGGCCGCTACAGACCTCCAACAAGCACCCCGAAAAAGTCCGCCCAGCGCGGCTCACCAGCCACCCCGCCTTTCCCAGTCCCCAGTCCCCAGTTCCGAGTCCCCAGTCCCCGGCAGCTACCTACTGAACACGTACTTCAGCTGCAGCACCACGGCGCCATCGATGTAAGGCTTGATGCTCGGGATGATGAAGCTCTGCAAGGCCAAATGTTCGCCGCGCCATTCCAGGGTCGGCATCAGGGTGCCGATAATGGGTGAGTGGTGGTAGCCGCTCATCAAACCACCGGTGAAGCCGGCGCGCACACCGCCGCCCAGCGTTACCGGATACCAATTGACCAGGCCATAAAAGCTTGCGCGACGAATGCTGTTTTTATACACGCCGGCCGACCAGGAAAGCTCGTCGTCCCAGTCCTTTTCGTAGCCCAGGCCGTAGTTGAATTCGTTGTGCCCCAGATCGCGTTCGAAGTGCAGCGAGCCGCCACCCACGGTGATCAATTCCGCTGCGCCGGCTTGCCCGGCCATGCACAGGCCGGCCAGTGCGGCGGCCATCAGGATGCGTGTGTTCATGTCGTCCCCTCTGAAGATCGCCCGATTCTAGCTCTTGGCACTGCCCAGTCGTGCAGAGCTGCCCGCTTTTACCTTTTATGACAGCTTTTTTGGCACAATGTGCACTGCAGCAATTGCACTTACACTTGGGATTGAGCCCGCAAATAGTGGCGCGTACAGGTGTGGGGCGACTTCAGTCGGCCAGCCGGGCGTGCCGTGCGACTGAGATCGCACCCAGGGTTCAAACTTGAATCGTGCCGAATCACCAGGGAGACGGAACATGAAACGCGTGGTATTCAACCAGAAGGGTGGCGTCGGCAAGTCCACCATCACTTGCAACCTGGCCGCGATTTCTGCTGCGCAAGGTTTACGCACGCTGGTCATCGATCTGGATCCACAGGGCAATTCCACGCACTACCTGTTGGGTGAGGCGGCCGATGGCATCTCGCCCAGTCTGGCCGATCTGTTCGAGCAGACCCTCACGATCCGCTTCGAGAACCGTGCCACCCTTGACTATGCGCTGCCAACACCGTTCGAGAATCTGAGCATCATGGCCTCTTCGCCACGTCTGGAAGAGCTGATGAGCAAGCTCGAATCACGACACAAGATCTACAAGCTGCGCGATGCGCTGGCTGAACTGGCGGATGATTTCGACCGCATCTACATCGATACGCCGCCCGCCCTGAACTTCTTCACGCTGTCGGCGCTGATCGCGGCCAATGGCTGCCTGATCCCGTTTGACTGCGATGATTTCTCGCGCCGCGCACTGTATTCGCTGCTGGAGAGCGTCGAGGAAATCCGTGCCGATCACAATCGAGATTTGCGTATCGACGGTATCGTGGTCAACCAGTTCCAGCCGCGCGCCAGCCTGCCGCAGCGCCTCGTGCAGGAGTTGATCGACGAAGGCCTGCCGATCCTGCCGACCTATCTGTCATCCTCGGTCAAGATCCGCGAAAGCCACCAGCAGGCGCGCCCGATGATCCATCTGGATGCGCGCCACAAACTGACGCTGGAATACGTGGCGCTGCACGATCATTTGATGAGCTGAACGGCCGACGTAGCATATCAACAAAGGGTGGCTGAAGAGCCGCTCAGGCCGGGCCTCGTCAGGCAGGCATGTTGAAGATTGTTGCGGTGTGCGGCTTGCCAACCATACATCCTGAAGACTCTTTACCGATGCGGCTCTTCAGGCCATGCCTCTCAGGCTTTTGACGCCACAAGAATCTGTGCGCCGAACGCCTCGACCTGCGTCCAATCCGTAAACTCGAAAGCCTGACGCAGATCTGTCGGGCCCTTGGTAATCCACATGATCAGACGAATCATGTGGCGATCAAGGAGGCCACAGCGCGGATAGTCGATCCGCCCCGCAAACACGGCCAGCAAAGACGGTCGCCAACCGATCTGACGCAGAAGTTTGCGCAGATAGGGATTGGTATCCGGCGTGTTTTTGGCGGGTTTGCGCGCCACGACATTCACCGAAAAGAAACCATTCGGCTTGCTCTGCAGCAAGGCCTGATGCCGCCGCATGAATTCCGCGACACAAGGGCGATGATGTCCGTAACGGATGCTCGCGCCGACAATCACCGCGTCTGCCGCGCGCAAAGTCTCTTCACCACAAGTGGTAATTTCCAGCACCGAGGCACTCGCACCGGCAGTCTCGATGCACGCCTGCAAACGCTGACAAATCGTGAGTGTGTGGCCATCCACGCTGGAATACAGAATCAGGACATTTGGCATACGCAGGCGGCCGAAGAAATGGAGTACACAAATCTTCGCACAAGACAAAGGGCAAGCCGAAGTTCGCTACGCCAGACGAGTTCCAGCAGCGGTCAAGCACTGCCCGCTCAGCCGCCTCTGACGGACCTCTACGGCCGCTGCTTGGGTGGCGCGCGGTGGGCTGGGTCACTTGCAATGGTCGGGCGGTGGATGAAACGCTTCGCACAACAGAACAAGCGAGATCGCCTGCGACCCTGGGCGCAATCTGAAGCGCGTCCGCCCGGCAAGTACCGGCGCAGCACAATCAGGAGGCTAGCGAGTCATCGCAGCCGGGCTGAAACAAAAGCAGCGCTGATGTTCGCCTTGCAAAGTCATCAGCACAGACATCAGGCGCGGAGAGAAACCGGCACGCGCCACGTATTGGTGGCCCTTGTCCATCGCGCGTTCATCAAAGAGCAAGGAGGCCAGATATTCCTCGCAATTGGGCGTTCCCCAGGTCAGTGAGATTCGTTCCGCGATATGCGGATAGGACTCGCGCAACTCGGCCAGCATGCTTGCCCGCTCGGCATCGCCATCAGCGGTGAGCACGGCTTCACTGATATAGGACGTCTCCTTCCGACCATCTGGATAGGCAATGCTGGCGGTCAGTGTTTCCATCGGATGGCCAGGGTGGGTTTCTTCCCGCGCACGGAATAATTTACGTAAGAGACTGAGCATGATCCACCCGTGGATATGATTTTTATGAAAAACAGTAACAGGCAGGAAAAGCAGCCTGAAGCACTTCAGGTGATCCTAACGAAAAATCTCCCGCCATGTGACAGCTTTCGGCGCTGAACTGTGCGGTATTCCACTGTACCGGGCGGATTTCCGGCGAAGCCTGGGCCGATACATCAAGCCAGAGCCTTCGACGCACGGCCGGCGAAATCGTCTATGCCGCATCGGACTGGATCGGCTGAAATCCAGAAAATAGACCCGCCCGTCAAGCCTCGCGGGATGGCCATCTGCAGCAAGGCCCACTGGAGAGGCGCGTCAGCCTTGGCTCTCCAGCCATGCCTCTGCAGAAGCGCAAAGTTCTCATCAGCCGATGCCGGCACGGCGCAGAACACAGGAGCGAACCCCGGCACCTCTGCTCGCGCTTTCTCCATCGCTGCCTCGACACCCGCCGACTCTGCCAGCCTGCTGCATCGGATGACAGATCGGCGATGAGCAGATCCTGCTTGTCAGCGTCGCTGATCAGCATCGTAAGTGCTGTCGGACGCCTTCACCAGTCAGAATTCATTGCCCCGACACGCCGCAAACCATCCCGCGAAGCTGTGCTGAAAATGTCATGAACATCTCTCAGAACACAGCTTGCGCCCGAATGACTGAACTGCGGCTAGCCAGCCCCGATCAAGCCCGCGTCCAGGACTTGTTGGTGCCATCAAACCACGTCATCGAGTACTTCTTGTTGCCGGCACCGCTACCGCCGGCATGGCTGCCCAGCCCCCAGACCGTCATCGCGTTGCCGCTCCACGAATACCAGACGGTCACGTTGTTGGCCTTCTGGGTGTCGTGCAGACAGCTGACGCCATGCACAATTTCCTCGCCACCCGTCTTCGGACCGCTGCCGCGCAAGGCCTCGATACGCTGCTGATAGGGGTCGGAGGGGGTGCTGGATGCCGCCAGAGCGGCAAAACCAACATTCGCAGCAAGCGCCCCTTGGGCGCGCCCGAGCACCACGGTGTAGACCGGGGCATCGGCCTTGGCCGCTTTCGGCATGTGCGCGGTACACAGGCCGTCCTTGAACGCTTTCTTGTTGCAACCATCGATGCTGCAGGTCATTGTCTATCTCCCGGTGATCTGGCCGACGGCTCAGAAGGTGTAACGGAACGCGTTGTCATCGACACTGACATTGACCTGTTCAATCGCAGCGCCCTCCATCATCCGGGTCAAGAACTCACGGCTGATATCCGGCAGCATGGTATTGGTCAAAATTGCATCAATCATCCGCCCGCCCGATTCGCTCTCGGTGCAACGTGAAACGACCAGCTTGACGACCGCTTCGCTGTAGTTGAACGGAATCTTGTACCGCGCTTCGACGCGCTTCTTGATGCGGTTGAGTTGCAGCACCACTATCTTGCCAAGCATTTCATCCGACAAGGGGTAATAGGGAATCGCCACCAGGCGGCCCAGCAGTGCGGGCGGAAAAATCTTCAGCAGCGGCTCGCGCAGCGCCTTGGCCATGCCTTCGGGATCCGGCATCAGGTCCGGGTCCTTGCACAGACCTGAAATCAACTCGGTGCCGGCATTGGTCGTCAGCAGGATCAGGGTGTTCTTGAAGTCGATGAAACGACCTTCGCCATCTTCCATGAAGCCCTTGTCGAAGACCTGGAAGAACATCTCATGCACGTCCGGGTGGGCCTTTTCGACTTCATCCAGCAAGACAACGGAATACGGCTTGCGGCGCACGGCTTCGGTCAGCACGCCGCCTTCGCCATAACCGACGTATCCGGGCGGAGCACCCTTCAACGTGGAGACGGTGTGCGCTTCCTGATACTCGCTCATGTTGACGGTGATGAGATTCTGCTCACCGCCGTAGAGTGCTTCAGCCAGAGCCAGCGCGGTCTCGGTTTTGCCCACGCCGGAGGTGCCCGCCAGCATGAAAACGCCGATCGGTTTGTTCGGATTGTCCAGCCCGGCGCGGCTGGTCTGGATGCGCTTGGCGATCATCTCCATGGCGTGATCCTGACCAATTACTCGCTGCGCCAGACTATCCGCAATCTTCAGGATGGTTTCCATCTCATTGCGCGCCATGCGGCCGACCGGAATACCGGTCCAGTCACCCACGACGGCTGCGACGGCCTGATAGTCGACAGTCGGCAGGATCAACGGAGTTTCACCTTGCAGGCTTGTGAGCTTGTCCTGCACGGCCTTGAGCTGAACGAGCAACTCGACACGCTCGCCTTCGCGCTCGGCATCACTGGGGCCTTCTGCCTTGGCTTCGTCTTCAGCGGCGGCTTCCAGCTTGCTGCCCGTGCCTTCAACCGGCTGGATGCCCGCGCGCAGCTTGGCACGCAAGGCCAGCAGCTCGTCGACCAGTGTCTTTTCCTCCACCCAACGCGCATCCAGCGCAGCCAGACGTACGCGTTCGCTTGCAAGCAGTTCATTCGCCTCGACTTCGCGCTTGCCGATATCGATGCCAATGGCTTTCTCGCGGGCAATGATGCCCAACTCGGTTTCCAGTGCTTCGATGCGCTTGCGGCAGTCATCCACCTCGGCCGGCGTGGCATGCAAACTCACGGCCACGCGGGCGCAGGCCGTGTCGAGCAAGCTCACACTCTTGTCAGGCAGCTGGCGCGCGGGAATGTAACGGTGACTCAGCTTGACGGCAGCTTCGAGGGCTTCGTCGAGAATCTGTACCTGGTGATGTTTTTCCATGGTGCTGGCCACGCCGCGCATCATCAGAATGGCCTTGGGCTCGTCGGGCTCATCAACTTGCACGGTCTGGAAACGACGGGTCAGCGCCGGATCTTTCTCGATATGCTTTTTGTATTCTGCAAAGGTCGTCGCGCCAATCGTGCGCAATGTGCCGCGCGCCAAAGCGGGCTTCAGCAAGTTCGCCGCATCGCCAGTACCGGCGGCGCCACCGGCACCGACCAGGGTATGCGTTTCATCGATGAACAGGATGATGGGCTTGGGACTGGCTTGTACTTCGTCAATCACTGAACGCAGGCGCTGTTCGAACTCACCCTTCATCGACGCACCGGCCTGCAACAGGCCTACGTCGAGCGAGCGCAATTCCACTTCTTTCAGGCTCGGCGGCACATCGCCGCGCGCGATGCGTTGGGCAAAGCCCTCGACCACGGCGGTCTTGCCGACACCGGCTTCACCGACAAGGATCGGATTGTTCTGGCGACGACGCATCAGAATGTCGACGACCTGGCGGATTTCATCATCACGCCCAACGATCGGGTCCATCTTGCCGCTGCGCGCCTGCTCGGTCAGATCCACCGTAAATTTCTTCAGCGCCTCCTGCTTGCCCATCTGCGCCGGCGCCATCGCCCCGCTCGCTTCACCCGGAGCGGCTTCGCCGAGCGTTGCCGTCAGCGCATCTTCAGGCGAGCCCGCCACGATTTTCTCCAGCGCGTCAGACAGGTCATCCGCCTTGACGCGTTCGAACTGGCGCGAAATCGCATACAGCGCGTTGCGCAAATAGGCCGTCTTTACCATCCCCAGCAACAGGTAACCGCTGCGCACACCGCCATCCTTGTACATCAGCGAGCCATACACCCAGCCACGCTCGATGGCGTTCGAGATGTTCTCGGCAATATCCGAAATCGCCGTCGCGCCACGCGGCAAACGATCCAGCGCAGCGGTCAGGTCGCGGGCCAGCACGGCTTCGTCCAGCCCGTAATGGCGGATGATGCGGTGCCAGTCCGAATCCTGCAGCTGCAGCATCTGGGCGATCCAGTGTTCGAGTTCCACGTAAGGATTGCCACGCAACTTGCAGAATACCGTCGCGCCTTCGACCGCCTTGTAGGCCACGCTGTTGAGCTTGCCGAACAATGCCACCCGACTGATTTCACTCATGCTTGAGACTCCCTGTTGAATTCACTGTTGATTGCGCTTTACCCGGTCAATGCCGGCTAACTGAATTTCGCCCTGCCATGACTCTTTCCGCATCCAGAATCAGATCCGCCGCATCGCCAGCGCCCTGACGCTGCCCCAGCCAACCGCTCCAGCCCAGCTGACCGGACTGCCCCAGCTTCATCGGCGCGACCTCGTCCTGCTGCAGAATCAACTGCACATCCCAGAACAGTTCCCCGCCGGTATAGAAACGCACCCAATCAACAAGTTTGGGCAGGGCCGAACCGCTGGGCAGGAAATCGGCGTACTGAGTCGCCGAGAGCGGACCGATGCGGATGCGGAATTTGCTCTGACGATCCCATACGCGGCTGCCAAGGACAGCATTGCTGCCCAACTGACTGCTGCCCAGACGCGACTGATCCGCCTGCTCGATGGGCATCCAGTGCCCAACAAACTGTTCGATCTCGACCGGAAATTTAAAAAACCCGGTGAGCACGCTGGCCAGGCCCTCACCATTGCGCACCTGACGACCGAGCGCGCCGACATGAAAACGCTTGGCGTTGTCCGGCACGGCATCGCGGCTCTGCAGCGTGGGCTGACCGATACCACACAGCGCGCCGACATAACCGGCAAAACGGTCTTCGTTCGGCCGATCCAGACTGACTGTCGGCTGAGCCTGAGCCCAGGCGCGATAAAACAGCGCCATATAGCGATGATGCAAAATATCCAGAAAGCGCGTAAAGGTTGCATCCCCGGAATGCAGCAGACGCTGACGCGCGTGTTCAGTGAAGTGCAGCGGCAACGGGCCATTAGGGCCAAGCAAGCCAAAGAAACGCACTTCAAGACGTGGCGGATGATCTTCGCGATCCTGCTTGAAGCCCGACAGACTGGCCGGCGCGAAGGACATCGACGGCTCTTGCGCCAGACGGATCGGCTCGTCGGCCGGACGCTGCGCCATACCCCAGCGTGGCTTGTCCGCATGCAGGCATTCCAGACGACGCATGGTCTGATAGAAGTCATGCGCAAAGGGCTGGGCTTCGAGCCGCGTGTAGAAGGCTTGCTGGGTGAGCTGGGTCATGCTGCCGCCTTCTGGCGCGCAAGTCGCAAGTCGCGGGGCATGATTCGTAGCGTCTGAATTACAACGACAAGCCGGGGCTTTGCCAACGCAACCACAAAGCAAGGCGCCCACTGCGACTTGCGACTTGCGACTTGCGACTGACGACTTGCGACAAACCCCATCACAATATCGGCCGCAATCCGCATTGCGGTGCCCAGCGCATGATCTGCCCGCGTGCCTGTGAGCGCAGCACGGTCTGGGTGAAACTGTTCATAGAAGCGTGGCGTGCAAAAAATTGGCTCAGCACTTGGCCGAAGAGAAAAGCACCGCCACCTTCGAAGGCCATCTCGTCAACTTCCAGCGTAATCTCCAGGCCGCGTCCGAAGCAGATCGGCCCCGGCATGGGCAGGCGGCGCACGACCGGGGCTACGGCCGCCGATTTGAGGCCCTCGACCTGCCGTTTGAGGCCGACATCGCCAGTACTGGCATACAGCTCCAGCATCTGGCGCAAGGCTGCGGCGCCTTCCTGCGGATCGCTATCAAGCAATGACAGGTAATTCAAAGACAACTGACTGATCAGGCGCCAGGCCACCGAGCCTTCGGCGAGCATCGAATAAGGGCGCGATGGGCCTTTGATGCAGCGCACCGACTCGACCGGCGCAGCCACATCCAGCGTGAAGTCGCTCTTGCCCGCGCCCAGTGGCATCAGGATCGGCAGATCGCGATTGGTGCACAGAGCCTGCAAGGAGAGCTGACGCAGATCGGCGTTGTAGGGTGCTTCGCGCGGATCGACCAGCGACAGGAAAACTTCGCTGCCGATATAGCCAGTGCGGTTGCCCACACGTTTCTGCTTCTCAGACGGCAGGCGCGGCTCGCGACGGGCCATGAAATAGGCCTGATCGCCGGGGCGGTCAGAATGGTAGTCAGCGTAAAACGGCAGAAAGGATTGCTCAGCGCGTGAGCCGCCGGTATGCCCGGTGACTTCGGTGAGTTCGTAGATCTCGTAGTCAATCGGATGGGTGCGATCCGGCACAGCGTGAAATTCGTGACTCGCATCATTGACGTGAATCCGATCCAGACGTTTGGAAAACAGGTTGATCGCCGGCGTACAGTGCAACAGAAGGTTGCTGGCATCGACCACGCTTTCGAGCATCGCTTCGCCCTGCCCGAAAAGCAGCACAATCTCCAGCTCGCTGCTTGCCTGCTGCGAAACGATGCGCTGCAAGCCATCAATATCGAAGAACATGAAGCGCTCAGGAAAAGAAAAATACTCCTGCATCAAACGATAGCCCGCGAAACCGCGCCGCTTGCTCGGCAACAAAGCCTGCTCGTCCGAGAAGCCCGTCAGGCGGACGTTTGTAGCGGGCAAAAATTCATGCCAGCTGGGCGCGGCCGTCTTCGATGCGTCACCCATCGGCAAGACCAGCGCGCCGAGCAAGGAAGACCCGATCAACTCGTAGAGCTTGAAAGCAATATCGTGCGCACCGGCCAGGTGCAGTTGCAAATTATCCAGACTGAGTTGCTTGAATTGCGCACCGCCCGTACACCGCAGACGCAAACGCAGCCCGCCCTTTACCTTGCTCGGCAGATTCAGGCGCGACAAAGGCAGATCTGGCGCAACAGAGAAGTAACGTGCTTGGGCGATCTCCAGCGGCCACAAGCGGATTTCGTGCGCCGTGCGGAATTCGCAGGGCACCGCATCACCACGCGTCTGCGCATTACGGAACGGCGTACCACGCGGCACGACAGCCCCCTTTGCCAGATTGCTGTCTCCCGGCACCGGATTGAACTGCGCAATCAGCATCGCCGGAGTGGGCGCGAGATAATGCGGATACACCATTTCCAAAAGGCGTTGAGTGAAACGCGGGAACTCCGCATCCAGACGCAGTTGAATCCGCGCGGAAAGGAAGCTTGCCCCCTCCAGCAAGCGTTCGACATAAGGATCGGCGACCTCGATGCCATCCATACCCAAACGCGCAGCGATCTTCGGAAACTGGCGCGCGAATTCGCCCCCCATCTCGTGCAGATGCTGAAGTTCCTGGTTGTAATAGCGAAGCAGTCGCGGATCCATCAATACCCACCCAATTCCTTGACCTCTATCTGGCCAGTTTCCAGATCCACATCGGTACGCAGCAGCAGGTCCAGCGGCACAGGCTGCGCCCACACGCTGGCTTCGATACGCAGGCTGATGACGTTGTGCCAATCCATCTGGTTGCCTTCCTGACTGGCCAACACACGTAGCGAACCAGGCACGATGCGCGGCTCGAACTGCATCAGCGCCTCTCGCACGGCACGTTCGAGATCGGCACTATCCAGCGAGGAGGCCGTTTCGCCGGCGAACGAAGGCATGCCGTAATTGAGGACCGAGCGTTCGACCTCGGGATAATCCGCCAGGCCATCGCTGGCGGGTGGACGCGCCGCATTCAGCAGAAAACCCAAGTCACGCAACACCGCGTCGCGAAACTGCGCCTTGCTCAGGCTGCGTTTTTCCTTGGGCTCGGGCTTCTGATTCGACGGATCGTCATCCTGCAGGCGATCCAGTAGGGCCGGCTGCAGGCGCTCAAGCGTTTGCAGATCCATCTACCGCTCCCTGCTCTTCGTCAGCGGACTCATCTTCTGCCGGATTGAACAGAATCTGACGTACATCCATCAGAGCGAACTCTCCAGCATCGCAGGTCAGCAAACGTTGGCCCAAACCGTGAAACACGCCGGGCGAAGCCTCTACCCAGTCGGTCTTGCGGGCCATGCGGATCAAGCCGTCTTCACTCAATTCGGAACCCGGATAGCGCGTAGGAATCACCCCGATGGCCTCGCCACCGTTAGTGAACTGGAAGTGCGCGGGCAGCCACACCAGATCGCGCAGATCGGCGGGAGCCTCGATATCGACACGCATCAGATTGCAGAAGGGCAACCAGTAGTAACGTCCGTTGATCACGGCCTCGCATACCGGACCCAGACGCATGTCAGCGTCGGCGATCCAATTGAACGACTGGCCATCAATGCTGCCCGAAGTCGTCGGAGCGAGATCAAAAGCCTGATCGTGCAAGCTGGCCGCAGCAACGGCGTCGCCACGCCCGGCAACCAGGACAGACTCGATCAATAACGCCAGCCACTGCTCGGGCTGACCAAAAATAAGCGGCGACTTGCGCCCGGCAAATACCTCGGCGCGCAACAGCTCGCAATTGAGCGCCTCGCGGTACATCTGTGCCATCGCCAGCGTACTGGCATCCAATTCGGTAGCCACGTTCAGCTGGGTTAGCGCACGTTCCCAACTACCCAGCACGGACAGCAACTGAAACAGGAATACACGCAATTTTGCATCGGACGGGTTTGCCCGCACCTGTGCCTGAAGTTGGGCCAGCGCAGCTTCGGGATCACCCGCGCGCAGGCTGATTTCAGCTTCCGAGGGACTTGTCATGCATGTTCTCCGTTTCTTCGGTAATCCAGACTGAGCCCCTGAAGACCCCCATTCAGCCTTGATCTCCAGACACTCTGACTGCTCAAATCCGCCCAGCGCGGGTCTTCAGGCATGCAACCTGCAAAACTACCACGCAGAACATCCTACGAGCAGACCTCTTTATTGCTCAAGCTCGGTGGTAAAGCTTGACGTACCTCCGCCACTACCTTGCGCCTGCTGCGGACGGTATTCCACGGTAATCTTCTGAAAGCTGATGCGTATGCGTTCAGCGATCTGCTCCTCCGCCCCTCCGGCTCCGGTCAGAAGGTCGACAGAGCGTACGCGGGCCTTTTCAAGAATGATCTTCAGATATTCAACAGGGCTGGCCCCACCCGCCTTACGCACGGACAACGTGGCCGTTTTCAACACTTCGTTGCTGCGCAGGGCGGACATCAAACCTGTCGTGGCGGCATCAACTGGCTTGACGATTTCCAGTTCGCGCACACTAACTTGATTGGCGCCCGCCGAGCGGCCGCCTGCGGAAACCGTCGCACTGGCGTTCCCCTCCATCCCCCAGGACCAGCCAATCAGTTCGATTTCATCGAGGTGCGCAGGATCGCGTGACTCACCCTTGAAGACGCCACTGCGGGCACCCTCTATCTTGATGAACATGTCGCCACGGCCATTTAATCCCGCCATGATTTTCTTCCTTCCTGCAAACGTGCAAATAGCGCCCGCAACGGACGCTATTTGCAAGGACAAGCAAACTCATGCGGAAAAACAAATTTTCCGCGAAACGTCACAAGGATCAACCCTTTGCCACGTTCTCTGGAATATTCCATGCCGCAGTGCTAGGCGCCTCACCCGAGCCGTCCTTCTTCTGCTCGCAGTATTCCACCTTGAACTCAGCGAAGTTCAAGGAAACGTTCTCAGTCAAGCGGTCTTCGCCACCGCTACCGCCAGTACTCAGGGAGCTCACCATCACTTGCTTCATCGTGATTTTGATGTACTCCAAGGGGCTTGTGCCGGCCTTACGCACAACCAGTACGGCTTCGTCGATGTGTGCGCCTTTACACGTATTCAGAATCAACGGAGTCGTTGATTTATCAACATATTTCGTAATGCTGATGTCCTGAACATTAACCTTTCCCGCACCGGCGCCGCCGCCCATGTGCGAGGTGCCGGACTGGGACAAGCCCCAGCTCCAAGCCAGAACATCAATCTCGCCTTTATGTTTGGCATCCTGCGATTCACCTTTGATACCTGTCAGCTTCAAGAACATATCTACAGCCATGTTTCCTTCTCCTTGTCAGAAAAGCCAGCCCGACACGGGCCGGCATTGGGGCGGGTTCGTTACAGCAAAAATTCCAGATCAGGCGGCTTTAGCAGAAGGCATCTTCGATACCAGACGCAGGGAAACGGTCAGGCCTTCGAGTTGATAGTGCGGACGCAGGAAAAACTTGGACGTGTAGTAGCCTGGATTACCCTCAACCTCCTCCACGACAACCTCGGCCGCAGACAGCGGACGACGGGCCTTCGTCTCTTCAGATGAATGAGCCGGATCACCATCCACGTAATTCATGATCCAGTCCTGTAACCAGCGCTGCATGTCTTCGCGCTCTTTGAAGGAGCCGACCTTGTCACGCACGATGCACTTCAAATAATGGGCGAAGCGGCAGCAGGCAAAAAGATAGGGCAGACGTGCGGCCAGATTGGCGTTCGCGGACGCATCCGGATCGTCGTACTCAGCCGGCTTTTGCAGCGACTGAGCACCGATAAAGGCTGCGAAGTCGGAATTCTTCTTGTGAATCAGGGGCATGAAACCGCTCTTGGCCAGCTCGGCTTCGCGACGATCGCTGATCGCGATCTCGGTCGGACACTTCATATCCACACCGCCATCATCGGTCGGGAAGCTATGCACAGGCAGATTTTCGACCGCACCGCCGGATTCGATCCCGCGGATGCGCGAGCACCAGCCGAACTCCTTGAAGGAGCGGTTGATATTCACAGCCATCGCGTAAGCAGCATTAGCCCAAGTGTATTTACTGTGATCGGCCGCACCGGTATCTTCTTCGAAATCAAACTCTTCAACCGGATTGGTCTTGGCGCCATAGGGCACGCGCGCCAGGAAACGCGGCATGGCCAGACCCAGATAGCGTGCATCGTCGGACGAGCGCAGTGAGCGCCAGGCGGCATATTCAGGCGTCGAAAAGATCTTGGTCAGATCGCGCGGATTAGCCAGTTCCTGCCAGGAATCCATTTGCAAAGTCGTGGGCGAAGCGCCGGCCAGGAAGGGTGCGTGCGCTGCGGCAGAAACCTTGGCCATTTCGCTCAGAAGCTCCACGTCCTGCGGGCTGTGGTCAAAGTGATAATCGCCGACCATGCAACCGAAAGGCTCGCCACCAAACTGGCCGTATTCTTCTTCGTACACCCGCTTGAAAATCGGACTCTGATCCCAGGCCGTACCCTTGTAACGCTTGAGCGTCTTGCCCAGATCCGCCTTGGAGATATTCATCACACGGATCTTGAGTTGCTCGTCAGTCTCGGTGTTATTTACCAGATAGTGCAAACCACGCCAGGCGCCTTCCAGCTTCTGAAAATCGTCGTGGTGCATGATCTGATTGATCTGCTCGGACAGTTTCAGATCCAGCTCGGCGATGATCGCTTCGATGCTTTTCACCACATCGGAACCAATCAGCTGAGTCTGCGACAAGGCCTGCTGAGCCAATGTACGCACGGCACGCTCGACTTCGCTGCGCGCCTCATCAGTCTTGGGTTTGAACTCGCGTTGCAGCAACGACTCCAGTTCGCTGCCTTCCAGTACGGCGCCGGCTACGGCACTGCTTTGTTGCAATTCAGCCATGCTGAACTCCTTCGATTCGGGTGTATTCGGAATGACTCAAAAAAAACGGCTCGAAACCTGATTACTCGCCTTCAACCTTGGGGGCTGCGGCCAGAGTGTTCAGCAAAGCAGGGTCATTGAGCACTTTGGCGATCAGCTCTTCAGCGCCCGTCTTGCCATCCATGTAGGTCACAAGATTGGCCAACTGCTGGCGTGCGGTAAGCAGCTTGTTGAGCGAATCCACCTTGCGCGCCACGGCGGCCGGCGAAAAATCATCCATGCTGTCGAACGTCAATTCAACATTCAGATTACCTTCACCCGTCAACGTATTGGGCACCTGAAAGGCCACCCGCGGCTTCATTGACTTCATGCGGCTATCGAAATTGTCGACATCCACCTCCAGGAATTTGCGATCCGCAACCGGCGCCAGAGGCTCGACCGGCTTGCCCGACAGATCGGACAACACACCCATCACGAAAGGCAGCTGCACCTTTTTCTCGGCACCATACAACTCGGTGTCATACTCAATCTGAACCCGGGGGGCGCGATTGCGCGCAATGAATTTCTGACTGCTGGTCGCCATGCTGACTCTCCGTCCTGAATCGTTTATTGGAACTACTATTGCGATCTACTTACAACCGGCCTGTACAGGCTGATATTTACTCACCCAACTGTTCACCAACTGAGCGCTGCGCTTGATCAAGACCATCCGAAGCCAACTCTTGGATTGCCTCAAGAAAGGTCATATCCATCACCCGTTGCGCGCGCCGAATCAGCAGTTGCGCAGGGTTCGTCGGCTCGTGGCGCTCAAGATACTGAACCAGTCGCCCCAGCGTTGTCACCACGTCCTGACGGGAAGCGATCTCGCCAGGCCGCGCCATCGCCACGCCTGACACAGACACAGCCCCCTCTTCCGCAACCACGTCCGCTGTAGCTTCCGCACCCGCAGGCAAAGCCCTCTGCACAACGAGCAACATGTCGCGCAACGGCTTGAAATCAATCGCAGCAGCAGATCCAACCTTATCCTGCAAAAGCGCAGAGAGCGCCCCGACCTGCGCCACGCAGCCGCGAATGCGCTCGCCTAATTCAGCATCCTGTGCCAGCGCCTCGGTAAACATACCAATAACCTGCGCCTCGCTGAACGCCTGCTCACCCGCACGCGATGCCAGACGACCTTGCGAAACCTCGATATCGCGCACGGTCAAGATGCCAGACTGACGTGACTTCACAACCCATGCCGCGCGCAAGTCATCCAGCACAGCGTCCACAGCCACCAAGGGAGCCAGCGCGTTGACGCGCATTGTTGGATCATTGTCATCATCCGGATCCAGTTGTGGATGTACATGATCCCAATGGACATCAAGCAGACCGTGAATCAACGCCAATGCTGGGGGCAGCCCCGCAAAACCCTCGGTGCGCAGCAATGCACGGGCGTAGTACGTAGCGACACGCAGGTCGCGCGTACGCAGAAAGAGCGACTCGGACAGCTTGCGCACCTCGACCCAGCTGGCACCCTGCCCCTCGATTTTCAGACGCGACCCGGTATCCGTGTTCGAAAATTCCTGCTCAGGCTGAGTCCGCGCAGCCTCTTCGAGTTGCAAGAACTCGGCGTCGTATTCCAGATTCGGACCACAAGGAGCCTCATCACCCAAGGATCCAAGCAAAGCATTCACATCCACATCCAGCGCCATTCAGTCCCCCGACTCAAAAAGCTCCAGCCACACCGCAATAGCCACGCACAAAGCATGGCAATACAAAACCACTACCCGCTCGTCCTGAAATTGGCACAAGCGCCGCAGGACTCACTAATATAGACAATAATTGACATAGATCATATAGCCCAAAGAGCCAAACGCATGCAGATTTTCAGACGGAATGCGGGCTCCACAATACAAAGGGTGTCGTAGCCCAAAAATCGTTACGATTTGCTGCGAGTACACGTCCGCGAAATGCAACCTCAAGCAAGAACCGGAATACTTCGATACATGTGGAATTCGGGCAGTGCGCGAACATCGTTCACGCTCTCGCAGTAAGATTACAGGTTGATTCCCGGCGTGCCGCGTTGATCGCCCTTTATGCAGAAGGAGAATGGCTGAAATGTGTTTCACCGCCTCGTCCAAACAAGCCATCCTGTTGCTGGCTTTGCCGCTCATGCTGGGTGCTTGTTCGTTTTTCGCAAAAGCTCCGCCCAAACCGCCTGAGCCCACTATCGCCCGCATCATGGTGGCGGCCGACAACAAGCTCAATCTCGATTCACGCAACCGTGCCACTCCTGTTGTTGTGCGCGTTTACATCCTGAAGAACCTTGCCGCTTTCAGCGCCGCAGACTTCTTCTCGCTCTACGAAAAAGATCAGCAAACGCTGGGAGACGCGGTGGTCTGGCGCGAAGAAATGACGCTCAAACCTGGCGAAATTCTCCGCCTTGATCCACGTGATGCCGGCGAAGGAAAGTTCGTCGCCGTACTGGCAGCTTTCCGCAATATTGACCGCGCAGCCTGGCGCAGTAGCGTGCAATTGTTGCCAAACAAAACCAACAACATATATGTCATCGCCAAAGAAGACGGCATCACTGCCGCTCAAGGCATCGACTCCTCGCTGCTCAAGCCGGGGGAACTACCGAATCCAAGCCAGCTCAAGGCGCCGGAGATGCCGCAGCTGAAGGTGCCGGAAGCGCCAAGCATGCCGACCACGCCGTCAGCACCGTCCACGCCGACGATTCCCAAATTCCGGCCATTCTGAATTGCAATGAAATCTTGAACGGAAACCCCTATGTCATGGTTCAGTAAAGTCGTCTGGTCCGAAGGCCTGTTTCTGCGGCCGCAGCATTTTCAACAGCAGGATCGGCATGCCGAATGGCAGCTTGAAGCCCGCACCCGCAGTCTCGCACCCCATCAATATGGCTTCAGCACGCTGGAACTCGATGAAACCGCGCTGATGATCGGCAAGATCGCCATCAAGGGCGCAGCGGGCATCCTGCCCGATGGCACACCCTTCGAATTCCCCGCCGCGCATGGCGCGCCGGCCGCCTTCGATTTTCCGGCCGATTCACGCGATGCGCTGGTCTGTCTGTCCCTGCCACTACGCCGACCGTTTGCCACCGAAGTCAACGACGCCAGCGGCACTGATCCGCTCGCCCGCTATGCCATCGGCGAAGACAATCTGCCCGACGCCACCTGCCAGAGTGCCGCCAGCGAAGCCCTGCAGACCGGCCAGCCACGTCTTGTGCTGGAACTGGAATCGAAACTCTCGGATGCCTACGTCAAGATCGGCGTGATCCGCATCACCGAACGCAAACCCGATAATTCCCTCCTCGTCGACCGCGGCTACATCCCGCCGACCCTGGCCTGCGCTGCCGACAAACAGCTCACCACCGTTTTGCGCGAAATCCTCGGCCTGCTGCGCCAGCGCGGCGAGGCCCTGGCCGGGCGCATGACCCAGGCCGGACATGGCGGCGTCTCCGAAATCGCCGACTTCCTGTTCCTGCTCACGGTCAATCGCCAGCAGCCCGTCTTCGAACATCTGTCCGGCCTCAACCCGCTGCACCCCGAACGCCTCTATGCCCAGATGCTCACGCTGATGGGCGAGCTAGCCACTCTGGTCGGCGACAAACGCCGGCCGGCCGAACTACCGCCCTATCAGCACGACAACCTGCAACTGAGCTTCGACGCGCTGATGCGCGAAATCCGTCGCGGCCTTTCCGCCATCCTCGAACAGAATGCCGTGCAGATCGAACTCGTCGACCATCAGCAAGGTCGCTATGTCGGCAACATCGCCGATCGCGGCCTGCTGCGTCAGGCCGGCTTCGTCCTTGCCGTCAATGCGCAGATGCCCAGCGAGGCGGTACGCAGCCGCTTCCCGACCCAGGCCAAGCTCGGCCCGGTCGAAAAGATCCGCGAACTCGTCAATCTGCAGCTACCCGGCATCGCCCTGCGCCCGCTGCCCGTCGCCCCCCGTCAGATTCCCTTCCACGCCGGCTTCAGCTATTTCGAACTGGAAACCACGGGCGATCTGTGGAAGCAGCTCGATGCCTCGGGCGGTCTGGGCATGTATGTCTCGGGCGATTTCCCGGGGCTGGAAGTATCGCTGTGGGCGATCAAGGCTTAAGAACACCAGCCTGAAGAGCCGCACTGGACGGACATCTACAAGCAGGCATCAACAAGACCCACGCCCATCCTGATTGACAGGACAGGCAGCCTGAAGAAGTCCGCCCGGTGAGGCTCTGCAGGCAGGCAAGAATTGGAAATACCGCACAATTCGCGGCCACAGTAACGCAGCAGCACACAACAATGACCGGCATGCCGCGAGGCGAGCCACTCACCTTGCAGGGTGTTACAGCCATGACCGATAACGATCCATTCGCCACACGCCAACAGAATTTCGTCATCCCCACGCCCGGTGCCCGCGCCGTGCCGCAGGGTGGCCAAGCCGCTGCCCAGCCAGCCGCTCCGCGCTCGAACGACAGTTTCGAACGCATCGATCTGGCCGCGCTGGACTGGAATGCCGGTCTGAATCCACTGGTCGCTGCCGCCGCGCCGTTACTGAATCTGGCACCACAACTGCGCGCGGCCCATCACCCCGATCCGGCTGGCCTGCGTGAGACACTGGCGCGCGCCATCCAGACCTTCGAGCAACGCGCCCGCGAAGCCGGCATGCTCAACGAGCATGTCATCGGCGCGCGCTATGCGCTGTGCAGCTTCCTCGACGAGACCGCCGCCAACACGCCCTGGGGCGAGAAGATCTGGGCCCAGCGCAGCCTGCTGGTGCAATTCCACAACGAAGCCTGGGGCGGCGAAAAAGCCTTCCAGCTGCTCGGCAAGCTGGCGGAACAACCGGCCCAGCACCGCAATCTGCTGGAGCTGTTCTACATCATCCTGTCCCTCGGTTTCGAAGGCCGTTTCCGCGTGCTGCAAAACGGCAAGGCCCAACTCGACGCCGTGCGCGAGCGCCTCGCGCAGGTGCTGCAACGCGAGCGCGGTGACGCACCGCGCGAACTCTCCCCCGAATGGCAGACCACTGCCCGCGCCACCAAGCCGCTGCGCGACAGCGTGCCGCTGTGGGCGCTGGGCGCGATTGCCGCGCTGATCCTGTTTGCCGCGTACATGACCGCGTCGTGGCTGCTGAATCGTCAGTCCGATCCGACTTTCTCGACCATCCTCGGCCTCAAGGTGCCGCCACCACCGCCGCCGAAGTTCGCGCCCAAGGTGCCGCCGCGTCTGCAGACCTATCTGCCCGAGGAAATCCGTCAGGGCCGCCTCGAGGTGCGTGACCTGTCCGACCGCAGCATCGTGCTGGTGCACGGCGATGGCCTGTTCGGCGCCGGCAGTGCCACCCTGTCCGACAGCTTTGCCGAACTGCTGACGCGCATTGGTGCCGCCGCGGGCAAGGTCAATGGTTCGATTCTGGTGCGCGGCCACTCCGACAACGTGCCGATCCGTAGCGCGCGCTTCCCGTCGAATTTCCATCTGTCGCAGGCCCGTGCCGAGGCCGTCGCCAGTGCATTGGCCACGCAACTGGGCAGCCGCCAGAAGATCCGGGCCGAGGGCGCTGCTGACAGCGAGCCGGTCGTACCCAATGACACGCCCGCGCACCGCGCACTGAATCGCCGCGTGGAAATCATTGTCTTCCCTGCCGCTGGCACCAACTGATCCGGAGAGCCCGCGATGAAATCCATCCTCAAGACTGTCTTCATCATCCTCGGCATCCTCGCCCTGGTCGCCGTCATCTGGTTCGTATTGCCGCTGATTGCCTTTGCCAATCACGAGCCCTTCGATCCGCCCTGGGTGCGCCTCACCCTGATCGCGCTGATGCTGCTGTTCTTCATCGGCCGCTTCGCCTGGAGCCGCTGGCGCGCCAGGCGCAACAACACCCAACTGCTCGACGGCCTGAGCAAATCCAGCGAGCCCAAGGGCATGGCTGGTCATACCCAGACCGCCAGCGAAGCGGCGATCCTGCATGAGCGCTTCCAGGAAGCCATGCGCGTGCTCAAGCAGAGCCAGGCTGCAGCAGCAGCCAAGAAAGGCGGCCTGTCGCGCTTTCTCTCGCTGGGCTCCACCCGCCATCTGTACGAACTGCCCTGGTACGTTTTCATCGGCGCGCCGGGTTCGGGCAAGACCACCGCGCTGGTCAATTCCGGCCTGCGCTTTCCGCTCGCCGAAAAACTCGGGGCGCAACAGCTCAAGGGCGTTGGCGGTACGCGTAACTGCGACTGGTGGTTCACCGATGACGCGGTGCTGATCGACACGGCCGGGCGCTACACCACGCAGGATTCCAACCAGAGCGTGGACCGCGAAGCCTGGCAGGGCTTCGTTGCCCTGTTGCGCAAGCACCGCCCGCGTCAGCCCCTGAATGGCGTACTGCTCACCGTCAGCATGGGCGATCTGCTAGCGATGAATGAAGATCAGGCCCAGCGCCATGCCGATGTGCTACGTGCCCGCGTACAGGAACTGTATAGCGACCTGAACGTGCGCCTGCCGATCTATTTGCTGGTCACCAAGTCAGATCTGATCGCCGGCTTCAACGAATACTTTGCCGATCTGGGCAAGGAAGCGCGCGACCAGGTCTGGGGCGTCACCTTCCCGCTGAACCAGAGCAGCGAAGACGCGATGAGCGACATCGCCGCCAAACTGTATGCCCTGCGCCAGCGCATCGAAGGCTTGCTGATCGGCCGTCTGCAACAGGAAACCGACCTCACCCGGCGCGGCGCCATCGCGGCCTTCGATCAACAATTCGCCATTGCCACGCGTCTGCTGGCCAGCTTTGCCGAGAAGGTTTTCGCCCCTTCCGGCTTCGAACATCCGCTGATGGTGCGCGGTGTATATCTCACCAGCGGCACCCAGGAAGGATCGCCAATTGATCGCGTGATGAGCAGTCTGGGCGGAGCCTTCGGTCTGGAGCGGCGCATCGTGCCACCAGCCAGTGGTGCAGGCAAAAGCTTCTTCATCACCCGCCTGTTGCGCGATGTGGTCTTCGCCGAACAACGCATCGGTGGCGCCAACCTGAAATGGGAACATCGCCGCAGCCTCGCGCGCTTCGCCGTGATGGGCGGCATGGCCATGCTCTCTTTGCTCCTGCTCGTCGGCTGGGGCGTCAGCACCCTGCGCAACCGCAGCTACATCAATGAAGTCGCCGCGCAGGTGCAGGCCGCACAGCCAATCGTCAATGATGCGCGCATGGCCAGTCCGGACGATCTGATCGGCATCCTGCCGGTGATCGACACCGTGCAGGGCGTGGCAAAAACCCCAACGACCGCCGACGGCGTGCCGATGGGCCTGCGTTTCGGCCTGTTCCAAGGCGACAAGCTCGATGCGGCGGCTGATCAGGCCTATCGCAGCCTGCTGCGCGATGTGCTCTACCCGCGCATCGCCAATCGCATCGAAAGCCAGTTGCGCAGTGTGGACGCCAATAATCTGGAGTTGAGCTACGAAGCCCTCAAGGCCTACCTGATGCTCTTCGACGCCGAGCATTTCGATGCCGAAGCGCTGCAAGCCTGGATCGGTTTCGACTGGGATCAGAATCTGCCCGGCAATGCCAGCCCCGAGCAACGCGCTGCACTGGCGCGCCATCTGGCCGCCCTGTTTGCCGACGGCCCGGTGATCGCACCGATTCCGCAGAACAAGGATCTGGTCGCCAATGTGCGCAACCAGTTGCTGCGCTATCCGCTGCCCGACCGCATCTTCAGCCGCCTGAAACGTCAGGGCGTGGGTGAGGATGTCGCCCCCTTCACCATCGAAAAAGCCGTCGGCCCAACTGCCGTCACCGTGTATGCCCGCAAGAGCGGCAAGGCGCTGAGCGTTGGCGTGCCCGGCCTGTTCACCTTTGATGGCTATCACAAGGCCTTCGACAAGAATGTCGCCAGCCAGACCAAGCGCCTGATTGACGAGGAGCCCTGGGTGCTGGGAATCAGCGAAGGCCAACGTCGACTCGATGACAGCGTCAAGATCGGTCAGGAAGTGCGGCGCCTGTATCTGAATGAATACGTGCGCATCTGGGACGCCTTCATCGACGACATCAGCGTCGCCAAGGCCGCCAACCTGCAGCAGAACATCCAGATCGCCCGCGTCCTGTCGGCGCCAGATTCACCGATGGCACGCCTGATGCGGGCGCTGTCGCGCGAAACCACATTGAATAAAACCAGCAATGTGGCGGTCGTCGGCAAGGCACAGGAAGCAATCTCGGAGACCAAATCGCAGCTCGGCAAGATGCTTTTCGGCAATGCCGCCGCCCCACGCGATGCGGCCCCCGGCGCCTCCATCGAAAGCATCGTGGATGATCACTTCGCCACGCTGCGTGCCAATGTCGGCGCTCCGGACGACAAGAGCGCTCCGCTCAACTCGGCGATCCAGCTGCTCGGCGATGTGTACGCCTTCCTCTCGGCCGTGGAAACCGCCCAGCGCGACAAGGTGGCGATGCCGCAATCCGATGTGCCAAACCGCGCCAAGGCCGAAAGCGCACGCATGCCCGAACCGATGCGCGGCCTGCTGCAGCAGCTCACCGCGGCCGGCACTGGCCAGGCCCTGTCGAATCTGCGCCAAACGCTCTCCGCTGATGTGAACGCGCAGATCGGCCAGTTCTGCAGCCAGGCCATCGAAGGGCGCTATCCCTTCGTGCGCAGCAGTAACCGTGATGTCACCCGCGACGACTTCGCTGCACTGTTCGGCACGAACGGCAAGATCGAGGATTTCTTCAACCGCAATCTGGCCCAGTTTGTCGACACTTCCACCAAGCCCTGGTCCTTCAAGCGCGTGCAGGAACAATCCTTGGGCGATCCGGGCAATCTGGCCCAGTTCCAGCGCGCCGCGACCATCCGTGACGTGTTCTTCCGCAGCGGCGCTGCCCTGCGTCTGGACTTCAAACCGGTGGAAATGGACCCGGCGATCACCAGCTTCACACTGGACGTGGACGGTCAGCTCATCAAATACAGCCATGGCCCGCAGCAATTGCAGAGCGTGCAATGGCCAGGCCAGCGCGGCGGCCTGTCGGCCCGCGTGCAGATCACGCCACCTGGCCCCAGCGGCGCCTCTGGCGTCACTATTGAAGGGCCCTGGGCACTGTTCCGCATCTTCGACAAGGCCAACATCGAGCCCGGCTCAGCGCCTGAAAAATTCCGCGTCACCTTCAACGTGGATGGCCGCACCGCCGTGTTTGACGTCACCACCAGCAGCGTACAGAACCCCTTCCGCCTGCGCGAACTGGCAGAGTTCCGTTGCCCGGCCGGGCTGTAAGCATGGAGACAAATTTCGCACAAAAGCCTGCCCTCCTTTTTTGTAGAGCCGACCCTTCGACGGAACTCAGGACAGGCTTCAGTCGGCCTGCCGCGCGTGGTGTGCGACTGAAGTCGCACCTACGCTGTCACGCCCAGCTCAACGCCCACCGGAGGCCCGCATGAGCGCCCCTGGCTGGTACGGCAAACTTCCTTTCCTCGGTGATTTCGCCAGCCGGCGCTTGTCGCAGAGCTTCATCCAGCCCTGGGACGCCTGGCTGCAACAAGGCGTGGCGGCCAGCCGCGCCGAGCTGGGCGAAGCCTGGCTGGACACTTTTCTGACCAGCGACATCTGGCGCTTCGTACTGGCCGCCGACTGCCTCACGCCCGAGCCCTGGGCCGGCATCCTGGTGCCCTCGGTGGATCGGGTCGGGCGCTATTTTCCGCTGACCATAGCCGCGCCTTATGCCAGCGCCAGTCGCCTCGACGAATGGTTTGCCGATCTGGAATCCGCCGCCCACGCGGGCCTGAGCGCCAGCGAAGTCGAAGCCTTCGACAGCGCCCTGCACGCTATCGCCCTGCCGGCCCCGTCGAACGGGCCTGTCATCTTCGCCCCGCTGGAGATCGGCTCCCAGCTTGGCTCACAAGCCGTGCTGGCTGCAAACGACCTGCTGGCGGGCCTGCTGGCCGGGCACTCGCTGTGGCTTGCCTGCAACGCCGAGGGCCAGCAAGCCGGCTTTGTCTGTCAGGGCATGCCCCGCCCCGATGTGTTTACACGCATGCTGGCATACACTCCCGCCTAGAGAAATTATTGAAGCCCGCCCTGGACTCAACACCGTGACTGACACCCCGAAGGACAACAACACCGTCGTACTTGGCGGCGCAGCCCAAGGCAGCACCAACCCCGCTTCCAAGGCTGGCGGCGTGCATAACGCGCTGCCCATCGGCACGCGCATGGGCGAGTTCGAAATCATCGGGCTGGTCGGTGAAGGCGGTTTCGGCATCGTCTATCTGGCGCAGGATCACTCGTTGGAACGCAAGGTCGCGCTAAAGGAATACATGCCCTCCTCGCTGGCCGCGCGCGGCGACGATGCCTCCGTGATCGTGCGCAGCGAACGCCATCAGGAAACCTTCGAGATCGGCCGGCGCAGCTTCGTGAATGAAGCCCGCCTCCTCGCCCAGTTCGATCACGCCGCACTGGTCAAGGTGTATCGCTTCTGGGAAGCCAACAGCACCGCATACATGGCCATGCCCTACTACGACGGGCAAACCCTGCGTGACAACCTGCGCGAGCGCACCAGCCCGCCCGACGAAGCCTGGCTCAAGAAGATCCTCGACCCGATCACCGAGGCGCTGGGCATCATTCACGAGCAGAACTGCTTCCACCGCGACATCGCGCCCGACAACATCATGCTGCTGCGTGACGGCCGCCCCGTGCTGCTCGATTTCGGTGCCGCCCGGCGTGTCATCAGCGACATGACCCAGGCCCTCACTGTCATCCTCAAGCCCGGCTACGCGCCCATCGAGCAATACGCCGAAATGCCCGGCATGAAGCAAGGCGCGTGGACCGACATCTATGCGCTCGCCGCCGTCTGCTATTTCAGCATCGCCAAGAAACTGCCGCCACCTTCCGTCAGCCGCATCGTGCAGGACAGCTATGAGCCCCTCGCCGAAATCGCCGCCGGCCGCTACAGCAACACCTTCCTGCGCGGCCTCGACCACTGTCTGGCCGTCAAGCCCGAGCACCGCCCGCAGACCATGGCCGAGATGCGCGATCTGATCGGCATCAACCTGCGCCCGACCGCACCGGAGGCCACTTCACCAACAGCAGCCCCGACAGCCGCACCGGACCTGGCTTTCGAGCTGGAGCAACCGAAGAGCCCCGCTGCGCCTGCCTCAGCAGCACCCCAGGCTGCGCAAGCCCGCCCTACGCCGGTCTCCAGGCCGCCTGTCGAAAAACCCGCCCCGCGCCGCGTGCCCGCCATCGATCCCGACGAACAACGCACGCCCAAAGCCGCCAGCAGCAAGGCTCCACTGTTCATCGGTCTGGGCGTCCTCGCCCTCGCCGCGGCTGGTGGTGCCGGCTGGTATGTCACCCAGCAACAAAACGCCAGCGCCCCGCAAGCCGCTAGCTCGGCGCCACAGATCAGCCCGCCGGTGATCCAGTCGCCCATAGCCCCGCCGCCGCCCGTCATCATGGCGCCGATCAGCGCCCCGGCCCCAGCCGAATCCCCGGCAAGCGCCGCCGCCAGCCAAGCCGTCGAAGCCTTGCCCGCCAAAATCGAGCCTGTCAAACCGCAGCCCGAGCCCGCCCGACTTGAGCCTATTCCGCAGCCCGCGAAGAAACCCGTCACCAAGCCTGTCGAGCCAAAACCCGCCAAGCCCATCAAGCCGGCTGGCGAATCCGGTGACAAGGCCGAGCGCGACTACATGAAGCAGCTCAACAAGGATCTGGACAATTTGTTGAAGTAAGCGCCGGCCCCCTGATCGACGCGCAGGGAATTCACAACAAAATGCTCCTGAACGCACCGGAGTCCTTCATTTGAAAAAATCAGTTCTTGAAATTTACGCCCTGGCGGTTTGCTTCGTCACCCTCGTCTGCTTTGCAGCCAGCATGGGCATCGCTCTGAAAAACACGGTCCGTCTGCTCAAACCCGACTTTACGATCACTTCAGACACCTACTTCAAGCACCAATCGAACAGCGCCTATAACGACAGCTTCATCCACCGCTGGGACCCCGAAAAACCCGCATCCACGCCGGACCCGGCGGTACTGACTGCCGAGCGGGAAGCCTCCTACGCCCGCGTCCTCGACACGGAAAAACGTGAGGGCCTGCAAACCTTGATCGACGCCCTGATCATCATCCTGATCGATATCGGGATCTTCGGTTTCCACTGGCGCCTTGCCCGTCGCGCCCAAACCTCAACGCAGATCAGCTGAATCGAAACACCAAGCGAAAGCCCGGACTGATGTGTCGGCGCTTTCACGAAGCCGAACAGGCGCAAGAATGCAGGCCATTCTGCCAATACTCACCGGACACCGTCCCGCATGGAATTTCTCTTCGAACTGATCTTTGGGTTTATCGGCGAGTTTCTGCTGCAGATCCTGCTCGAAATCCTCGCTGAATTCGGTCTGCACAGTCTGCGCGAACCCTTCCGGCGCAAGCCCCACCCGGCCGTCGCATTCATTGGCTACGGTCTGCTCGGCGCCCTCGCCGGTGGTCTCAGTCTGTGGTTGTTCCCGACACTATTCATCACCTCGCCGGACGCGCAGCTTGCCAATCTGCTGATCTCACCCGCTCTCGCCGGCCTGTCCATGGCCGCCCTCGGCGCCTGGCGCGCCAAGCGTGGCCAGACCTTGCTGCGCATGGATCGCTTCGCCTACGGCTTTTTCTTCGCCATGACAATGGCGCTGGTACGCTACAGCGGCGCTCAGGGATTCTGAAGGCAACGCAAAATCAGACCCTTACCCACTTGAATCAAGCTGACGCCCGACACGTCGATCCCGCCGGCGCAGCGCGCAGATATTGCTGCGGCCAGCTCGCGGCCAGCCCCAAAGCCTGCGCGGCGTGCACGGGCCAATAAGGATCGCGCAGGGCTTCGCGGCCGATCAGCACCAGATCGGCCTGACGCGTGCGGATGATGTGATCGGCCTGTGCCGCAGCTGTAATCAGGCCGACCGCCGCCGTCGGAATGCCCGCTTCGCGGCGCACGCGTTCGGCAAACTCAGTCTGATAGCCCGGGCCTAGGGGCATGTTGGCTACGGGCAGCATCCCGCCGGAAGAGGTGTCAATCAGATCGACGCCTTCATCACGCAGGATGCGCGACAGCGCCACGGTCTCCTCGACACTCCAGCCACCTTCGGCCCAATCGGTTGCCGACAGGCGCACGAACAAGGGCAGACGTTCCGGCCACACTGCGCGCACGGCGGCAACCACTTCACGCGTCAGACGCGTCCGATTCTCGAAGCTGCCGCCGTATTCATCGCTGCGCCGATTGGCCAGCGGCGACAGAAACTGATGCAGCAGATAGCCGTGTGCGGCATGCACCTCGACGACACGATAGCCTGCCGCCAGGGCGCGTTGCGCAGCCGCCGAAAAATCGGCGATGATTTGCTGGATGCCGGTTTCATCCAGCGCCAGAGGCGTGGCATAGCCGTCACCAAAGGCCAGTGCCGACGGCGCCACGAGTTGCCAGCCGCCCTGCTCGACCGGCATCGTGCCGACGCCAGAGCCCGGCACCCAGCTGCCGCCCTTGCGCCCGGCATGGGCCAGTTGCACGCCGGCGATCGCGCCTTGCTGGTGAATGAAACGGGTAGCGCGGGCAATCGGATCAATCTGCGCGTCGTCCCACAAACCCAGATCGCGCGGACTGATGCGGCCAATCGGCGTCACCGCCGTAGCCTCGGCGATGATCAGACCGGCGCCACCGGAGGCCCGACTGCCCAGATGTGCCAGGTGCCAGTCGGTGGCCATTCCGTTTTCAGCCGAGTAGGTACACATCGGCGGAATCGCGATGCGGTTGGGCAGCGTGATTTCACGCAGACTCAGGGGCGAAAACAGGTGGCTCATGGCAGGGCTCCGACAGTTCAACATTCAGGTTCTGCAAACAACAAAGCCCCGCACGCGGGGCTTTGTTGACATAAATCGGCGGAAAATCAGATCGCCTGTTCGTTGGTCTCGCCGGTACGAATGCGCACGACCTGCTCGACCGAGGAGACGAAAATCTTGCCGTCGCCGATCTTGCCGGTGTGGGCGGCCTTGATGATGGCTTCGACGGTCTGGTCAACGATGCTGTCGCTGACGACAACTTCCACCTTGATCTTGGGGAGAAAATCGACAACGTATTCAGCGCCACGATACAACTCTGTATGACCCTTCTGGCGGCCGAAACCTTTGACTTCGGTGACGGTCAGGCCAGTGATGCCGACTTCCGACAGGGCTTCACGGACTTCGTCGAGCTTGAACGGCTTGATGATTGCCTCGATCTTCTTCACGGGGATTCTCCGGTGTTTGTGGTGTAGTCAGGGAGTATAGCCAAATCAGTATTCATCGGCGTAGCGATTGGTAATCGGCTGGCGCCAATCCTTGCCAAAACCGCGCTGGGTAACGCGAATGCCAATCGGCGACTGACGCCGCTTGTACTCATTGCGCTTGATCATGCCGACCACGCGACGCACGTCGTACTCGGTGTAGCCACGCGCGATGATTTCGCGCGGACTCTCGTTGCGCTCCATGTAGGCTTCGATGATCGCATCCAGCACCTCGTAGGGCGGCAGCGAATCCTGATCCTTCTGGTCCGGTTTGAGTTCAGCCGAGGGCGCGCGCGTCAGGATGTTTTCCGGAATGATGTACGAAATGCCGTTGCGATAGACACACAGGCGATAGACGAAAGTCTTGAGGATGTCCTTGATCACCGCGAAGCCGCCGGCCATGTCGCCGTACAGCGTGGCGTAGCCGACCGCCATTTCGCTCTTGTTGCCAGTGGTCAGGACGATACTGCCAAACTTGTTGGACAGCGCCATCAAGCTCATACCGCGGATACGGGCCTGCAGGTTCTCCTCAGTGGTGTCAGCCGCGCGGCCTTCAAACAGCGGCGTCAGCATGGCTTCGAAAATCTGCATCGCCGGCTGGATCGCCAATTCGTCGTAACGCACGCCGAGCAGGCGCACCATTTCGCGTGAATCATCCAGACTCATCTGCGCTGTGTAAGGCGAAGGCATCATCACCGCTCGCACCTTGTCGGCGCCCAGAGCATCCACGGCAATCGCCAGGGTCAGGGCCGAATCCACACCGCCAGAGAGACCCAGCAGCGCGGCGGGGAAGCCGTTCTTGCCGATGTAATCGCGCACACCCAAGGTCAACGCTGCGTAAACTTCCGCCTCGACACTGCCACGCGCGACCTTCACAGCACTCTGGAAATGCCCGTCGGCGTACTCGACAATATCCACCCGTTCTTCAAAGGCCGGCGCCTGATAACTCAAAACGCCATCCGCATCCAGGGCGAATGAGCCACCATCAAAAACCAGCTCGTCCTGCCCGCCGACCAGATTACAGTACAGCATGCCCATGCCGGTGTCCCGCACCCGCTCGCGCAGCACATCCAGACGCAGATCGTGCTTGTCCATATGGAAGGGTGAGGCGTTGAGTACCAGCAGGACTTCAGCCCCGGCAGCACGTGCGCCCTCTGCGGTACCCGACTCCCACACGTCGGCGCAGATATTGATACCCACTGCCACGCCCTGCACATCGACCACGCAAGCCTCTTCGCCGGAAGCGAAATAGCGCACTTCGTCGAACACTTCGTAATTGGGCAGGCGCAGCTTGCGGTAGGTGGCAAACACCTTGCCGTCGCGCAGCAAGGACGCCGCGTTGTAACGCAAATCGGCCTCTGCCAGCGGATGGCCAACCAGTACATCGATGCCGAGGCAACTCTCGGCTAACGCCTGCAGTTCATTTTCGCAGGCGCGGAAGAAGTCCGCGCGCAGCAGCAGGTCTTCCGGCGGATAGCCACACAAGGCGAGCTCCGGCGTAATCATCAGATGAGCACCGGCGCTGCGCGCGTCTGCCGCGGCCAGACGAATTTTGCCGGCGTTCCCGGCAAGGTCACCCACGCTGCTGTTGAGCTGGGCGACGGCGATTTTGAGAGAGGCTGAGTTCATGGGGCGAAACTATACCGTTTAACGCCAAAAGCCGGGCGCCACGACCCGACCAAGCGGCTTATGAAAGAAGTTTTATCGCCACCCCGAAGAGCCGCTACCAGCGGACTTCTTCAGACAGACCTATTCTCGAAGAGGCTTAGCAGATGAGGCTCTTCAAGCATCACTCCGTTTTTCCACAAAATCCGGGTACAAAACCATGATTTTTAAGTGGTTTTTGTGCTCTGCGAAACTTCCCCGGCCATCGACCCAAACACTCCATCAATCTGTGAAATATTTCACATTTTTATCAAATTTATAAACTGCCAGCTCGCTGTACCCGAACAGAGAGCAATCATGAAAACAAGAATTTACGGACTGGGCTTGCTGACCCTGAGCCTGCTGGCCCTGGCTGCTTGTGGCGGCGGAGGCGGTGGAAGCGGCGGCGAAGGCAGCACCACTGTGCAGGGTTGCAGTTACGCGACCGGCAGCGAACCCGTCATCACCACCACGGGCACCCATCCGACCAACGCAGCCGCCGTGCGTTTTCTGGCGCAAGCCAGTTTTGGCGCCAGCGAGGCCTCGCTCCAGGCGCTGACCGCGGGCTCCTACGAGAGCTGGCTGAGCGCCCAATTCGCTTTGCCACAGCAACTGCACCTGGCCTGCGTGAATCAGGAGGCGGCCGCCCTGGCTGCGGTCGGCAAAACGCTCAATCACACGCATTTCCTGCAAAGCTGGTGGGGCCAGGCATTGAGCCGCAACGACCAGTTGCGCCAGCGCGTGGCCTTCGCCCTGTCGCAGATCCTCGTCGTGTCTTTCGATGGCAGCCTGAGCGATAACGTGGCAGGCGTGGCGGCTTACTACGACGTGCTGGGCAAACACGCCTTCGGCAATTACCGCGATCTGATGGAGGAAGTTTCGCTGCACCCGGCCATGGGCGTATATCTCTCGCACCTGCGCAACCAGAAGGAAGATGGCAAGGGCCGCGTACCGGACGAGAACTATGCACGCGAAGTCATGCAGCTGTTCTCCATCGGCCTGTACGAACTCAACGCGGATGGCTCGGTCAAGAGCAGCGGCGGCAAGCCGCTGGAAACCTATACCAATGACGATGTCTCGGGACTCGCGCGGGTCTTTACGGGCTACAGCTGGGGCGGGCCGGATACCAGCGATTCGCGCTTTTTTGATTCCAGCTCGGTGCGCGCGGCCAACAGCCGCGTGATCCCGATGCAGGGATACGCGAAATATCATTCCGTTGCCGAAAAGAAATTCCTCACGGCAATGATTGCGGCACAAGGCTCGGCCGACAAAGCGAGCATGGGCGCCGATCTGAAAACCGCGCTGGACACCCTGTTCAGTCACCCGAATCTGCCACCTTTCATCAGCAAGCAGATGATCCAGCGTCTGGTCACCAGCAATCCCTCACCCGCCTATGTCACCCGCGTTGCCAGCGCCTTCAGCAGCGGCACTGCATATGGATTCGGCAGCGGAAAACGGGGCGATATGAAGGCACTGGTGGCGGCGATCCTGCTCGACGCCGAGGCCCGCCCGGCCAGCCCCGGCACGGGCAGCGGCAAACTGCGCGAACCCGTGCTGCGTCTGGCCAACTGGGCCCGCGCTTTCGGCGCGACATCGCAGTCGGGCTCTTACCGGGTCGGCAACACGGACAGCGCGAGCAGTTCGCTGGGGCAAACGCCGATGCGCTCGCCCTCGGTCTTCAATTTCTACCGCCCCGGTTACATCCCGGCCGGCACGCGTCTGGCCACGGCCAGCCTGGTCGCGCCGGAGATGCAGATCACGCATGAAACCACCGTCGCCGGCTATCTGAACTTCATGCAGAGCACCGTGCAATACGGCGTCGGCACTTCGACCAACGGCGTGCGCGATGTGATCGCGGCCTACGAGAAGGAACTGGCGCTGGCCGCCAGTGCCGATCAGCTGCTCGACCGCGTCAACCTGATGCTGATGGCAGGGGGCATGAAAGCCTCGACGCGCACCGCGATCAAGGCCGCAATCGATGCGGTCCCGATCTCCAGCACCAATGCTACGGCCGCCGACACGGCGCGCCGCCAACGCGTCTATCTGGCCGTATTTCTGGCCATGGCCGCGCCTGAATACCTCGTGCAGAAGTGAGAGGAACACCGTGAATCAATCATCCCCGCTCGCCCGTCGCGAATTCCTCAAGCGCATGGCGGCGCTGTCCACACTGGGCAGCGCCGCGCCACTGGCCCTCAACCTGGCCGGCATCGGTGCCGCCAGCGCGCAGGTCGCCAACGATTACCGCGCCATCGTGTGCCTGTTCATGTTCGGCGGCAACGATCATTTCAACATGCTCATGCCCTACGATCTGGCCGCCCACACCGATTACGCCGCCGCCCGTGGCGGCCTGCAAAGTGCCGGCGGGCTGGCCTATACGCGCGATGCGCTGACGGCCACCCGCTTTTCGCCACTGACCGCACAAGCCAATGGCAGCGAATTCGCCTTCTGCCCCAGCATGGCCGCCTTGCACGGGCTGTATCAGGACAAGCATCTGGCGGTGCTCGGCAACATCGGCCCGCTGGTCACGCCGACCAATCGCGACCAGTACCGCGCCGCCAGCGTGCCGCTGCCACCCAAGCTGTTTTCGCACAACGATCAGCAATCAGTCTGGCAGGCCTACGCCTCGGAAGGCGTCAAGCAGGGCTGGGGCGGGCGCATGGGCGATCTGCTCGCCAGTCAGAACAGCAGCAGTGTATTCACCGCCATTTCTGCCGCGGGCAATGCCGTCTTCCTGACCGGCAACAGCATCCGCCAGTATCAGATCAGCACGCGTGGCGCCACCAAGGTCTCCGCGCTGGGCACGCGTCCCTTCGGCATTCCGTCCTCGGCGGGGCCGGCAGCCATCGACGCCCTGCAACAAATCATCACCGACTCGGGCAACACCAGCACCTCGCTGCTCGAACTGGATCATGCCGATGTCGTCAAACGCTCCATCGGCGCGGCCGAGATTGTCACCACCGCGCTGGATGGCGTACCGACCACGAGCGCTGGTATCGCCCTGCCCGCCGAGATTGCCGGCAGCGGCCTGGCGCAGCAGCTGCAAGTCGTCGCCCGGCTGATTGCCGCACGCGGCAGCACCGGCACCCGGCGCCAGGTGTTCTTTGTCAGCATCGGCGGTTTCGATACACACGACAACCAGATCACCACCCTGCAGGATGACGCCAGCGCAGGGCGCATCGGCTTGCACGGCACGGTGGCGCGCGCTATCGACTACTTCTACAAGGCCACGGCCAGCCTGGGCGTGCAGAACAATGTGACGCTATTCACCGCCTCGGATTTCGGCCGCACCCTGACCTCCAACGGTGATGGCTCGGACCACGGCTGGGGCGCACATCACGTCGTGGTTGGCGGCGCGGTGAAGGGCGGCGACATCTACGGCACGATGCCGCTCACCCGTCTGCACACAACCACCGCCGCCAACCCGCAGGATTCCGGCTCCGGGCGGCTGATTCCGACCACGCCCATCGACCAGCTCGCCGCCACGCTGGGCGCCTGGTTCGGCGTGTCCGCGGGCGACTATCCGCTGATCGCGCCAAACCTCGGTAACTTCTCGCCGAGTCTGGGATTCATGGGCTGAAGCTGTCTCTGACACCCGCCCGGAAAGCCGCTCCGGACGGGCCTCTTCAGACACATTGCCCGCACAAGTCCGTCCCGCGCCCCTCTACAGGCAGGCAAGCCACACAGGCCCGCCCCGTGCGGCTTGTCGCATTGCCTCAACGCAGGGCGCCTCACTCTGTATAATCCGCGCCTTCTCCGGAAGCCGCACACCATGACCGATCTGAAGCACGAACTCGCCCGCCGCCGCACTTTTGCGATCATTTCCCACCCTGACGCGGGTAAAACCACGCTGACCGAAAAACTGCTGTGGTTCGGTGGCGCGATCCAGGTTGCCGGTGAAGTGCGCGCACGCAAAGCTTCGCGGCATGCCACGTCGGACTGGATGGAACTGGAAAAGCAGCGCGGCATTTCGGTCACCTCCTCGGTGATGCAGTTCCCGTATCGCGACGCCATCATCAATCTGCTCGACACGCCGGGCCACGAAGACTTCTCGGAAGACACCTACCGCACCCTGACCGCCGTGGATTCCGCCGTCATGGTGATCGACTCGGTGAATGGCGTGGAAGCGCAGACGATCAAGCTGCTCAGCGTATGCCGTCTGCGCGACACGCCGATCCTGACCTTCATCAACAAGCTCGACCGCGAAGGCCGCGAGCCCATCGAACTGCTCGACGAAATCGAATCCGTGCTGGGCATGCAGTGCGCGCCAATGACCTGGCCCATTGGCATGGGCAAGCGTTTCCGCGGCGTGTATGACCTGTACACCGACAAGATTTCCTTCTTCGATCCGCACGCCGACAAAGGCACCTCGGAAGTCATTCAGGGCCTCGACAATCCGCGTCTGGACGAAGTCATCGGCGATCAGGCCGCAGAGCTGCGCATCGAAGTGGATCTGGTGCGCGGCGCCTCGCACACCTTCGATCAGGCCGCCTATCTGGCGGGCAAACAGACGCCGGTGTTCTTCGGTTCCGGCGTGAATAATTTCGGTGTGCAATCGGTGCTGGATGCGATTGTTGACCTGTCGCCACGCCCGCTGGCACGCCCCGCCGAAAGCCGCGAAGTCGCGCCGGACGAGCCGAAGTTCTCCGGCTTCGTCTTCAAGATCCAGGCCAATATGGACCCGAAACACCGCGACCGCATCGCCTTCCTGCGCGTGTGCTCCGGCCGTTTCGAGCGCGGCATGAAGATCAAGCAGGTCTCGCAGGGCAAGACCATGGCGATCAACAACGCCATCACCTTCATGGCGCAGGACCGCAATACCACCGACGAAGCCTATTCAGGTGACATCATCGGCATCCCGAACCACGGAACCATCCGTCTGGGTGACACCTTCACCGAAGGCGAAGACCTGAAATTCACCGGCATTCCCTCCTTCGCCCCGGACCTGTTCCGCCGCGCGCAGATCAAGAATCCGATGAAGATGAAGCAGCTGCAGAAAGGCCTGCAACAGCTCGCCGAAGAAGGCCAGACCCAGCTGTTCAAGCCGCTCGCTTCCAACGACCTGATCCTCGGCGCCGTCGGCGTGCTGCAGTTCGAAGTCGTCGCCCACCGCCTGGAACACGAATACGGCGTGGAATGCGTCTTCGAAGGCTGCACCTGGGCCACCGCCCGCTGGCTGCGCGGCAAGGACGAAGACATCCGCGCCCTGCTCGACCGCGCCCCCGCCAACATGGCGCAGGACGGCGCTGGCGATTACGTGTATCTGGCTCCGAACCGGGTGAATCTGCAGATGGCGCAGGAGCGCCACCCCAACGTCCAGTTCCTTGAGACACGCGAGATTTATTGAGCTTTCTGGCTGCCGCGCAGGATCGCTTTCGCCAGGATGTGCTGAGCAACCGGCACAACCTTGCGATCCTTGAGCGCTGGCCTGCGCTGGCGCTCCCTGATGCCTGGCTCGTGGCAGGCTGCCTGTTCCAGACGGTCTGGAATCTGCAAAGTGGCCGCGCGCCCGAAGCCGACATCAAGGACTACGACCTTTTTTATTTCGATCCGCTCGACACCAGCGAAGCGGCGGAGCGCAAGGTTCAGGCGCGCATCGAAGAAGTCTTCGCCGATCTGGATATCAAGGTCGAGGCCTGCAATCAGGCACGCGTGCATCTCTGGTACGAGCGCCATTTCGGCCATCCGCGCAGCCCGCTGCTCAGTGCGCGTGAAGGCATCGATCGCTTCCTGATGCCCGCCACCTGCGTAGGCATCCGCCCAAGCGAGATTTACGCCCCGCATGGCTTTGAGCTTCTCTACGCTGGCCGATTGACGATGAATCCGCTGACGCCTTACCGGGATTTGTTCGAGCGCAAAGCCGCGTCATACGCTGCACGCTGGCCCTGGTTGCGCGTCGAGACGGGACTTCACCCGTAGGCGTAGGTGCGACTTCAGTCGCACAAGGAACGCTGGCGTGCGACTGAAGTCGCACCTACGTGTCGCCCGCAGAGCCGCGCCCCGCTTGCCTGTGCACGCCCCCCCTGCCTGCACAGGTCCGACAGGCGCGGCTCTTCAGGCAAGGCCATTCAGAAACGTAGGGCGTCAATGCAGCGCAGCGAATTGCGCCGCATGGAAAATCTTCAATCGCCCGCGACAGGTAAATGCTTTCCCAAAACCTACCCATCACGAGACTCCCGATGCGGCGATCATTCGACATTCAGTCGGCATTGAACAAGGATTCATGCGGCGCAATTCGCCTTGCTCATTGACGCCCTACGCGTCGTGCCGGATTATGCGGCTTGCCGGTTTCGACCCCGCAGGGGCGCTAGCGGAGAAGTGAGGTTTTTCACGACTCTGTTAATGCTGTATGAAAATACGGCATCGTTCCGGAAACGCAACCCGATATTTCGAATAGCGAGAGGTGCTCCCATGAGATCAGGTAAAACAGGTTCCGCGATAGCAAAAAAGGCTTCAGCTGTCCTAAAGAACAGCAAATCAAGCTCAACTACGAAGTCTTTGGCTGGCAGTGCTCTTTCTCAGAGCAGTACTGTGAAAACGACATCCACACGCGAAGCTAGAGCCGCAGCAAAGGTATTGGCAAACCCAACTTCGCCCAAATCGGCCAAGTCCTTGGCGGCTAGCGTTTTATCCCAGAAGAAGTCGCCATTTCCAGTAAAAACCTATCGAGTAGCCGGGAGCAGCCTTACGCAAAAAGAAAGCGCGGCGATTGTCCACAAGGTGGTTTCTAAGAAGAGCAAGTAGGGAACATCCATGGCTCGCATCTCATCCGCTCAGAAAGACTCTGTCTTCATTAACTGCCCGTTCAGTGATGACTACAAGGAACTCTTTCATTGCATTATCTTTTGCGTTTTGGCTTGTGGGTTCCGCCCGAGAAGCGCACTTGAAGCTGGCGACGCTGGAGACATTCGCCTCGAAAAGATCGTCAGACTTATCAAAGAGTCTCACTACAGCATTCATGACTTGTCTGCAGTCGAGCTAGACAAAGTAAATAACCTACCTAGGTTTAACATGCCTTTCGAGCTAGGTCTCGTTATAGGCTGCAAAAAGGTTGCGGGCGATAAATATGCAAATCGTCCAATCCTTGTGATGGAGCATAATGCCTACACATCGCAGAAGTGCCTGTCAGACATCGCAGGCCAAGATTTGCAGGCCCATCAAGGTTCGGCCAAGCGCGTTACACGCATTGTCCGCACTTGGCTACTTCTGCAGTCTAATCGCACAGACATTCCTGGACATGTTCGTGTCCAGCGGGCATTCGAACAGTTTTATGAAGTGCTCCCTGAGTTGTGCGATGCCGCCGGACTAGACTCAGACGAAGTTAGCTATCCGGATTTCGTGTATTTGACCCAACAATGGCTTGTCGAGCAGAACGCGGCGAGCGCCACCTAACCCTTCGCGGCTTGGCCGCTACGGCGACCCCTCAGAAGTTACAGAAACCCCGTTTTCATCAACAATTCAGCTATGAAAAATGGCGCATCCATCCAGATGCGCCATTTTTTCATTCCAAGCTTCGGTGCAATTCGCTTCGCTCATTGACACCCTACGAATGCCCCGCGCGGCGCTTCAGCGTGCCGAGGCCAGCATGCCTTGCCTTAGGGTGTTGCCGTTGATGACGCGGGTGAGCTTATCGGCATAGGCCGGATCGGTGGCGTAGCCGCCCTTTTGCAGCGCGCGGGAGAAGCCTTCGGCATCGGTCTGGCCGCGCACGGCGGCGTAGCGCGGGGCCTGGCCAACGAGGCTGGCGTAATCCTGAAAGGATTCGGCATAGGAGCCGTAGGCGCGGAAACGTGCCTTGCGCGTCACGGCCTGACCGTTTTCATATTCGGTGGTGCTGGCTTCGACGACAGCGCCTTTCCAGTCTTTGCCAGCCTTGATGTTGAAGAGGTTGTGGCTGGAGCTGCCATCGGCGCGCGTGATTACTGATTTTCCCCAGCCGGTTTCCAGCGCAGCCTGGGCGACGAGGAAGTGCGCGGGCACGCCGAGGCTGCTGGCGGCCTGTTGGGCCTGCGGCCAGACCTGCTCGACAAAGCCCTGCGCGTTGTTACTGTAAGGCACGCCCAGCGGCGCGGCGGCGGCTTGCGGAGCGGCGATGGCCTGTTCCAGCGTGCCGGCTGGCGGGCCTTTCAGGTCGTAGGTGGGCGGGCGCAGACTGGCGCTGCCGTCGAGCTGGCGTTCGATGAATTTGGCCAGGCCAACACCCCCACGCTGGGCCATCACGGCGGTGAGTTGCTGATCGTGCAGGCCTTGGTAGAAGCGCGTGGAATCGCTGTTGAACATGTCGTCGCTGGCCATCGACGAGGTGGCTTCGCGCATGCTTTTCATCACGGTCTGCAGGAACATGGCTTCGAACTGCTGGGCGACGAGCTTGTTGGATTCGGGCGACTTGGTCTTGGCCGCCAGCTTCAGGCCGCTCAGGCTGTTCGGATCGAGGCTGTTGATCTGCGCGTATTGCATGGTCAGATCACCTCCAGCTCGGCCCGCAAAGCGCCTGCAGCTTTCATGGCTTGCAGAATGTTGATCAGATCCAGCGGCGTGGCGCCCACGGCGTTCAGCGCCTTGACGACTTCGGTAAGGGTGACGCCGGGCTTGAAGCGCATCAGGCTGGCCTGATCCTGCTTGATATCGACCTGGCCTGCCTGGGCCACTACGGTCTGCCCGGCGGCAAGCGGATTGGGCTGGCTGACCTGGGTTTCGTTATTCACGGTGACGGTCATGTTGCCGTGAGCAATGGCGCATTCGAGCAGCGAGACGTTCTGGTTCATCACCACCGAACCGGTACGCGAATTGACGGTGACGCGCGCAGCCGCGTTGGCCGGCGTGACTTCGAGACCTTCAACGCGACCGAGGAAGGCGATGCGCTCGTAAGGCACCTGCGGCGCGCGCACCTGAATGCGGCGCCCGTCCAGCGGCCAGGCAATCGTCTCGCCCATGCCGATGTTGATGGCATCGGCCAGGCGCTGGGCAGTACTGAAATCGGCGGTGGCAAGTTCGTAAACGATGAAATCCTGCGTGCCGACTGCGGTGGGCACGGCACGTTCCACGGTGGCGCCACCGGGAATGCGGCCGGCGGTGAGCTGATTGATCGTGGTCTTGGCGCCGCCACCGGCCTGCCCGCCCGCGCCGCCAACGATCAGGTTGCCCTGCGCAATCGCATAGATCTGACCATCCGCACCCTTGAGCGGCGTCATCAGCAGCGTGCCGCCCTTGATGCTCTTGGCGTTGGCCATCGAGGAAACAGTGATGTCGAATTGCTGGCCGGGCTGAGCGAACGGCGGCATCTGCATGGTGACCATCACAGCCGCCACATTCTTGAGCTGCAAGGTGGTGCCAGGCGGAATCGTCACGCCCAGATTACCGAGCATGTTGATCAGGCTCTGCGTGGTGAACGGTGCTTGCGAGGTCTGATCGCCCGTGCCATCCAGGCCAACGACGATGCCATAACCGACGAGCTGGTTGTTGCGTACACCGGAGACGGTCGCCAGATCCTTGATGCGTTCGGCGTGTGCGACAGTAAGGAATGAAACGCTAGGGGCAAGGACACCAAACGCCGCCAGCGCGATTACTACGCGACGCACTGTAAGAAAAAACACATTGAACGTTTTCATGTCTGCACCTGCGAGATTTTGCGACTTGCGACTTGCGACTTGCGACTTGCGATTTTTCAGAACGGCAGAATGTTCAGAAACGCGCGCTGCATCCAGCCCATGGTCTGGGCTTCGTCGATATAGCCGCTGCCCTTGAATTCGACCCGCGCATCGGCCACCTGCGTGGATTGCACGGTGTTCGAGGTGGTGACGTAGGTCGGATTCACGACGCCGGAAAAACGGATGAATTCCTGGCCTTGATTGATGGCGACCTGTTTCTCGCCGGACACCAGCAGATTGCCGTTGGAATACACATCGATCACGGTGACCGTCACTGTGCCGGTGAATACGTTATTGGCTGCCGCCGCCCCTTTGCCGGAAAAGGTTTGCGTGTCATCTGCTGCAGCGCCGATCTTATTGAGCCCGATACTCTTGCCAGGCAAGCCGGAGATAACCGGCATACCGACATCGACCGTGGCAGCGCGATTGGCCGAGGCATTGGAGGATTTGCTGGCGGTGTTTTTCTCAACCAGATTGATGGTGAGCGTGTCGCCCACATAACGCGCACGCCGATCCTCGAAAAGGGAGCGCGAGGTAGTGCTATAGATCGAACCGGTGGCCTGAGCGGGCGCCGCTGCCGGAACAGGACGGGCGCTCATCGGCTGATGCACGTTGGTGGTCTGCTGCAACAGACTGCAGCCCGACAACAAGGCCAGTGCGGCGAAGATGGCAAGAAGGCGGTCAGATGCGGCAGGCATGATCAATCCACCTTTAGAGTTGCGCCAACTTGGCCAGCATCTGGTCGGCAGTGCTCACCACGCGCGAGTTGATCTCGTAGGCGCGCTGCGCTTCGATCATGGTGACGAGTTCTTCGGCCACATTGACGTTGGAAGTTTCAACGTAATTCTGATTCAACACCCCCGTGCCATTGGTGCCGGGGGTGCTGGGCGTGGCGGTGCCACTGGAGGCGGTTTCAAGAAACAGGTTTTCACCAGTGCTGAGCAAGCCGCCAGGATTAACAAAAGAGGCAATCTGCATCGTGCCGATCTGTGCCGAGGCCGTACTGCCAGGCTGGGTCACGCTGACGGTGCCGTCCTTGGCAATTGTCACGCTTAGGGCATCAGCCGGAATGGTGATCGCGGGCTGCACGGGATAGCCACTGGAGGTGACGATCTGCCCTTGGGCATCCTTCTGGAAGGCGCCATCCCGCGTATAGGCGGTGGTGCCATCGGGCAGCTGGATCTGGAAGTAGCCGCCGCCCTGAATCGCCACATCCAGAGTGTTGCCGGTTTGTTGAAGATTGCCCTGCAAATGGATGCGTTGCGTGGCGCCGGCACGTACGCCGGTACCGATCTGCAGACCGGACGGGATCTGCGTGCTCTGCGAGCTTTGCGCGCCGGGCTGACGGAGGGTCTGATAGAGCAGGTCTTCAAACACCGCCTGCGCGCGCTTGAAGCCATTGGTGCTGACGTTGGCGAGATTATTCGCGATCACGTCCAGGTGCGTTTGCTGCGCATCCAGGCCGGTTCGGGCAATCCACAGAGCTCTGATCATTTTGCTTCTCCTCTTGCCAAACAGCTTAAGTCTTCATGTATTGGCCATTGCGCCGATTACCGCCGGTTTTGCCCGGCATTCTTCGGGCCTTAGCTCATTGCCAAGACTTGTGCTGCGGCTCGGTCATTTTCCTGCGCACCCGATAACAGGCGCATGTGCATTTCGTAATTGCGTGACAGCGAAATCATCGTGACCATCTGTTCGACCAGGTTGACGTTGCTGCCCTCCAGATAGCCGCCGCCCACGCGCACGGCCTCATCCACTTCAGCGGCTTCGCCCGTATTCAGGCGGAACAAGCCATCGCCGCCACGCACCAGCTGCTCCTCAGGCGGATTCACGAGCTTCAGCCGTCCCACAGCACTCGCAGCACTGCGCGCACCGGTGAGTGGTACGGCGGTGATCGTGCCATCCGAGGCAACTTCGACAGCGTTATCCGGCGGAATCGAAATCTGCCCGCTATCCCCTACAACCTCCAGCCCGCCCTGCGTGCGCAAAATGCCATTCAGATCAACCGTAAAGCTGCCGGAACGGGTATAGGCCTCTCGCCCATCCGCACCCGTTACTGCCATCCAGCCCTTGCCATTGACGGCCACATCCAGCGCGTTACCGGTTTTCTGCATCGGCCCGGAAGTAAAGTCGCTGCCCACGGTGGCATCCACCGCGAATGCGCGCGTAGGCAAGGCTTGCGATTGCACCTGCACCGCGCGCAGGCGGTGCAGTTCGGAGCGAAAGCCGGATGTGGAAACATTCGCCAGGTTATGCGCCACGGCGGCCTGCTGGCCCATCGTGGCCTTGGCCCCGGTCATTGCGGTGTAGATCAGCTTGTCCATGATCCTCGGCCTCTAGGCTTCAAGCGTTATCAGCGCAGATTCACCAGCGTCTGCATGATCTGATCCTGCGTCTTGATCGACTGTGCGTTGGCCTGATAGTTACGCTGCGCGGTGATCATATTGACCAGCTCTGCGGTCAGATCGACGTTGGACTCTTCGACCGAACCTGCTGTCAGCTGCCCGAGACTGCCTGTCTGCGGCGCGCCGACCAGAGGCTGGCCGGAGCGTGGTGATTCGCCCCACAGGTTGTTGCCCAGAGAGATGAGCCCCTGCGGGTTGGCGAAGTTGGCCAGTACCACCTGACCCAGATTGCGGGTTTGGCCATTGCTGTAACGACCTTGAATAACCCCGTCATTGCCCACCGTAATCCCAGACAGGCGTCCAGAGGCAAAACCATCCTGGGATTGTTTATTCACCCCGAAAGAACTGCCGTACTGGGTACTGGAAGTGAAATCAAGTGAGACGCTGAAAGGTGAAACCGCACCCGTCGTAACCGCCAGACCAGCGACGGTCAGCGGCATTGCCGTCGTCAATTGCCCAGTCGTCGAAAACGTCACCGGCGTCGCTGCGGCAGTGGTTGCGCCACCATCCAGCTGCGTGTACATGCTCCAGTTTCCGGCCCCCGCCGTACGGAAATACATCGTCATGATGTGCGAATTTCCGAGGCTGTCGTAGATGGTCGCCGAGGTTGAAGAGTTGTACGTGCTCGGATCCGGATTGGCACTGGCGGCAACCCAGGCATTGGCAGGCACCGTGCTGCGGGAATCAAGATTGAGCCCCATGGCGATCTCGGTAGTCTGAGCCGGCATCAGATCCGCAGTATCGATATAAATCGCGCTGGGGCTGGCCGGCAGGATCGTGCCGGTTGCACTGGCCGGGTAGCCTGTCAGCTGGTAACCCTGCGTATTGACGATGTAACCATTCTTGTCGACTTGAAACTGGCCGTTGCGCGTATAAGCCACGGAGCCGCCATTGTCCATGCGGAAAAATCCGGCACCGTTGATGGCAACATCCAGCGGATTGTTGGTCGGGGTAATGTTGCCCTGATTGAAGACCTGGGATACCTGACCGATCTGTGTCCCGATACCGATCTGCAAACCCGCCGAAGCGCCATTCAGCGCCGCCGCATAGACATCCGTAAATTGTGTGCCGGAGAGTTTGAAGCCGACGTTGGTGGCGTTGGCGACGTTATTGCTGATGACATCAAGTGCCTTGGATGAAGCATTGAGTCCGCTGAGACCTTGCTGGAATGCCATGATTCTGCTCCCGGTTACAAAATGAGCTTGATATCGCTCATCGACACACGACCCAGGCTGCCGACATCCACCTGGATTTCACTTCCGCCGGTCACTACTCCGTTGACCGCAGCCAACTGCAACGCACTGGCACCTACCTTGGTATCACCTTGAGTGGCCGTTACCGTGATCTTGTACTCTCCATCTGCAACAGTCGTGCCATTTGCGTTTTTACCGTCCCACACGAACTCATGCGTACCGGCATCCAGCGCGCCCAAGTCTATGCGCTTCATCTCCAGACCATTCTTGTCAGTGATCGTCACGCTCACCTTGCTGGCCGCTGAATCGAGCTGCACGCCACCAGCAGCCAATCCGCTCACCACCTGAAGTCCGCTACCCGGCACCAGTACGGTATGCCCGACCAGGCCTGCAGCCTGCAGCGCCTCGCTGGACTGATAGCTTCCCATCAGCGTCTTGAGCGTGGCGTTCAGCTGGGTAATCCCGTCCACCGTGCTGATCTGGGCGAGCTGCGAAGTCGTCTGGGCGTTGTCCATCGGATTGAGCGGATCCTGATTCTTGAGCTGTGTGGTCAGCAGCTTGAGAAAACGGTTTTGCTGATCATCGGCAGAAGAGGTGGTTTTTTTGGTCCCGCTCCCGTTCAAGGATGTATAGATCGCTTGTGTGGGATCATTCACGGTGCTTGTCGTTGTCATTTCACTCTCTCCTGCTCTGCTTCATCAGCCCTGACCCAGCGCGATCGTGCGCTGCATCAGGGTTTTGGCGGTCGTCATTACTTCGGCGTTGGTCTGGTAGGCACGCGAAGCGGAAATCATGTTTACCATCTCTTCGACGACATCCACATTGGACATCGTGACGTAGCCTTCTGCATTGGCGGCAGGGCTCTTCGGGTCGTAGGCCATGCGGCCCGGTGCGGCGCTTTCCACCACCTGCTGGACACGTACGCCCTGCCCGCTCGGCCCCATCTGCACGGCCTGAAACACAACCTGCTTGGCTTTATAAGGCAAGCCGTCAGCGCCCACTGCACTCTCGGCATTGGCCATATTGCTGGCCGTGGTGTTCAGGCGCACGGACTGCGCATTGAGCGCGGAGCCGGCGATATTGAAGACGTTAAGCATACTCATGACAGCGCTCCCTATTAACCGGCCACGGCTTGCTGCATCGTTTTCAGCATGCCGCTGATAAACGTCAGACTGGCTTCGTAGTGCACCGCGTTTTCGGCGAAGGAGGCACGCTCGGTGTCCATATTCACGGTATTGCCATCAACGCTGGATTGCTCTTCGCCGCGATACATCAGCTGGGGGCTAGTCGCCACGCCGCTGGCATTCAAATGCCGCGCGGAAGTCGTGCTCAGTGCAATCGGCCGCCCCACCCGACCTTGCAGAGCACCGCTAAGGGCGCTGCCGAATTCGATGTCACGCGCCTTGAAATTCGGGGTATCCGCATTCGCGATGTTGGCCGCGATCACTTCCTGGCGCTGAGCACGCAGATTCAAGGCGGTCTGATGAAAGCGCAGGGCATTGTCGAGTTGGACGTTCATTTCTTCCACTCCGTTCAAGAGTTCTTCAAACATGGCCGTCGATCCCTGGCGAGTACAAATACGTGGGTGTTCGACGGATTCATTGCAGCTTCTGTGCCAGCATCGTAAGCCCCGCAACAGAGCGTTCAGCGGCCGATAAAGCGGCAAAACCACCTGCATTCCCGGCAGTCGGCAAGCGCCGGGCGGCAATGTTTGCCGGTACGCGGACAAGCGCTCGAATAGACCTGCACACCCATCGCTGTTTGACGCTTGAACCGACAGACCGAAGTGTTTCAATCGGGATGTCACCCACGAACATTCACGCCTCACGCCCCCTGCCATGCGCGCCCTCCTCTTCATCTTCCTGCTGCTCCCTGGCCTTGCCGCGACGGCCGCCCCGGCCACCACGCCAGCGCAGGACAAGATGTCACGTACGATCGAAGACTTCCTGCGCGCGCAAAGCGCCAGCGCGCCGGGTCAGGTCAGCATCGAAGTCGGCAGGCTGCCCGAGGCCGAGCGTTATGGCGCCTGTACACACTGGCAAGCCTTCCTGCCCGCAGGCGCACGCGCCTGGGGACGTGTCTCGGTGGGACTGCGCTGCAGCTCAGGTGGTAATTTCTCGCTGTACGCAAGCGCCCGGGTGCGCGTCGATGGTGCCTATCTGGTCGCCGCCCGACCCATCGCCAACGGCCAGAGCCTCGCTGCTGACGACATCAAGATCGTTCAGGGAGAACTCACAGCCCAAGCGGCCGATCTGCTGCTGGCCGATGCGGCAGCCGTCGGCCAGATCGCGCGCACCGCCATTGCCGCTGAGCGGCCACTGCAAGCCACCCTGCTGCGGCCCTCCGCCGTGATTCAGGCAGGTCAGATGGTGAAAGTCATCACACAAGGCACGGGTTTTTCCGTCAGCAACGAAGGCCAGGCGCTGGCCGCCGCCAGTGCCGGCCAGAGCGTGCGCGTGCGCCTGGCGAACGGCAATATCGTCAGTGGCATCGCGCGGGCGCAGGGTTGGGTGGAGGTACGCAACTGAGTGCGCCACCCACCACTCATCGCCAAACTTCTCAAGAAATCTCCCGACAGGCCGTTGCATAAGGCATGGCTGGTTGTCAGGCACGGCAAAAACCCCTAAAGTTTTTGCTGTATCCTCCGATAAGCCAAGTGTGGCATCGCGAATGCCTTATACAAAAACAGGCCTCGCAGGTATCACGCATACCTTGAGCCAAAGGGAAACGCCGTGAAAATCGAAAACACAATCAAGTCACCCGGAGCTGTGGGCAGCGAGACCAAAACTCGCCCCGCACGTGAGGCGACAACCAGTTCCAGCGCCGCGAGCGGGTCGAAAGTCCAGCTCTCCTCGCTGTCCAGCCACCTGCAGCAGCTCGAAAAAGTCATCGCCGAAACACCGGTGGTCGACAGCGGCAAGGTCGAGGAGATCAAGAGTGCGATCTCGCAAGGCCAGTTCCGGGTCAATCCGGAAAAAGTAGCCGACGGGCTGATCAACAGCGTGCGCCAGATGCTGGCTGCGCAGCCGCGTAGCGCGTGACGATTCCTGATCGAAGCGCGCTGCGTCAGCGCCTGCTCACATTGCTTGCTGCGGAAACGCAGCAAGTCAATGAATTCATCGCGCTTCTGGAACAGGAGCGCGATGTGCTGGCCGGGCATGACGTAGAGCCGCTTTTTGCTCTTTCCGAGCAAAAATCCCGTTTTGCCCGCCAGCTCCAGCAACTCGGTGACGGTCGCACCAGCGTGCTGCACCAGGCTGGCCTGCCGAACGACAAAACCGGCGTCGAAACCCTGGTCGGCAAGGACGGGCAACAGATCTGGGCCAGCTATCTGGCCGCAGCCACCCGGGCGCAGCAACTCAATCAGGAAAATGGCGCGCACATCACTGCACGCCTGTCCCAGAACCACCAGGCACTGGCCATACTGATGGCCCACTCTGACCAGCCCACCGTATACGGGCCAGACGGATCATCGCGCACCCGCCCGGGCTCTCGCCTGCTCGGCAGCTATTAACCTGACCAAGCATCACCCGAAGACCCGCACGCAGACTTGCTCTGCAAGCAATCCACCTGCACACCCAATACCTATGTGCCTTGGCAGCAGGCATCTCTGCAAACACACGTTCAGCAAGCGTCTCCAGACAGATAACTCTGGCGTCTGTTGACATACGGTCAGCGGCCATCGTCGTGGCTCTTTGGCCGCAAAGCGAGACGCAGCGCCAAAGGCCTCCCGAGCCGGAGCCGTGCGGCTTCAAGCTCTAATTCCTCAAGGAGTGCCGCCCACCTCCTCACGCGGCGCCAAACGGGTATTCTCTGGCGTTCCCAACGCACCATCCACATTGCGCATTTGCGGATTAACACTGACTTCGGTTGTTGTAGAAGGTGCGTTAGCCACCTCTGGCGACATGGACTCGACCTGGATCGTGACGCGCCGATTGCGCGAGCGTCCATCCGCCGTAGCGTTGTCGGCCACCGGGCGTTGATCGCTGTAACCGGCGGCCGTCATGCGCCCCGGCGCGACGCCAGACTCGACAAACAGGCGCACCACCGACGATGCGCGCACCGCTGACAACTCCCAATTCGACGGAAAAAAAGCGGTACTGATCGGCAAGGTATCGGTATGCCCTTCGATCTTGATCGGAAAATCACCGGCCGCAATCACCTCCGCGACGGCTTTCAAAGCGCGTTGCGCATCAATCCCCAGTTGCGCCTCACCAGGCTTGAACAAGGCACTGGCATTGATCTCGATGGAAATCCCGTTAACGCCCTCCGTCACCCGCACCTGCCCGCCCGCCACCATCGGCTCAAGCACACGCTTGACCTCCTCAGCCATGCTGCGCATTTTCTGGCGAAATTCGGTGCGCTTGGCCTCTACTTCGGGGTTTGCTTTAGGCTGACGCGAGATAACCTGAACAATCGGCGAGCCACTCGCCAGCGTCGGCGTCACCATCGCCACGCCCTGCTCATTGGTGGCGCTGCGAAAGGCATTCACCATTGAACTGGAGAGCACGCGATACTTGCCTTCGTTCACCGAGCTGATCGAATACATCACTACAAAAAAAGCAAACAGCAAGGTAATGAAGTCCGCATAGGACACCATCCAGCGTTCGTGGTTTTCGTGCTCTTCTTCCTGGCGACGACGGGCCATACACACTCCGGCAAAGGAAAAACGGAAACTCTCCCATTGTTTACGGACAAAAGCACCCGGAGCTTAAGCCGAGCTCCAGCATTCCCCTCCATCAACTCGGCAAACGTAAACAGCAACGGGCGCGGTGTTTACACACCGCGCCCGCTTTGCATTGAATTAGGCTGGCTTACTTTTTGACTTCGGTGATTTTGACACCCAGACGCGCCCGCACGCCACTGATGTACGCACGCAGATCCTCTTCACCCAATGCCATGGCATAACGCTGACGAATATCCTTGATCCGCGCTGCGTCATCCGCCACTTTCGGAGCACTAACTGAATCAATCCGATAGATCACATAATCCTGATTGCGAACGATGCCAGCGTAAGCCGGGAATTTATCGGTCTTTGCGCCGAACACCGCCTTGCGGGCCTCGCCGCTCAAGCCCGCCGTAGAACGCTTCACTGCACGAGCAGCTTTCCACGACGCCGCGGTCAAAGCTTCACCAGCCGTCAACTTAGCCAGCGCGGCTTCACCATTTGACTTGGCCAGCTTTGCGGCTTCTTCCGCCTTCGCAAAAGCCTCCACTTCGGCGGCAACTTGCTCCAACGGTTTCACGCTGGCAGGTTTGTACTCAACAATCCGGGCCGAAACAATTACGTTCTCACCCAGCGCCACCGCCTCAGTATTCAGGCGATTGGCAATCGAATCACTGGAGAACAAAACGGCCTGCAACTTCGGATCCTGCAGCACGCCGGCCGGCAATGCGCTACGCGACAGCCAATCAGTCTGCACCAGCGTCAGCGACAATTTCTCGGACACAGGCTTCAGTGAGTCGGGCTGATCATTCACCAGATTGCTGAACTGATCAGCCAGCTCGGTGAAACGTTTTGTGGCGGCTTGCTGGCGAGCACCCTCAACAGCCTCTGCCTTGCTATCTTCAAAGCTCTTGGTCTTGGCCGCCTCGGTCAACATGATGATGTGATAACCAAACTCGGACTCGACCACACCCGAGATTTCTTTCTCGTTCAGGGCATAGGCCGCATCGGAGAACTCCTTGACCATATCGCCGTAAGCGAACGAGCCCAGATCACCACCCTTTTCAGCCGAACCTTTGTCGTCTGAACTTTCCTTGGCAATCGCTGCAAACTTGCCTGGAGCCGCCTTCACCTTCGCCAGCAGCTCTTCAGCCTTCTTGCGCGCGGCGGCTTTTACGTCCGCTTTCGCTGCAGCATCCACCTGCACCAGAATGTGGCTGGCACGACGCTTCTGCGCTTGCTCAAGGCTCTTGATATTTTCCTTGTACCAGTTGCGCGCATCTTCGTCGCTCACCTGGATCTTTTTGGCAATCTCGGCAGTACTCAATTGCACGTACTCAAGCTTCACTTGCTCGGCCAACTGGAACTGGGCCTGATTGGCATCATAGTAAGCCTTGGCCGCATCCGGTGACAGCTTCACGCCAGCCATCAGGCTCTTGGCATCAAACACCAGTTCGGAAATCGTGCGCTCTTCGTTGTCCAGCGCGATCCAGCGCTCAGCCGTAGCCTGCGGCGTCACCGCAGACTGCACCACTGGCGCCAGAAGCTGGTTCTGGGCAATGCTTTCCCGTACCTGCTGCTGGAAGCCGTCGCGCGTTTTGCCCTGCATGGCAATCATCGAATCATACAAACGCAAGGAAAACTGACCGTTTTCCTGGAATTCTGGACGGGCCTTGATGAAAGCCTGCACCTGGCTATCAGGCACCACCATCTTGCTCTCGCGGATCGTGGTCTTGACCGCAGCCTCATTGATCAGACGATCCAGCACGTTGTTGCGGAACTCAGGCGATTCAAGCACGGAACGATCAAACGCGGCGCCCATCTGCTCACGCAACGCACCTTCCTGATCACGGACGGCGGCATCAAGCTGTTGGCTGACAATATCCACCGAGCCTACGCGCGCAGCAACGTCATTGCCGCCACGGTTGCTGAAGTAGGACTCAATACCAAACAAGGCAAGAGGAATCGTGAGAACGCCCAAGATTATTTGAGCAATTTTGGGGTTATTGCGAACAACATCAAACATGATGAGCGACCATTATTGGTAATTTTGATATGAAAAAAGCGAACTCTCGTTCGCCTTTTTACATTCTGGCGGAGTGGACGGGACTCGAACCCGCGACCCCCGGCGTGACAGGCCGGTATTCTAACCGACTGAACTACCACTCCACTAATTCCAGGCAAACTGCAGGTTTCTGGTGGGCGCTGACGGGCTCGAACCGCCGACATTCTCCGTGTAAGGGAGACGCTCTACCAACTGAGCTAAGCGCCCCCGACCAGTACGCTACCGCGCCTAGGAAAGCCGATTAGTTTACCGCATCTTTCAAAGCTTTGCCAGGGCGAAACTTCGGCACCTTGGCGGCCTTGATCTTGATCGTTGCACCGGTGCGCGGATTGCGACCGTTCCGGGCGGCGCGTTTGCCGACCGAGAAGGTGCCGAAACCGACCAACGTAACGTCATTATTCTTTTTCAACGATTGCTTGATTGCAGCGATGGCTGCATCCAGAGCACGGCCCGCTGCAGCCTTGGAAATTTCTGCCTGTTTCGCGATGACTTCAACCAGTTCGGATTTGTTCACAACAACCCCCTCAGTGTTATCAAGCCTTGAATAAATGCAAGCGATGCAATCAAGCGCCAGTACTGTCTCAACGGCATATCTTGTCTGCGGCAAGTTTTATAACAAGCCCCATTTGATTGGTCAAGCGGCTATGCAGCGAAGACGCCCATTTCTGCGCTCAAAGCCCATTTGGCGGGCGTCTTGCGTTGGAGAAATACGACAAATCAGCGAATGGCAATGCGCCGGAAGACTGTCAGCAAGAGTTCTTCGAGGAATAATCGCGCATTCAGCGGATGGCTGGCCATGCGCCGATGCGCCTCAATCTCGCGATATGCCGCCAACCAGGCTTCGCCACGCCCCAGCGCCTGGCGAGTCAGTTCGCTTGTGTAATCACTGAAAAATCGGGCCGAGCCACCTTCGGCGACACGCGCACCATCACTGAGCCAGCGTTGCAACCAGGCAATCAGGATCGGCATGGTAAAGCCCGCCTCCTGCGCACCCTTGGCCTTCAGACGGCTTTCCCAATCGGCGGCCAGCTTGAGTGGATCTCGACCGGCGAGATTTGCGAGATCGCTGGCAAATTGCTTGCGCGCATCCGCCAGAACGCCTTTGGCATACACGCGCGCAGCCAGCGGCAAACCGCTGGCAAAACCCAGCAACGCCAGATTACTGATGCCCTGCTGCTTCATCCAAACTGCCGCCTGCTGTGGACTGGGGCGCGGAAAATCGAGCACCTGACAGCGACTGCGGATGGTTGGCAGCAAACGCCGCGGCGCATTGCTTAGCATTAGATACACCGTACTGCCAGTCGGCTCCTCAAGCGCCTTGAGCAGCGCATTGGCAGCAGCCAGATTCATCGCCTCGGCTGGATCAATGATCACCATCCGTCGCCCGCCGGCATGCCCCACGGCACCAACCTCCAGCGAAGCCTGCAGGGCACGCACCTGATCAATCAGGATCTGGGTGGACTTGGCCTTTTCCTTCTTCGCAGGCTCGGCGCTTTCGCCATCTTCGCTTTCTTCCGCAGCCAGGTCCGCCGCAGGCACCACGCAAAAATAGTCAGGATGATTGCCCGAGGCAATCCAGGCGCAATCCGGACACGCACCACAGGCAAAGCCTTGCGCATCCGGCGTGCGGCACAGCAAGGCGTGCGCCAGATGCCCGGCCAGCAAACGTTTGCCGCTGCCTTCGGGGCCGCAAAACAACAAGGCGTGCGGCAAACGCGCGCCACGTCCGCGCAAATCCTGCCACAGCGGCATCAACCAATCCGGAAGTGCTTCAAGACTCATGCGAAACGCGCCTCCAGGCATTGCAGCACATCGGCACACACGACTTGCGGATCACGTGCCGAGTCGATCACGGCGATTCGCCCGCTGCTGGCTTCGGCGCGCTGCAGGTAAGCATTGCGTACGCGCTCGAAAAAATCGCACTGCTCGCGCTCGAAACGATCTGCATTGTCACGCCCGCTAGCCAGGCGCTGCGCGGCAATCGCCGGCGGCAGATCGAACAGAAAAGTCAGATCGGGCTGCAAGTCGGGATGAACCCAGGCTTCCAGTGCACGAAATTTATCGACAGACAAGCCGCGCCCGCCGGATTGATAAGCAAAAGTGGCATCACTGAAACGATCACTGACCACCCAGGCGCCGCGCGCCAGAGCCGGCTCGATCACCTGCGCCAGATGCTCGCGACGCGCCGCGAACATCAGCAGCGCCTCGGTTTCCAGATGCATCGGCTCGTGCAGCAGCAATTCACGCAGTTTCTCGCCCAGCCGCGTACCACCGGGTTCGCGCGATTGCACGACCTCATAACCCCGGCTGCGCCCCCATTCGATGGTCGCCGCGATCTGCGTACTCTTGCCCGCGCCGTCGATACCCTCGAAGGTGATGAAACGTCCACGTTCGCTCATTATTTTTTACCCGATTTCTGATAGCGCTGAACCGCGCGATTATGTTCTTCCAGCGTGCGCGAGAACTCGCTGCTGCCATCGCCACGGGCCACGAAGTACAGATAATTTCCGCTCGCCGGATGCAGCGTCGCCCGTAATGCAGCCACGCTGGGCATGGCGATCGGCGTGGGCGGTAAGCCACCGCGCGTGTAGGAATTAAAGGAAGTATCCGCCTGCAGATCGCGCCGGCGCAGATTGCCATCAAAACCCGGCCCCATCCCGTAAATGACGGTTGGGTCGCTCTGCAATGGCATGCCGATGCGCAAACGATTAATGAACACCGAAGCAATCTGCGCGCGATCCTGTGCCTGCCCTGTTTCCTTTTCAACCACCGAAGCCAGCACCAGTGCCTCGTAGGGCGTCTTCAATGGCAGGTTTTGAGCGCGCTCCTGCCACTCGCGCTGCAACTGCTGCTGCATGCGCTGCTGGGCGCGGCGCAGCAGTTCCAGATCACTACTGCCCCGCGAAAAACTATAGGTGTCGGGTGCAAACAAACCCTCCGGCAGCGTACCGGGCGCCCCCAGACGGACCATTATTTCTGCATCACTCAAGACTGCCGTTTCGTGCGCCAATTCAGGATGCGCATTTAGCACAGCGCGTACGCGCGCAAAATTCCAACCTTCGATCAGGGCCACATCAGAGTAAGCATTCGCGCCCGTCGATAGCAGCGAAACCAATTCCCAAGCCGTCAGCGGCTTGTCGATCCGGTAGCTGCCGGCCTTGATGCGGATGGAATGGCCGCTGAGCCGTGCCAGCCAACTCAATGCCGGCGGCCACACTTCCACGCCAGCGTCGGCGACCTTGCGCGAGATCAGCCGCATGGATTCACCGCGCGCAATCTCGAAATCGACCGTCGGCTGACGCAAAGACAAAGGCTGCGTGGCGTACCAGCCCACCACGGCAGCGAGCACCAGTAACAGAAACAAACACAGCTTGAACAGACGGGAAATCGTACGCAGCATCGGCAAAGTGAATCTTCGATAAAGCCGGGCCGGGCCGGCGGCGCCCTATAATAGCGGAAACAACAGAACCCCCTACAGGACACCCGACATGAACGCCCCCTGGTCTGAATTCCTGCAAGCACATGGTGCATCCATCGATGCTGCTACACCTGATCAAATCAGCTTCCGCACCCCGCGCGAAGAAACCACGCTAGCCGCCCGCAGCACGGTGCTCGTGCCCCTGATACACCTGGGCCTGATCCACGCCGCCGGTGAAGAGGCCGCAAATTTTCTGCACAACCTCGGCTCCAACGACATCAAGAAGCTTGCGCTGGAGCGTGCCCAGCACAACAGCCTGAATAGCCCCAAGGGCCGCATGCTCGCCAGTTTTGTGATCTGGCGCAGTGAAGCCGGCTTCAGCCTGGCGCTCTCGGCCGACCTGCATGCATCCATCCTCAAGAAACTTTCGATGTACGTGCTGCGCGCCAAAGTCAAACTCTGCGACGGCGGCACCGAACGTGTGCTGCTCGGTCTGGCCGGTCCGCAAGCCACTGCCGCGCTCGCCGCCGCTGGCTTGTCCGCGCCAGCAGAGGTATTGGGCGTTAGCCAGGGCGACACGCGCGTCGTCCATCTGGATGGCGAACGCTATCTGATCGATTGCCCGGCAGAGGCCGCTGCCCAAGTGTGGCAAACACTGACCGATGCGGGCGCTGCCGCAGCCGGCACAGCCGCTTGGCGCTGGCTGGACATTCAGGCTGGCCTGCCGGTGGTCACCGCGCAGACTCAGGATGAGTTCGTGGCCCAGATGCTGAATTTCGAACTGCTCGGCGGCGTGAATTTCCAGAAAGGCTGCTATCCCGGCCAGGAAATCGTCGCCCGCACGCAATACCTTGGCAAGCTCAAGAAACGCATGGTCCGCGCTCACGTGGCCGAAACATCCGACGCGCAGGTCGGCGCCGACGTGTACGCCCCCGAATTTGGTGAGCAATCCTGCGGCAAGCTGGTCAGCGTGGCGGAGTCGCCCGAGGGCGGTTTCGATCTGCTCGCAGTGATGCAGATCTCGGCCTTCGAGGCAGGCGAAGTTCATCTGGGCGCTGTCGATGGTCCGCTACTGAGCCTGGCCGCTCTGCCCTACACTGTGGATTGAAACAGACTGAAGAGCCTCACCCAGCGGGCATCTGCAGACACCCCGCCTGTACATGCCCGTGTATATTGACTAAACAGGCAGGTATCGCGCAGATCGAGTCTGCGCGGGGCTCTGCAGACAGGCCAGATTACGCCATCGGGCCCAGCAAACGGACTTCGCGCTGCGGGAAGGGCAATTTGATACCCTCGCGCGCGAAGGCCTCCAGCACCGCCAGATGAATCTCGCCGACGGCCAGCGGATTATCTGCCACGCCCACCCAGGGCTTGATGGCAATGCTCACGCCGGACTCCTCCAGCGCGGCGATCTGCACCAGTGCAGCCGGCTCGGCCAGCACGCGCGGGTTGGCGCTCAACACCTCAAGCACCACGGCCAGCACTTGATTCATGTCCGAGTCGTAAGCCGCACGCGCACGCAGATCAAGCTGGCGGATGTGGCCATAGTTGTGCAGGATTTCGCCGACCAGCTTGCGATTCGGCACGACCACGCGCGAATTATCGGCATGCGTCAGCACGGTGTTGAACAGGCTGATCTCACTGACCACGCCCTCCACGCCAACAACGCTGATGTACTCACCGATACGGAAAGGGTGAGTCAGGATGATGGTCAGGCCCGCCACCAGATTCGACAGCAGCCCCTGCATCGCCAGCGCGATCCCCGCCCCCGCCACACCCAGGCCGGCAATCAGCGGCAAAAGCTGCACGCCCAGATTCTGCAAGGCGATCACGCCGAACAGCGCCAGCACGATGACGCGCGCCACGCGCACCAGCAGCAATTCCAGATCCGGTTCCAGATGCAGGCGCGTCAGCGAATGCTTGAGCATCTTACCGACCCAGCGCCCGGCATAGAAACCTGCGGCAAGAATGATCAGCGCCACCAGCAGCCTGGGACCGAAACTCACGGCTTGTGTCACCACCACGGCCTGCGCCTGATCCAGCAGCTGCAGCGACTTATCCATGTTCAAACGCCCTCGACTGTGAGAGGAGCCTGCACCACGGCCGGATTGAGCAAACGAACTTCGCGCTGCGGATAGGGAATTTCGACCCCCTCCTCGCGGAAACGGCGCAGGATGGCGCGATTCAGATTGGAGCGGATTTCGAGATGGCCCTTTTCCGGGTCACTGATCCAGAACCCCAGCTCCAGCGTCATGCCGCTATCGTCGAAAGAAACCAGAAAAGCCTGCGGAGCCGGATCGGCAATGACCCGCTCCTGCTGCTGAGGCAATTCAGTGAGGATTGCCAGTGCGCGTTCCACGTCGCTCTGATAACTCACCTGCACCTTCACAGCCACGCGCACGCGCGGGTCGGAATAGCTGTCGTTGATCACTACCGATCCAACGAGCGTCTCGTTCGGCAGCAAAAAATGCGAGCCAGAACCGGCCTTGAGCACGGTGTAACGCGTGGTGATCTGCATCACCTCGCCCCGGTCTGTGCCCACCTGGATAATGTCGCCAAGGCGGATCGAATGATCCAGCAGGATGATGAAACCGGAGACGTAGTTGCTGGCAATTTTCTGCATGCCAAAGCCCAGCCCCACACCCAGCGCCCCACCAAAAACCGACAGTGTGGTGAGATCCAGTCCCACCAGCTCCATGCCGACCAGAATCGAAACCAGAATGAGGACGGCCTTGACGATGCGCGAGAGCACCACCTGCACGCTCGAATCCAGCCCGGACATCTGCAGTAGCCGCGTCTCGATCACGCCGCCCAACCACAGAGCAAACACCAGCGCGGCCAATACCGAGGCCAGTCCCTGTGAGACGTTCCACAAAGAAACGTGAGACTTGCCCAGTGGCAGCACAAAGCTGTCCAGCCACGCAATCAGTTCAGGCAAAACTCCCAGCAAATCGAGTGCCACGCCCAACCACACCAGCACAGCAATGCTGCGGCCGAAACTTGCTACCCACAGCGCCTTTGGAAAGCCGCGCTGCACGGCATACACCACCATACGGATACCGACCATGGCCCAGAGCAGTTGCACCGCCACGGCCACAAAGTGCAGCTTCCAGCCATAGTGATGGGCCGTAAAGCGCAGCCCCGTCAAGAACAGAATGGCCAGCAATGGAAACACCAGCTGACGCACGCCGCCAGCATCCAGAGAGCTGACCACCTGTTTGCGCAGCCTGCGCGCCAGCAGTGCCGCCAGCCCGATCAAGGCAGCCAGCACCAGCAATTCATGCCGCGCAGCGGGGTTCGTCAGCAAACTCAACAGCTCGGCATACAGGCTATCCATGCAAGTCCTTTAGCGTGAAAGTCACAAGCCGATCAGGCGATGCGCTCAAACACCGCGGCGTAGAAACCATCCGTGCCATGCGTCAGCGGATCCAGACGCAAGCGATCGCCGGTATCCAGCGCGATCTTGGCCTCGGTCAGCACTTCATTCGCAGGAATCTGCTTGTATTCGGGATGCGCGGCGATGAAGGCGTCAACCACCACATCATTCTCGACATCAAGCAAGGAACAGGTGGCGTACACCAGACGCCCGCCCTTTTTCACCAGACGCGAAGCGGCGGCGAGAATGCGCGCCTGCTTTTCGCTCAACTCGATCACGCCCGGCTCGGTTTGACGCCATTTCAGATCCGGATTGCGACGCAAGGTGCCAAAGCCGCTGCATGGAGCATCGACCAGCACGCGATCCATCTTGCCGGCCAGACGCTTGATGCGCGAATCGTTTTCGTGATCGATAGCGGCCGGATGCACGTTTGACAAGCCTGCACGCGCCAGACGCGGTTTGGCCTTGAGCAAACGCTTCTCGGACACATCAAAGGCATACAGACGCCCGGTCGAGCGCATCAATGCGCCCAGCAGCAGCGTCTTGCCGCCGGCACCGGCGCAGAAGTCGGCAACCATTTCGCCACGCTTCGGGCCCACCAGAAAGCCCAGCAGCTGCGAGCCCTCGTCCTGCACCTCGATGCTGCCATCGAGAAACAGCGGATGCTTCTGCAGCGAAATCCGCGATTCCAGGCGAATGCACAGCGGCGAATACTGACCCGCGCTGGCGGCAATGCCATCAATCTTGAAGCGTTCCAGCACTGCATCGCGCTCGATTTTGAGCGGATTCACGCGCAGATCCAGCGGTGCCGGGCGGTTGAAAGCGGTAGCCAGGGCCAGCAGCTTTTCTTCCGCGTCCTCGCCGCCGAACTGCGCAGCCAGCCGTGCAGCCAGCCAGTCCGGCATGTTGGTGCGCTCGCCGAGTGTGGTCGGCGTGTAAGCAGCCGCTTTCACTTCGACGATCCAGTCGAGTTCGTTTTTGGAGAGCAGCGGCGCGAGCTGACGCTGTGAGTAACCTTCAATGCGGATCAACCAGGCCAGCACGAGTTTGCGGGCACGCACGGAATCGCCGACAACACCCTGAAGCTGACGCAAATTGCGCAGCACGCCATATACAGCTTCGGCAATGAAGGCGCGGTCATGCACGCCGGCATTGCGGTTATGGCGAAAAAATGCGGAAACCACGCTATCGGCGGGGTATTGGAAACGCAGCACGTCTTCGAGTACATCGGAAGCGGCTTCAAGCTGGGGGGAGGTAATGTTCGTAGTCATCCCGCCATTATCCCATTGGAGCCCCCCTTGCTGCCAATGAATTGGCTTTGTTCATGCTTGAAACACATCAATGGATGAATTTTTCGCACTAATGAGCTCGTAGAGTCTCACCGAACAAGGATCTCGCAGCAGCCATCGCGCAGACCCTCTCCAGTAAAGGCGCTGCAAGGCATATCCCTGCAGAGCAAGTCTGAAAGCGGCTCTTCAAGAGCCCCGACGATTACACCTTGTAGGCCGCCAGCGCGTCAGCAATCCCCCGACTCATCGTCGCGATGTGATCCACCGCCTGTGCGGAAGAACTGGCCGCTGCCGAATTGCGCTCGGTCATCTGCGCAATCTGTTCGATTTGCTGGGCAATCATGGTACTGGCGCTGCTCTGCTCGCGCACTGCATCTGAAATCTCATCGACCATGCTGACCACCGCCCCGGAGCCCTGCTGAATCCCCTGGATCGACTCGCCAGCACGCTGGGCGTTCTCCACACCCGCATCCACTTCCTTGACCGCGACACTCATGCTATCCACTGCCAGTCGCGCACTTTCCTGCATGCGCCCGAGCAGCGTAGTGATTTCCTGGGTGGACTTGGCCGTGCGCTCAGCCAGCTTGCGTACCTCGTCAGCGACCACCGCAAAACCCCTGCCTTGCTCACCAGCCCGCGCCGCCTCAATGGCCGCATTCAAGGCAAGCAGATTGGTCTGATCGGCAATTTCGCGAATGATATTGGCCACGGAGGAGATGCTGTCACTATCGCTACGCAGGGCATCAATGCGCTCTGCAGCCTGACGCACCGTGCCGGAAATGGTCTGAATACCCCGCACAGTGGCCAAAATTACTTCAGACCCGCGCGTAGCGTTGTCTCGCGACGCTTGCGTATGATGACTTGCCTCCTCGGCCTGATGCGAGACCACGGAAATACTCACCGTCAGCTCCTCGATTGCCGCTGCCATGCTGGTAGATGCCGAACTCTGCGCCAGTGAATTATCGGCAATCTGATGCGCACTGGCCTCCGCCTCCCCTGTCACAACCTGCATCCGCCCGGTAGCCTGCTGGATTTCAGAAAAACTGCTGCGCAACTTGGCCAGCAAGGCGTTGTAAGCCTCCAGCGTCCGGCCAACCTCATCCTGGCTACGCACCGGGATGCGGTCACGAAAATCAAGCTGTTCGGCAGTGCGTTCGATAGCACGCTGCATTGCCCCAAGCGGCGCGGTAATCGAACGTCCCAGAAAGAAACCCAGGACGCCGATCAGGGCCAAGCCAAGAGCTGCGGCAACAAGCGTCACGGTGATCGTCGCTGAAAAAGCTTGGCCAGCCTCCTGCGCCACTGCCTCTGCCTCTGCCGCCTTGATCTTGAGGAGGCCATCAAAGGCATCCGACAAGCGTTTGTGCACGGGGCCGATCTGCGTTTGCATGACGCCCAGCGCCATCTGCTGCTCCCCCATCTTGGCAAGATTCTGCACTTGGGTCATTTTCGAGATGTAGGCTGAAATGCCGAGCTTGGCCTCGTTCAGTACTTGTTTCTCTTCCTCACCTGTCGCCTTTTCGGTGTACAGGTTGATCTCCTTGATGATGCCATCGACCAAGCTATTCATGTGCGCGTCCGCCACCTTTGCAGCCTCGGCATCGGTGATCGAGATCCGGTCGAATGCTGCAGCGTGTGCGCTCAGGTACTTTGCCCGAACTTCCCCGGCAGCCATCACGGCAGGTAGCGTGGTGGTCGTGATGTTGTCGACACCACCCTTGATCCGGTTCAAGCCCGTTAGCGACACCCCCACCAAGGCCGCGCAAGTCACCAGCGCCATCAGGATCAACAAACTAATTTTGCGCGCGATACTCATTCCCACCTCCCGGATCATTGCAGTATTAATCAATCGTTCAGGCCTATTAACGACCGAGAAACAATAGTTCTTGAGGCAGGCAGAATACGAAAAACGCCCGAGGGCGTAAGCCCCCGGGCGTTTTTTATGAAACCAACGTGAAAACTTAGAGCGCCTTGGCGTTCTCGGCCAGATACTGAGCCACACCAGCGGTCGAAGCGGTCATGCCCTTGGCACCTTTTTTCCAGCCAGCCGGGCAGACTTCTCCGTGCTCTTCAGAGAATTGCAGCGCGTCGATCACGCGAATCAGCTCGTCGATATCGCGACCCAACGGCAGGTTGTTGATCACCTGATGCTGCACCACACCGCTCTTGTCGATCAGGAAGGTGCCACGCAATGCCACGCCAGCGCCAGCGAGTTCGACGTCATAGGCCTTGCAGATTTCGTGTTTGACGTCAGCCACCATGGTGTAACCGACCTGACCGATACCGCCCTTGTCGACCGGCGTATTCTTCCAGGCCAGATGAGAGAACTGGGAGTCAATCGAGATGCCCAGAACTTCGACATTGCGCTTCTTGAACTCTTCCAGACGGTGATCGAAAGCGATCAGCTCGGACGGGCACACGAAGGTGAAGTCGAGCGGGTAGAAGAAGATCGCGACATATTTACCCTTGTTCACTTCGGACAGGGTGATGTCCTTGAATTCGTTATTGCCCAGAACCGCGGTAGCGGTGAAATCGGGGGCTTGCTTGCCAACCAGAACGGCCATGATGAATCCTCTCTCTTGCTTTTATCCGGCGCTTACCTGAGTGCACCGAAGGGTTTTAGGAATCCCGATTATGGTTGCCGCTGCCTTGAAGGTAAACCCCGAAGTCGATTAACTCAGCCTATTGATCAGATAGTTGGACGTCTCTCGAAGCCCTGCGCCCGCTCTGGCGACTCTTCCACCCACACCTCGTCCACTCGGGCACCTGCTGGACCAAAGCTCGCCCAGTGAATCATCGCAGCTACCGCAGCCTGCGGACCACAAAGCAGAGCCTCGACCCGTCCGTCACGCAGATTGCGCACCCAGCCATTCACACGCAGCTTGCGCGCCTCCTGTGCCATGAACCAGCGAAAGCCGACGCCTTGCACGATGCCGCGAATCAGCAGATGACGGGCGACATCTTCGTCCTGACTCATTCAGTCTCACCCTGGATTTCACGCCCCCGCTGCAAGGCCGCATCGATGTCCGCACACAGGTTATGCACCCCGATTTCCGCCCCGAAACCGGAGCGCCGCAGGATCGACAGCGGCTGCTTGCCCAACGCACATAACACCAGCGAAGCGCCCTTCTTGCTCAAGCCCTTGTGCAAACCTTCCAACCAATCGACACCGGACGTGTCGATATTGAGTACATCGCGCATATTCAGCACCAGCACCTCGACCTCCAGGCGCGCCGGATCGATCTGCGCATCGAGTTTGGCGACTGCGCCGAAGAACAGCGAACCGCGCAGTTCAAAAGCCAGCAAGCCGGGACGCAAAGTCACGCCAAGTGGCTCGGCGGTGGTCAGATCCTGCATCCGGTAAATGAAGAACAGGCTGGCCAGCAGCATGCCTATTTCCACCGCAATGGTCAGATCAAAGAGTACCGTCAGGAAAAAAGTTGCCAGCAGCACAATCCGGTAATTCCACGAGAAGTGCTTCAGGCGCACAAACTCATGCCACTCGCCCATACGCACGGCCGTCACGATCACGATCGCAGCCAGCACCGGAATCGGCACCCAGGCCGCCAGCGGCGCCGCCACCAGCACAATTGCCAGCAGGGTCAGCGCATGCACGATGCCCGCCACCGGCGTACGGCCACCGGCCCGCACGTTCGTCGAGGTGCGGGCAATCGCACCGGTCGCCGCAATCCCGCCAAAAAAAGGCGTCGCAATGTTCGCCATCCCCTGCGCGATCAGTTCCTGATTCGGATCATGCTTGTCATCAACTTGCGGATCCACAACACGCGCGGCCAGCAAAGACTCGATGGCTCCCAGCAAGGCAATCGTGATCGCTGGCGACAACAGGCTGCCCAGACGGCTCAACTCCGGCAAGGGGAAGGAAAACGATGGCAAACCTTGCGGAATGCCGTTGAAACGGCTGCCAATGGTCTCGACCGGCAAATCCAGCAACACCCCGAGCGCGGTACCCAGCAACAGGCCCATCAGCAGCGCTGGCACTGCGGCAGCACGCGGGTAGCGCCGCCCGAGCGCATCCCAGGCATACTTCAACGCCACCGTCGCCAGCGCCAGCCCAGCCGCGTACGGGTTGATGGTCGGCGCCAATTGAATCAAGGCCTGCATGCGCGCAAAGAATTCAGCCGGCAAGGCCTCGCCGCCCATGCCGAAAAAATCCTTGATCTGCGACAGCGCCAGCACCACGCCGATGCCATTGGTAAAGCCGATCACCACCGAAATCGGGATGAAACGGATCAGATTTCCCATACGCGTCAGTCCCATCATCAGCAGGATGATGCCCGCCATGAAGGTCGCCGCCAGCATGTTGTTGACGCCGTACGCCACCACGATGCCATACAGGATGGGGATGAAAGCGCCAGTCGGGCCACCGATCTGCACCAGCGAGCCGCCAAAAGCCGCGATGATGAAACCCGCAATGATCGCCGTCCAGATGCCGGCCGCAGGGCTGACGCCGCTGGCAATCGCAAACGCCATCGACAGCGGCAAAGCCAGCACGCCGACGGTAACCCCGGCCGAAATATCACGGCCGAGCATGGCGCGCGTATAGCCCTTAAGGGAGTCGAGAAGCTTGGGGTGAAACTTGTGAAACGAGACCATTTCAACCCTCCTCAGCAAACCAGCGTGTCACCGGTCTAACGCCTGCACAAGGCGAAATCCGCCTGCCATGGCCGACACCGCCAAGAGCCGCTCTCCGCCTGCCTCTCCAGCCACCCTTGTTGAAGAAGGCCGCGCAGAGCGACTCTTCAGGCATCTCACATTTACTTTTTAAAATCCTTGTCTTTCGACCGATCTGCCTGCGGCAAAGCCTCACGCAGCAGATTCGCCGCTGCGATCAGCATCAACACGCCCCCTGCCACCAGCGATACTGCAGATTCGACAATGCTGGTCGGAAACTTCACCAGCAGCGCCTCGCCATTAGCCAGAAACATCGCCCCGGCCGCGAACAGCAGCATGCCGAAGACATCCAGCCCCAACCACATGAAGACGCGGGGCGTGAGCTGCAAACGCTTGCGGCCGGTGGGCAGCATCACTTCACCCGCATGCCGGGTGCTGCGCCCGCGTCGGGCGACAAAATGAACAGACCCGGCACTTCGCCCTTATCGTCGGAGGCAGCGAGGACCATACCCTCAGACATGCCGAACTTCATCTTGCGTGGCGCCAGATTAGCCACCATCACCGTCAGGCGTCCGACCAGCAAGGCCGGATCGTAGGCCGACTTGATGCCGGCAAAGACCTGACGCGGTTTCTCCTCGCCGATATCGAGCATCAGCTTGAGCAGCTTGGCCGCGCCTTCCACATGCTCGGCCGAGACGATTTTCGCGATACGCAGATCGACCTTGCCGAAATCATCGATGCTGATGAAAGGCTCGAACTCATCGGCCTGCGCGGCCTCGACCTGCGCCGCGTGTGCCTGATGCTGGGCATGTTTCTGGGCCGGTTCGGGTTGCTTCACTTCAGTCACGAGGGTTTCCTTATTGGCTTCAATCAGGGCATCGATCTGCTTGCGCTCGATGCGGGTCATCAGGTGGGCGTAGGTGTTGATCGTGTGGCCGGCCGGCAGCGGCGCACCCAGATCACTCCATACAAACGGCGCCACACCGAAGAAGGCTTCGACCTGCGTGGCCAGCGTGGGCAGCACCGGCTTGAGCATGATCGTCAGGGCGCGGAACTGGTTCAGCGCCGTGCTACAGGCGCGATGCAGACGCTCGACCTGAGCCGGGTCTTTCGCCAGCTCCCAGGGCTTCTCGTCATTCACATACACATTGGCCACATCGGCCAGACGCATCACTTCACGCAGCGCGCTGCTGTAATCACGGTTATTGAACGCCTTGGTGATCGACGCAATCGTGGCTTCGGCAATGAAGGGCTCCAGTGCGGCAGCATCGCTGGCGAGCAGCTTGCCCTCGAAGCGCTTGCTGATGAAACCGGCGCAGCGGCTGGCGATATTCACGAACTTGCCAACCAGATCCGAATTCACCTTGGCGACGAAATCGTCCAGCGACAGATCCAGATCCTCGATATTCGAGTTCAGCTTGGCGGCGAAATAGTAGCGCAGCCATTCCGGGTTGAGCTTCTGTTCCAGATAGCTGCGCGCCGTGATGAAGGTGCCACGGCTCTTGCTCATCTTGGCGCCATCAACGGTCAGGAAGCCATTCACGTTGAGGAAATTCGGCGTGCGGAAACCAGCGAATTCGAGCATTGCCGGCCAGAACAGGGCGTGAAAATACAGGATGTCCTTGCCGATGAAGTGCACCATCTCCGTACCGGCGGCGGCTGCTTTCACCGGGTCGATGTAATCAGCCACGTCGAAACCGACGCGACCTGCATAATTCTTGAAGCTCGCCAGGTAGCCGATCGGTGCATCCAGCCAGACGTAGAAATACTTGCCCGGCGCGTCAGGAATCTCGAAGCCGAAATACGGCGCGTCACGCGAAATATCCCAGTCAGAGAGCTTGTTTTCGCCCGCATCGCCCAGCCATTCGCGCATCTTGTTCGAGGCTTCCGGCGGCATGCGGCGCGAGCCGTCGGCATTCGTCGCGCGCGTCCATTCGCGCAGGAATTCCACGGCCTTCGGGTCGGACAGGCGGAAGAAATAATGCTCGGACGAGCGCAGTTCCGGCGTCGCGCCGGACACGGCCGAGTAGGGATTCTTCAGCTCGGTCGGCGCGTAGGCCGCACCACAGACCTCGCAACTGTCGCCGTACTGATCCTTGGCCGCGCACTTGGGGCACTCGCCCTTGATGAAGCGGTCAGCCAGAAACATCTGCTTGACCGGATCGTAATACTGCTCGATGGAGCGCGTCTCGATCATCCCGCCGTCACGCAGCTTCTTGTAGATGTCTTCTGCGTAGGCGCGGTTTTCCGGGCTGTGCGTCGAATGATAATTATCAAAAGCCACACTGAAATCGGTGAAGTCGCGCAGATGCTCGCCACGCACGCGCTCGACCAGGGCTTCGGGCGTGATGCCCTCCTTCTCGGCGCGCAGCATCACCGGCGCGCCGTGCGTGTCGTCGGCACAGACGTAATGCACCGTGTTGCCACACATGCGCTGGAAACGTACCCAGATATCAGCTTGCACATAGCCGACCAGATGGCCGAGGTGGATGTCGCCGTTGGCGTAAGGCAGCGCATTGGTAACGAAGATCTTGCGGATAGGAGCGGTCATTTCGAAGTTTTTTGTTGGAAGCACAAGGGATAGACCCGCATTCTAGCAAAGCGCCGCGCCGCGCCCGGCCTCAATCCACAATCAGGCGCTTGCCCAGACTCAAAGCGGCGTCCTGCCCATAGCCAATCGCCGCGTAGAAACTCAAAGCATCGGCATTATCGGCACGCACCTGAAGGTTGATCTTCGGGCAGCCCCGCGCGAGCAACAATTCCTCGACGCGCGTCATGATTGCTCGCGCCAGGCCCTTGCCGCGCTGTGCCGGCGCCACGCCCAGATAATTAACCCAGCCGCGATGGCCCTCGTAACCAGCCATGATGCTGGCAACGATTTCGCCATCAATTTCGCCAACCAGGAATAGTTCAGGCTGCACCGTCAGCTTGCGCGCGATATCCAGCGCCGGATTATTCCAGACACGCGTCAGGCCGCAGGCTTGCCACAGGGCAATCACGGCGGCTTCGTCGGCGATCTGATAAGGACGGATGTGCATTACAAACCTCGAAGAACTAAAACCCTTGAAAAACGCCCTCAAGTCACGTCAGGACCGCTGCACTAAATTTCAACAACCCGAACATCAACCGGCCAACCATTCAAAGAACACCACTGTTCTGCAAACGCGACCACATCAGGCAGCGCCTCCCCTGGATGCGAGGTTGTGTTACAAAAAGCTCCGGGCAGCGCGTTGCTGACGTCAAGATCGACGCACAACCAATCCATCGCATCTTCCCACGCCTGACAATCAACCCCGGTCACCGCAAACAAATCTGGCTTCCCGGTCAAAAGCTCTCGAAGAACTGGCTCATGAACAACCGAATATTTCGAGAGCGAATGAAGTACGACACACTTTGCCATTGGTTAGTCCAGCTCGAAAAAGGTTAGCGGCACACTAGCGGCCGAAAGACATCAAGGCAAGCGCCACCCTCCAGAGGCCTCACCCGACGGACGTCTGCAGCATACCTAGCTGAAGATCCGCGCGCAGCATGGCTGTACAAGCAGGCAGGCTGCAAAGCCAGATCCCGTGCGGCTGTTTGGAGCATGGCTTTGCAGGCCAATTCTTGATCTTCATCGTGTTGGCCGGCTCGCGGCTTTGTTAGCCTGCGGGCTTCACTCTCTTCGCTCCCAGCCTCATGCGCACCCTGCTCATCTATTCAAACCAGAGCCGTGAAATGGAGCCCGCCGCGCCGGTGGGCCTGAGCTATGTCGCTTCCGCCGCACAAGCGGCCGGGCATACCGTGAAGCTGCTGGATCTGGCCTTCTCATTGAATCTGACCGGCGATCTGGCCGCGGCGATCATCGCCTTCAAGCCGGACGTGGTCGGCCTGTCGATCCGCAATATCGACAACGTGGTCAGCCAGCGTTTCGTCTCGCCGCAGGATGCGCTACGCGAGCAGGTCGCGGTGATCCGTCAGCATGCGCGCAAGGCCGACGGCACGCCGGTACCGCTGGTGCTGGGCGGGCCGGCAATCTCGATTCTGGCCGAACGCGCGCTGAGCCTGTTCGGCGCCGATTTCGCCAATGTCGGCGAGGGCGAAGTAGCTTTCCCGGCGCTGCTCGATGCGCTGGAGCACGGCACGCCGCTCGCCGATGTGCCCGGCCTGTGTTACTGGCAGGATGGCGTCGCGCGCCGCAACCCGACCGTCTTGCTGCCGGGCTTTGATCGCTCCGGCATGCAGAACTTCGTGCCCTGGCACAACTATCAGAAGAGCGGCGGCACCTGGCCGGTGCAGAGCAAACGCGGCTGCGGCATGAAATGCAGCTACTGCGCCTATCCGCTGGTCGAAGGCAGCAAGCTGCGCCTGCGCCCGCCCGGCGAAGTGGTCGATGAAATCGAGCAGGTGCTGCGCGACGCGGGCCCGCGCACTTTCGAATTCGTGGATTCCACCTTCAACACGCCGGCCTCGCATGCCATCGAGATTTGCGAGGAAATCATCCGCCGCAAGGTGAAAGCCAGTTTTACGGTGATGGGCGTGAATCCACGCGATGTGCCGCCGGAACTCTTCCCGATCATGAAGCGCGCCGGCTTCAATTCCATGCTGATTTCGCCCGAAGCCGGCTGCGACGAGATGCTGAAAAATTTCCGCAAGGGTTTCACGATGGAGCACGTGAATACCTGCGTGGATCGCGCACGCGTCTCCGGCATGAAAAGCTTCTGGTTCTTCATGCTCGGCGGTCCCGGCGAAACCATGGAAACCGCCGAAGAGAGCATCCGCTTTGCCGAAACACGCCTGACCGGGCGGCAATTTCTCTCGGTATTTTTCAACGGCATCCGCATCCTGCCCCGCACCGAACTGGCCGAACAGGCGATTGCCGAGGGCTACATCAGCGCCGACACCGACCTTTCCAGCGGCGTGTTCTACCACTCGCCGCTGGTCAGCGAACAAGCCCTGATCGACCGCGTCAGCCTCGCCTTCTCGCGCAATCCCTGCATCGTGCATGCGGCCGACGGCGCCATCACCGACCGCCAGCGCCAGCTTTACAGCTGGCTCGACAAGTTCGGCGTGGCCGCACCCTATTGGCGCTTCCTGCCGGATGTGTTGAGCTTTCCGCCGCTGCACTACCTGCGCAACAAATTCCCGTCGGGCATGGCGGTCGGATCACCCTGAAGATCTGCGCGCAGCGGGCTTCTACAGGCACCCTGCCCGCTCAGGCTTATCCAGAGCGGCTCTTGGAAGACAGTAAATTGCACCTCTGCGCAGAGCCACGTTCTCACGGCATGATAAACTTGACTAAAACCATCAACTATTAAACATCCCCAGCCATGAGCACATCCGAACAAGACCTTCTCGCCGCCCTCGGCGCCCTGACCGATCCGAACACAGCCAAGCCTTTTGCTGCCGCCAAAGCCATCAAATCGGCCAAGTTGAGCGGTGAAGCCGCCGAGATCACCATTGAACTGGGCTACCCTGCGGCCAGCCAGCACACCAGCATCGCTGCCCAGATCGAAGCCGCCGCCACTGCGCTACCCGGCATCACCACGGCCAAGGCCAGCGTCAGCTCCAGGGTTGTCGCGCACGCCGTGCAGGGCAACGTCAAACTGCTGCCGGGCGTGAAGAACATCATCGCGATTTCCTCCGGCAAGGGTGGCGTGGGCAAGAGCACCACCGCGGTCAACCTCGCCCTGGCCCTGATGCAGGAAGGCGCCCGTGTCGGCATTCTGGACGCCGACATCTACGGACCCAGCCAGCCACAGATGCTCGGCATCGCCGACGCCCAGCCCGCCTCGGACGACGGCAAGACCATGCTGCCGCTGCTGGCCCACGGCCTGCAGGCCAACTCCATCGGCTTCCTGATTGATCCGGAACAACCCATGGTCTGGCGCGGCCCGATGGTCACCCAGGCCCTGCGCCAGTTGCTCTTCGACACATCCTGGGACAATCTGGATTATCTGGTCATCGACATGCCGCCCGGCACCGGCGACATCCAGCTCACCCTCGCCCAGACCGTGCCGGTGACCGGCGCGGTGATCGTCACCACGCCGCAGGATATCGCCCTGCTCGATGCGCGCAAGGGCCTCAAGATGTTCGAGAAGGTCGGCATCCCGATCCTTGGCATCGTCGAAAACATGAGCATCCACGTCTGCTCCAACTGCGGCCACGCCGAACACATCTTCGGCGCGGGCGGTGGCGAAGCCATGTGTGCGGATTACGAAGTGCCTTTCCTCGGCGCCCTGCCGCTGGACATCAAGATCCGCAGCCAGACCGACGCCGGCACACCGACGGTCGTTGCCGAACCGGACAGCACAATTGCCGCGACCTACCGCAGCATCGCCCGCAGGATTGCGGTGAGCATTGCCGAGAAGCAGCGCGACATGCGTCTGAAATTCCCGACGATTGTGGTCAATAAAGACTGAAGCATGCGCAGACGAGTCTCTCGCCTGGCCGCGCTGGTGACGCTGTGCCTGCCGCTGGCGGGCCACGGCGCCAACCCGGCCGAGGGCCGGGCGGTTTTCGAAGATCAGTGCGCGGACTGTCACACTGTGACGCTTGGCAAAAACAAGCGTGGCCCCTCACTGGCTGGCGTGCTCGGCAGCAAGGCGGGCAGCGCGCCGAATTATCACTATTCGGCCGCCATGGCAGCCTCTGGCATTGTCTGGTCGCCGACGCGCCTGACTCAATATCTGGCGAGCCCGAAGACCGACGTGCCGGGCAGCAAAATGCGCCTGCTCAGCAAGCCCAGCCCGGCCGAAGTCGCCGACCTTATCGCCTGGTTGCAACAGGAAAAGCCATAGCAGCCCGCATAGATCAGCTACGGTTTACAGGATCATGCTAAGGCAAGCCTGGTGCGGTTCTTCAGGCAGGTTTATTCAAAACCACGGCCAGCGCCTTGTCCTTGGTTTCGATATGCCGGGCCAGCCAGCCGTAGAGAAACTGAAAGACGGACAGCGTCAACTTGAGACCTCCCTCGACCAGTTTGGCATGCAATTCACGCACCTGCGCCAGCAATTTGTCGTGCTCAGCCTTGTGCGCAGCTAACTCGGCGTACTGGATGCGATGCATGAACTGCTCCTCCAGACGGAAGTGCGCTTCGGTGCGCCGAACCAGCTCAGACAGGATGCCGACAGCCACCATCTCAGGCTGGTTTTCACGCACAGCCAGACGCAAGCAATCAAGCAGATCAAACAACTCCTGATGATCGGCATCAATCTGCACATCACCCACGCAGAGCGCCTCACTCCACTGCACCACACGCATCGCTGCCCCCAACAATAAACCCGCCACCCAAGAACCCAGTCGGAACGTATCGTGACGCACGCACCGCCTGCCTGCCTGCCTGCCTGCCTGACGCAGATGTTAATGCGCTGGATCGCGATTTTTTTTGGGCCAGCGCAAGTCCTCACGAATTACTAACTGCTATCGTCCTGAGCGTCTGCAACAGGTTTCACGCTATGATCGACACAACTTACGAGACTGCTGAACAAGATCGGCAGCTTGCCCGCCCAGCGCCCAAACACGGCCATCCAGCCCCCTGTACTGATATGCCTGCATACATGACCGAAGTCTATGACTGGGCCTATGTCAATCCGGCCTGGGTGCGCTGGCTGGATCACAATCTGGTCGTCAAGACTCTGCTGTTCGGCAATGATCGACGTCTGATGCGCCGCTACCTCGCGCGCATTCGACCCGGCATGCGCGTCTGGCAAGTGGCCCATGTATATGGCGATCTCGTCCATCTCGCCGCGCAGGCCACAGGGACAACAGGCTGCTTCCATCTGACCGACGTGACGCCCATCCAGATTGCGCATGCGCATACCAAGCTCGACGCACTGCCCTGGGCCAAGGTGATGCGTCAGGATGCGGGCCTGCATAGGGGTGAAACCGGGACGGCTTACGACCTGATCTGCAGCTTCTTCCTGCTCCATGAAGTCCCCGATCATTGGAAACGCGCCATCGTCGACAACATGCTGGGACAAATGCCTGCACATGGCGAAGTCCTGTTCGTGGATTACCACGCTCCAGCGCGCTGGCAGCCAATCCGCTACATCCTGAAATGGGTCAACCGCCTGCTCGAACCCTTTGCCGAAGCGCTGTGGGATCACGAAATTTCGCACTTCGCCAGCGAACCCGAACGCTTTGAATGGCGCAAGGAAACGGTGTTTGGCGGGGTGTATCAGGTCGTGAGCGTCAAACACAAACAAATCGCCTGATTTACTGCGATCCTGTCCAAGTGGGCAATTCCGCATCAAAGTCAGCTGCAGCGCCCAAAACCTCTTGCCAAGGCTCAGGCAAAGGCCCATATTTCCGGGCACGAATTCGACTTTGAATTCGTACCGACCGGGCCCGGCCCGGATTTTTGTACTTTTTTTTTGGATGCATCGAACATGGCAACTGGTATCGTCAAGTGGTTCAACGACGCTAAGGGTTTTGGTTTCATCACGCCGGACGGTGGTGGCGAAGACCTTTTCGCTCACTTCTCCGCAATTGAATCCAAAGGTTTCCGCTCACTGGCTGAAAATCAGCGCGTGAGCTTCGAAATCACCGAAGGCCCGAAGGGCAAACAGGCTTCCAGCATCCGCGTTGATTAAGCGGATCACTTGATTGCCTGAAAAGCCCGGCTGCGTGCCGGGCTTTTTCTTTTGACCTTTGCTCTGCTTTCGAATCCATGCTGCAACGCTGCCTCGCCACTGCGCTATTTCTCTCCATCCTCCTGCCGCAATTTGCCAGCGCACAGGATGATGCCCAAACTCTGAGTGCGCGCTACGCGCCCGAAGCTTGGCAGGCACAACGCCTTCACCGCAATGTGGAAGTCATGACAGTTGGCGAGGGGCCTTCTCGCGCTTACATCTTCATGCCACAGAACCCGGGCGCTACCCGCGCGCCGCTGGTGTTTTTCCACCACGGCTGGCTGGGCATGAATCCGAAGAATTTTGGCGGGCTGATCGATCTGCTGGTGCGCCGCGGTGCGGTCGTGATCTTTCCTGTGTATCAGGATGGCGATCAGACACCACCGCAGCGCGTTACCGAAATCGCCGGTCAGGCCGACGCCAGCGCACTGGCGCTACTACAGATGCGCTACCCGGAACGCGTCGACACCAACAAGGTGTTCTACTTGGGCTTTTCCATGGGCGCTTCGATTTCACTGAACCTTGCCCTCAAGCCCGAGCGTTTCGGCCTGCCCGCGCCACGTGCAATGCTGCTGATCGCCCCGGGCGATGCGCCTCACGTTGCCAGAGGCGCCCTGGCTGAAAGTATCATCGGGCGCGTCGAAGCCCTCCCCCGCAACTTGCCGACGGTACTGGTCGCAGGCATGGCGGACAGCCAGATTGGCGTGCCGACCGCACGCAGCATCGCAGCGCGTCTGTGTCACCTGTCTGAGCAGCAACGCACTCTGATCCTGCTCCCATCCGACAGTGACGAAGGCGCGCGTATCCAGGCCGGTCATGGCTCCCCAGGCGCGCCGGACAGTCGCTACGACTTCCCCGATTCGCGCGCACCCGTGCCGACCAGCATTCCCGGAAAAAACGACTTCGAGGCCTCAGCCTCGCTCAACCTGCTCGATTATTACGGTTATTGGCGACTGGCCACGCGCCTGCTGGACTGGGTGGATGGCAAGGAATATCCCGAAGAGATTTTCAGTCGCCACGGCGTGGAAAACCGCTTCCTCGGCCGCTGGCCCAGCGGCAAGCCGTATGCTGAAGCGCTTGTCGAAGACCCCTGCCGGCGCTGATCAGAACGCCTTGCCAAGCTCCTCTTCCACGACCGAAGTCGTCGGAACGCCAAGCCTCTGCGGGGTCGCCATGGATGTCGCGGATGCCAGAGGACGGGCCAGCGGCGCCGTACGCACCAGCCAATCGCGAATCGGTACCAGCAGGTAGCCAGCGCCCTCATCCGTCATGTGGATGCCGTCATCCGCGCGCATCTTGATCAGCTTGCCATGCTCGTTTGCGCGGTACTGCGCGAAGGCATTGTCGGCGTAACCCAGCGTCGGATTCGGGTCCAGCCAGGTAACTGCCGGATAGCGCTGCAATTCCGCCCGCACCAGCGCATTCATATGCAGCATCTTCTGCGCGAAACGCCGCTCCTTCATGACCGGCATGCCGACCCACAGCACCCGCGCCTGCTGTTTGAGCAGCATGTCTAGATAAGCCGTCAGGCGCGCGCGATAAAACTCATCCCACTCTGGCGAGCCGAACTCCAGCACCTTCTTGCCGACCTGCACATTCTGTCCGTCATTCGCGCCGAGCGCACAAATCACCAACTGCGGCTGCGCCGAGCCAAGCATCTGCGGATATTGCTGCAACCAGTCATAAACCTCGGGTCGCGCCAGGCCCGTACCGGATCGATACGCGCGCAGCAAGCGCACGCCCTTGTCGGCAACCAGACCACGTGACAACGCGGGCGCCAGACCCACCGCCATCATCGAGTCACCCGCCAGGGCGACCTGCAGACCCGCGCCAGCCTCCACCGGCATGGATTGCGTCGTCGCGGGCAAAAACGGTGCGCGCGTCACCAACAACTCGGGCTCGAAATCTTCCCGTGCCTCTGGACTTACCAGCATCGGCACTCGCACCAAAGGCGCTTGCGCAGCCTCGACAGAAACCGGCAGCACACCAACACTTGCCAGATCAATCTCGGCCAAAGGCACCGCAGTACTTGAACCCAGCATCAACGGGGCCAATTCCGCCTTGGCCTGCAGAACAGAGAACCGCACCACACCCAGCCCCAGCGGCTGCAGCCAGCGCTTCCAGGCCGCAGTCGCCGTCACGGCCTGCTCACGCAATGGCCCCACGCCAAGGCGCTCGGCCCAGATGTACAAGCCATCCACCTCCAGCAGCGCGCCAAACAGCAACGCAACCAGGAGTGTCAGAAACATTCGCGAGAGGGATTCGTATCGGCGCAGCATTTTCAGAACTGGAAGTAAATGAAGGGTGCCGGCTCGCTCGGTCCGAGGACTTCAATCAACACCAACAATCCCGCGAAAGCCGCTCCACGCAACACAGGCTGCATACGGACTCCAGCCAGTTGCAAACGCAGCATCCAGCGCGACGGCACATACTGCAAGCCAATTCCGGCGAGTACGCAAAGCAGCGGACCAGTCGGCAAATCCATCGTCCACACCCCGCGCCACAGCCGCTCCAGAACCGCCAGAGCCGAGGCAAAATCGGCGCAACGGAAAAACACCCAGCCCAGACATACCGCATGAAACAGCAGCAGGCGCGCACACCAGCGCCACCAGACAGACTCACGCCAGGCGCCTCCACGGGTGCGCCAGAAACCGTCCCACTCACGATGCACCATCAGCATCAAGCCGTGCCAACCGCCCCACACGACAAAATTCCACGCCGCACCGTGCCACAAGCCACCCAGCAACATTGTCAGCAATAAATTCAAGGATGTACGCCAATGCCCGGCGCGCGATCCGCCGAGCGAGATATACAGATAGTCGCGCAACCAGTTCGACAAGGATATGTGCCAACGCCGCCAGAACTCCTGCGGCGAAGCCGCCGTATAAGGCGCATTGAAGTTGTCGGGAAAGCGATAGCCGAGCAACAACGCACAGCCAATGGCGATATCGGTGTAACCGGAAAAATCACAGTAAATCTGTGCCGCGTAGCCATAAATGCCCAGCAGCACCTGGCTTGCGGTCATCGCCGCCGGGTTCGCAAAGACATCATCGACCAGCAAGGTAGACAAGGTATTGGCGATCACCACCTTCTTGAACAGACCACCCACAATCAGCAACAGCGCGCGCGAAGTATCGATGCGCGCAGGATCAGGCGCCTGGCGCAATTGCGGCAAAAACGTCGAAGCCCGCAGGATCGGGCCGGCAATCAACTGCGGAAAAAAGGCTACGTAGAGCAGCGCATCACCCAGCGGTACCGGCTCATCAAGCTTGCCACGCAACGCATCCATCATTAAGGAGATGGCGTGAAAGGTCATGAAAGAGATCCCCAAGGGCAACAAAGGGGAATCAATTTCGAGCGGCAGGATCAGGCCATTCAAGGCGGCCAGATCGATCAGGCTCTCCAGGAAAAATGCGCTGTACTTGTAATAGCCAAGAACACCAAGACACCCCAGCACGCCCAGCAGCAACCACAAGCGTGGCCGGGCGCCGTGCTGGATGCCACGCGTGGCAATCCAGCCCCACAGTGAAATACCGAACAGCAAGGGCACGAAGCGCCAATCCCAGAAGCCGTAAAACACATAACTCAGCGCCAGCAGCAACAGCTTGTGCGCGGCATGCCAACGCAGGCAGCCCCACGCCAACAACAGGGAAACCAAAAAAAACAGCGCGTATTCAAACGTCGGAAACAGCATGCGGCGGGACAATCGAGGCAAGGTGAAATGCGGCGCACATGTTACCAAACCAGGGCCGGAAAGGCCGACTCAGCGGAGGATTCATGACTCCCTCCGTCGCCTTGAGGCCAAAAACCCTTGATTCAAGCGTGGCAACTTCCGGGAGTTCAACCAGAAAACAACGCCACACCTCCAAAAACTGCCTGACGCGATGCAAAAAGCATCGAAAAAATTCTTATATTTCAACACCATAAGAATGGTGCAGTGCACCTTCACATTCCTTTATAACAAGATCCGAACATTCGATTCGGTTTTCCCGAACGCACCCACTAGGATTACGGGTATTAACAGTAGCGGTGCGGCTTGCCAAAAGAACCATCAGAATCACAGCGCCGATGCCGATAATGCATATTTACGATAAAAATACAGCAACGCCCGACCAAGACAGACAACAAGTTTCGATTTAATTCACTGGAGGCTCTAATGTCCGAACGCGACAATATCTCTATCGACAGCGCAGTTGCACACGCTTGGCGCGGCTTCAAAACCGGCACCTGGCAACAAGCTGTGGATGTCCGCAGCTTCATCCAGACTAACGTGACGCCGTACGAAGGTGAAGACACCTTCCTCGCGCCCGCCACGGCCCGCACCACGGGCATCTGGGCCAAGCTGTCCGAACTCTTCGTGCAAGAGCGCGAAAAAGGCGTGCTGGATGTATCTCACATCCCGACTTCGATCACCGCGCATGACGCCGGCTATATCGACAAAGACAATGAAGTGATCGTTGGTCTGCAAACGGATGCGCCGCTGAAGCGTGCGATTTTCCCGAATGGCGGCTGGCGCATGGTGGAGAACGGTCTGAAGGCCTTCAACTTCCCGGTCGACCCGAAAGTTGCCGAGATTTTCACCAAGTATCGCAAGACCCACAACGAAGGCGTGTTCGACGCTTACCCCGCTGACGTACTGAAAGCACGCCGCTCCCATATCGTGACCGGTTTGCCCGACGCGTATGGCCGTGGCCGCATCATCGGCGACTATCGCCGCGTGGCGCTCTACGGTATCGACAAGCTGATCGAAGCGAAGAAGCTGGAAAAGAAATCCATCGACGCAGCTCACTCCACCGACGCAATCATCCGCGACCGTGAAGAGTTGTCCGAGCAACTCAAGTCGCTGACCGAACTGAAGGTCATGGCTGCCAAATACGGTTTCGATGTTTCCAAGCCGGCAGCAACCGCCAAAGAAGCCGTACAGTGGCTGTACTTCGGTTACCTCGCCGCAGTGAAAGAACAGAACGGCGCCGCCATGTCACTGGGCCGTACCTCAACCTTCCTCGATGCTTACTTCGAGCGCGATCTGGCTGAAGGCACGTTGAACGAAGTTCAGGCACAGGAAATCATCGACGATTTCGTGATCAAACTGCGCATCGTCCGCTTCCTGCGCACCCCGGAATACGATGCACTGTTCTCCGGCGACCCGACCTGGGTGACGGAATCTCTTGGCGGCATGACCGAAGATGGCCGTCCACTGGTCACCAAGACCAGCTTCCGCTACCTGCAGACCCTGTACAACCTGGGGCCGGCACCTGAGCCAAACATGACCGTCTTCTGGTCGCCGGCGCTGCCGGAAGGCTTCAAGAAGTTCTGTTCCAAGGTTTCCATCGACACCTCCTCAATCCAGTACGAATCAGACAACCTGATGCGTCCGGCGTGGGGCGACGATACGGCGATTGCCTGCTGTGTGTCCGCCATGCGCGTTGGCAAGCAGATGCAGCTCTTCGGCGCTCGCGTCAATCTGGCCAAGTGCATGCTGTACGCAATCAACGGCGGCCGCGACGAAGTGACTGGCGAGCAGATCATGCCGGCGTTCGAGCCGATCCAGGGCGACACGCTGGAACTCGATGCCGTGATGAAAAATTACGACATCGCGATGGAGTGGCTGGCCAAGACCTACGTGAATGCAATGAACGTGATTCATTACATGCACGACAAATACGCTTACGAGCGTATCGAGATGGCCCTGCACGATTACAACCCGCTGCGCACGATGGCCTTCGGCATTGCTGGTCTGTCTGTAGTGGCTGACTCGCTGTCTGCTATCAAATTCGCCAAGGTCAAGGTTGTACGTGACGAGACCGGCTTGATCACCGATTACGTTACGGAAGGCGACTTCCCGAAATTCGGCAACAACGATGACGAAGTCGATCAGTTCGGCGTCTGGCTGGCTGAAACCTTCATGAACAAGCTGCGCAAGCACAGCACCTACCGCGATGCCCTGCACACCCAGTCCGTGCTGACCATCACGTCCAACGTGGTGTATGGCAAGAGCACCGGCAACACGCCGGACGGTCGTCGCAAAGGTGAGCCTTTCGCCCCGGGTGCCAACCCGATGCACGGCCGCGACAAGCTGGGCTTCATGGCCTCGGCCCTGTCGGTTGCCAAGCTGCCGTACGAGCATTGTCAGGATGGCATCTCCATGACCTCCTCAATTGTTCCGAGCGGTCTGGGCTCCACCCGTACGGACCAGGTGCAGAATCTGGCCCGTTCGCTGGATGGCTTCTTCGGTATCGAAGGCTTCCACGTCAACATCAATGTGCTCAATCGTGACACGCTGGTCGATGCCATGGAGCACCCGGAGCAATATCCGCAGCTGACGATCCGCGTGTCGGGCTATGCCGTGAATTTCATCAAGCTCACCAAAGAGCAGCAACTTGATGTAATAAATCGGACATTCCACGGCGAGGTTTAAGTCGTAAGCATGCCAGGGTGGATTGATTCCACCCTGTAGGCGGAGCCTCGAAACTCCGTCACAATCCAGTCTCGGCATTGTGCAAACGGTGCCGGGACTTTTTTATCTGGAACACACCATGACACCTGCAGACAAACCCGCCAAAGGCTCACTTAAAGGCAGTCGCTTCGAACTGCGTACCGTCGACAACACGATGGACGACGCTGATGCCGATCGCCTGGCGCAGGAAGGGCGCTGGGGTTTCGTACATTCCGAGGAAACCGGCTCCGCCGTCGACGGGCCCGGCATGCGCGTGGTGTTCTGGACGACCGGTTGCGAATTTCGCTGCCAGTACTGCCACAACCCCGACACCTGGAAACTGAAAAACGGCCAGCTCTCCTGCGTGGACGACGTGCTGGACGAGCTGAAAAAGTACAAGGACTACCTGCGCTTTTCCGGTGGCGGCCTCACCATTTCCGGCGGCGAACCGCTGGTGCAGGCGCCCTTCGTGATGAACATCATCCGTGGTGCGAATGCCATGGGCGTGCACACCGTGCTGGACACCAACGGCTATCTGGGCGATCGCCTCTCCGACGCCGATCTGGACGCCATCGACCTGTTCATGCTCGACATCAAGAGCTGGGATCCGGAAACCCATCTGCGCGTCACCGCCAAGCAGGTTGAACCCGTGCTGAATTTCGCCCGCCGTCTGGCCGCGCGCAAACGCCCGATGTGGGTCCGCTTCGTACTGGTACCCGGCCTCACCGACGCGCCTGAAAACATCAAGGGGATTGCTGCATTTGCCGCCACCCTCGGCAATGTCGAGCGCGTGGACGTGCTGCCCTTTCACCAGTTGGGCAAGTTCAAGTGGGAACAAATGGGCATGAAGTACGAGCTGGGCGACACGCCCACGCCTACGCCTGAAGCCACCGAGGCCGCCAAGGCGCTGTTCCGCTCGTATGGCTTGAATTGCCCGAGCTGAAACCTCTCCGAAAAAGGAAAAGCCGACCCGCAGGTCGGCTTTTTCATGTGTGAAACAGAGGCATACTGAAGACGCGCACCCCGCCTTGCTCTTGGGGCAGGCTGCCCTGACAGGCAAGTCAGGAGCGGCTCTTCAGGCAGCTTTATTTCAAGCGCGCCAACACTGCCTCACGCCCCAGCACTTCCAGTACCGCATCAATCGCTGGCGTTTGCGCCACGCCCAGCAGCTTCACGCGCAGCGGAATCGCCAGTTGCGGCATCTTCAGGCCCAGCTCCATACAACATTCCTTGATCACCGCGCTTAGTGCCGCCTTGTCCCAAGCGGCCGTCGCCAGCTTGCCGGCCAGGACCAGCAGCGCGGCTTGCGCCGCCTCGGTCAGATGCTGCGCGGCCAGCTCGGCACTCGGCTGCACCTGCAGGTAATACGGCTCGACGCTGTCCGCCAGTTCCACCAGCGTGGCCACGCGCTCGCGATACAAAGCCACCACCGCCGCCAGATCCGGCCCGCCCGCCAGATTGACGCCGCGCGCAGCCAGACGCTTGGCCGTATCAGCGGCCAGCACCGCCGGTTCGGTCAGCTTGATGTAGTGCGCGTTCAGCCAGCGCAGCTTCTCGGTGTTGAACTGCGCTGCCGACGGCGTAATGTGGTCCAGATCGAACCACTCCACGAACTGCTCACGCGAGAAGATCTCGTCATCGCCGTGGCTCCAGCCCAGGCGTGCCAGATAATTCACAAACGCTTCCGGCAAGTAGCCCGCAGCATCAAAATCCGTGACAGCGACGGAATTGCGGCGCTTGGAAAGCTTCAGGCCATCGTCACCCAGAATCATCGACAAGTGCGCGTACTGCGGCACCGGGGCCCCAAGCGCCTTCAGGATATTGATCTGACGCGGCGTGTTGTTGACGTGATCGTCACCACGAATCACTTGGGTAATGCCCATATCCCAGTCATCCACCACCACGCAAAAGTTGTAGGTCGGCGTGCCATCGGCGCGCGCGATCACCAGATCATCAAGTTCAGCATTGGCAATCTCGATCCGCCCCTTGACCAGATCATCCCAAGCCACCACGCCATCGGCGGGATTCTTGAAACGCACCACCGGTTGCACGCCAGCCGGAGCCGTCGGCAAGGTTTTGCCCGCTTCGGGACGCCAGCGACCGTCGTAACGCGGCTTCTCGCCCCGCGCACGCTGCGCCTCGCGGATCACCTCCAGCTCATCGGGCTGCGTGTAGCAGTGATAAGCCGTGCCCGCCGCCAGCATTTCACCCAGCACTTCCTTGTAGCGTTCCATGCGCTGCATCTGATAGAACGGGCCTTCGTCATGCTCAAGACCCAGCCACTTCATGCCTTCGATGATGACGTGCACGGCCTCAGGCGTGGAGCGTTCAACGTCGGTATCTTCGATGCGCAGGACAAACTTGCCGCCGTGGTGACGGGCGTAAGCCCATGCAAACAGCGCGGTACGCGCGCCGCCAATGTGAAGATAACCAGTCGGGCTGGGGGCAAAACGGGTACGGACAGGAGTGCTCATGGCGTGCGATTCATCATCAAAACGGAAGTCCGCCATTTTAAGCGATCAAACCTTTGACGAAGCGGGAATCTCTCCCTATAATTCGGCCTCTCTTGTGACGGGAACAGATTTTTCCCCGATCTTGCAGGCGGTTAGCTCAGTTGGTAGAGCACGTCCTTCACACGGACGGGGTCGCTGGTTCGAGTCCAGTATCGCCTACCAGAATTTGAAAGCCCGGCCTTTGCGCCGGGCTTTTTCGTTCACGCAAAAAAGCAAGGTGACGCAACCAATTGCAACTTAGTTGCGTTAAACTCCGCCTCGCCATGCTTCACCGCAAATCAATCCCCCTCGCGCTATTGCTTGCCTGCTGCATGCTGTTCTCGCAGTTGGGTGCTGCCGCGCACGCTTTTTCACACCAGCACTCATTCGACGCGCGCAGCGGCACACAGCTGGAACAGCTGCCTGCGCCAGACAAAATCTGCGTCAGCTGTCTGGCGTTCTCCGTACTTTCGGCAGCAGCGGCCAGCCAACATGCCTGTCCGGAGACTCGCATCCAGCATGCCTGTGCAGACACCCTGCCCGTACAAGTCCATGATCAGGCCATCTCCACGGCCTATCACTCAAGAGCCCCACCCCGCGCGGCTCTCTGAGCATCACTCAAAAATTCTGTTTTCTGACCGAGCCTTCAGCCACCTGCGCTGAGCGCTCGTCGCGTGCCCTGCACGCCGGTCAGCCATCGATACCGACAAGGATTTCCCCCATGTTCATCCGCAAGACACTTGCCCTGGCCGTGCTTGGCCTGAGTTTCACCCCCCTGGCCGCACAGGCTGCCGACAACGCCGACTTGCAACAGATCCGCAAGGACATCGAGCAACTGCGCCAGAGCTACGAAGCTCGTATCCGCGAGCTGGAAGCGCGCCTCGCGCAAACTGACAGCAAAGCCGCAGCAGCGCAGCAAAGCGCCGCCAGCACGGCCGAAAAACTCGCCACCACGCCGGCAACACCGCCCAACCTGCCAAGCGCCAACGCCTTCAACCCGGAGATCTCGCTGGTACTTTCCGGCACCTACGCCAATCTGTCGAAAGATCCGGGCAGCTGGAAGATGAGCAACTTCGTCCCCTCCGGCGACGAGATCGGCCCGGGCAAGCGCAGCTTCAGCCTCGGCGAATCCGAACTGGGCCTGCGCTCCAATATCGACCAATATTTCTATGGTCAGGCCACGCTGGCGATCTCCGGCGAGAACGAAATCGGCGTCGAAGAAGCCTTTGTGCAGACCACCGCGCTGCCGAAAGGCTTGCAAGCAAAAGCGGGACGCTTCTTCTCCGGCATCGGTTACATGAACAGTCAGCACGCCCACACCTGGGACTTCGTCGATGCGCCGCTGGCGAATCAGGCTTTCCTCGGCGGGCAGTATTCACAGGATGGCGCCCAGCTGAAGTGGGTCGCGCCGCTGTCCACCTTCCTCGAACTCGGCATGGATGTGGGCGCGGGCGAGCGCTTCCCCGGCAACACGCGCAACAAGAACGGCGCAGGCAGCACAGCGCTTTTCGCCCACACCGGTGGCGATATCGGCACGAGTCAGAGCTGGCAAGTCGGCGCCTCCTGGCTGCGCGCCGCACCGCGCGAGCGCAGTTACGACACAACGGATCTGGCCGGCAGCGAGGTCAGCAACAGCTTCTCCGGCCGCAGCCAGTTGTATGTGATCGATGGCGTGTGGAAATGGGCGCCCAACGGCAATGCCGAGCGCATCAATCTGAAACTGCAGGGCGAATACTTCCGCCGTCGCGAAACGGGCGAGCTCGCTTATGACACCGCCGCACAGAACCTCAGCGACAGTTATCGCTCGGCACAAGCGGGCTGGTACATGCAGAGCGTCTTCCAGTTCATGCCGCGCTGGCGCGTGGGCGCACGCTTTGATCAACTCGACAGCGGCACGGTGGATTACGCCAGCAACGGCGACTTCCTCGCCAACACTGGCTACAAGCCCAAACGCAGCAGCCTGATGCTGGACTGGTCGCCCAGCGAGTTCTCGCGCATCCGCCTGCAATACGCCAAGGATCAGGCACGTGAAGGCGTGAAGGACGACCAGTTCTTCCTGCAATACCAGATGAGTCTCGGCGCCCACGGCGCGCACAGCTACTAAGGAATATGACGATGAAAAAATTGATGATCGCCGCCAGCCTCGTGCTGAGCAGCAGCCTCGCCCAAGCTGCGTTGAATGTCGTCGCGTGCGAGCCCGAATGGGCCGCCCTGACGCAGGAACTGGCCGGCGACAAGGCCCGCATCTACAGCGCCACCACTGCCTTGCAGGACGTGCATCACATCCAGGCACGGCCAAGCCTGATTGCCGCCGTACGCAACGCCGACCTGCTGGCCTGCACCGGCGCCGAGCTGGAAATCGGCTGGCTGCCGGTACTGCAGCGTCAGTCCGGCAATGCCAAAGTGCAAACCGGCCAGCCCGGCTACTTCGAAGCCGCGGCCTACGTGCGCAAGCTGGAAATCCCCACGCGCCTGGATCGCGCCGATGGCGACGTGCACGCAGCCGGCAATCCGCACATTCAGACCGACCCGCGCAACATCGCCTTGGTGGCCGATGCGCTGGCCAAACGTCTGGCGCAAATCGATCCGCCCAATGCCGCGTATTACACGGCGCGCCAGGCCGATTTCGCTGCGCGCTGGAAAACCGCGATGGCCCGCTGGGAGAAGGACGCAGCCCCACTGCGTGGCACCCCGATTGCCGTGCAGCACAAGGCCTTCCCCTATCTGGAAGACTGGCTGGGTCTGAAGCAGGTCGCAACGCTGGAACCCAAGCCCGGCGTCGAGCCGAGCAGCGCGTACCTCGCTGAAGTGCTGACGCGCCTGCAACAGACGCCAGCCAAGCTGATCATCCGCGCGGCCTACAACGACGCGCGCAGCAGCGACTGGCTGGCCGAGCGGGCGAAAATCCCGGTCGTCGTGCTGCCCTTCACGGTCGGCGGCAATGCGCAGGCGAAAGACCTGTTCGCCTTGTTTGACGACACCATCGCCCGACTCCTGAAAGCGACCAAATGACCCTCGCCGGCCTTGACGCAGGCATCCTCGGCCCCGCCTTGCTGGCGGGGCTTCTGGTGCTGGCCACGCATGTACCGCTGGGCATGAAAGTGCTCGAACGCGGCATCGTTTTCATCGATCTGGCCATCGCTCAGATCGCCGGCATCGGCGTCATCGCCGCCGATGTGATGGGCTTCGAAGCGCAGGGCTGGGCCGTGCAGATCTCGGCGCTCAGTGCTGCAGCGCTGGGCGCCCTGCTCCTGACCTGGACCGAGAGGCGCTGGCCCGAGATTCAGGAAGCGCTGATCGGCGTGCTCTTCGTCATCGCCTCCTGCACCGGCTTGCTGCTCCTGGCTGGCAACCCGCACGGCGGCGAGCATCTGAAGGATCTGCTGGTGGGGCAGATCCTGTGGGTCAGCAGCGAACAACTGCTGCAGATGGCGGTCCTCACGATCCTTGTGCTGGCGATCTGGTTCGGCACCGGCCAGCGCCTGGGGCGCGCCGGTTTTTATCTGCTCTTCGCACTGGCCGTCACCGCCTCGGTGCAGCTGGTCGGGGTGTATCTAGTGTTTGCCAGCCTGATCATTCCGGCACTGGCCACCCGAGCCTGGCTGCGCCGACGATTGCCCGTCGCTTGGGCGCTGGGCGCGCTGGCCTATCTGCTCGGGCTGGCCCTCTCGGCCGTATTCGATCTGCCCAGCGGCGCCGTGGTGGTGCTGGCAATGGCCGGGCTGGGACTGCTTCTGGCCGCATGCTCGAAGATCCGCCCCCAGACTTGCTCTGCAGACAGGCAGCCCTGACAGCCAAGCCCGGGGCGGTGCTCCGGGCAGATCTGAAAAGACTGCAGAACGGGACTCACGAATCCTTATCACGCACCCCGATCAACTTGGGCTACGCCGCCCTTATCAAACGCATCCTGCGCAATCCGGCAAAGCGCGACAGCCACCAAACCCAACAATCCTTCACGGCGACAAAGTCTTCTAAAACAACAAAATTATCACCACCAAATGCGAACAGTTATCATTTGCGTTATTATGGGCTTTTATTTCAAACCCCATAAAGACTCTCTGCCACCATGACACCGTACAAATCCTCTCCCCTGCTTCGCAAAGCCATCCCTGCCGCCTTGCTGCTGATTTTCACGGCTCCTCTGCATGCTCAGACAACTCAGCCGAACAGTACGGACGCCAACAAAACCCCTGAACCGTCAAGCAACAGTTCGGCACCAGCCGTGACGCTGGCGCCGGTTAAAGTCACAGGCGCCGCAACGGGTATGCAGCCGCCAAGCGAAAAGACCGGGGAATACACGATTCGCACCGTAAAGGGCGCGACCGGCATGAGCCTGACGCAACGCGAGACACCGCAGGCGGTGTCCACCGTCACGCGCGGCCAGCTCGACGACTTCCGCTTGACCAACGTGAACGACGCGCTTGACGGCGTGACAGGAGTAAGCGTGGAGCGTCCGGAAACAGACCGCACCTATTACACCGCCCGCGGGTTCGACATCACCAACTTCCAGACCGATGGAATCGGCGTTCCCTTCGTCTACGAGATCCAGGATGGTGATATCGATACGGCGATGTATGACCGCATCGAGGTGATTCGGGGTGCAAACGGCCTGACCTCCGGCAGCGGCAATCCATCGGCCACCGTGAACTTTGTGCGCAAACGCCCGACTCGCGATTTTCAGGCTTCCGGCAGCCTCAGCTATGGATCCTGGGACGCCAAACGTCTGGAAGCGGATGTTTCAGGCGCCCTGATCGAATCCGGTCGCCTGCGCGGCCGCATGGTCGTTGCCGCCGATGACAAGGACTCTTACCTGGATCGTTACCATCACAGCAAGAATTTCTTCTATGGTGTGGTGGAAGCTGACGTCGGTGATTCCAGCAGCATCACTGCCGGCTACACCTACCAGAAAAATCAGCCCAAGAGCCCGATGTGGGGAGCGCTGCCACTGTACACAGCGAACGGCACGCAAACCAACTATGACCGCTCAACGAGCACAGCGGCAGACTGGGCCTACTGGGACGTAGAAAACCAGATCGCATTTGCGGAAGCCAAACATGTCTTTGACAATGGCTGGCAGGCACAAGCCACCGTGACACACCAGGAAACGAAACAGGACTCCAAGCTCTTCTACGTTTACGGCACACCGGACAGCGACACCGGACTGGGGCTTTACAGCTATCCCTCCATGTATGAGATGAAGAAGCGCCAGGATCAATACGACGTACGTGCCAGCGGCCCGTTCCATCTGTTCGGACGCGAGCATGAAGCAATCATCGGCATCAGCTACGCACGTTCGGCACTGAGCGATCTCTCAAGCTACGGCCAGGGGATCGGCACCGCCCTGCCCGGGCTTGAAAACTGGAATGGCGCCTATCCCGAGCCAAGTTTTGACGCCTATTACAACGGCAGCAACTTCATCGACCGTCACCGCAGCCTGTTCGCAGCGACCAAACTTCAGGCAAGCGACAAGCTCAAACTGATCTTGGGCGCCAACAATACCCGTATCACCACCGAAGGCTTCAGCTATGGCGAAGACAGTGGTCGCGCCGACAGCAACACCAGCCCTTATACCGGCATCGTGTATGAGCTCACCCCGGTGCTGTCTGCCTATTCAAGTTACACCTCGATCTTCAATCCGCAGAACGAGCTGGATGAAAACCTGCAACGCCTCAAGCCAACCCGCGGCCACAACGTTGAAGGCGGACTGAAATTCGAATCCACGGACAAGCGTCTGAACGCCTCACTGGCGCTCTTCCGTTCGCGTCAGAAAAACCTGCACGAAAGTGCCGGCTATATTGGCGCGACAGCGGTCTACAAAGGGATCGACACCTCTTCGCAGGGTTACGAGATCGAAGCTGCGGGTCAGGTGCTGCCAAGCGTGAAGATTAGTGCCGGCTACACCGCAATCAGCGTTCGCACAGCCGAAGGGGAAATCGCCCGCACTTACGTGCCCAAGCACCTGTTCAACCTCTCTACGACTTGGCAGGCCTTGTCGGCACTTGATCTTGGTGCACGCTTGCGCTGGCGCGGTGATACCCACCGCGACGAAACTGCCACCGTCGTGACGAAACAGGATGCCTATGCACTGCTTGACCTGACGGCGCGCTACGCCTTCACCCGGCAGTTCTCCGCCAGGATCAATGTCAACAACGTGACTGACGAAAAGTATCTCAGCAGCCTGTACTGGAGCCAGGCCTACTACGGCGCCCCACGCAGCGCGAGTCTGACACTGGACTGGAAGTACTGAGTATGCGGACGGCCCTGGTTGTAATGCACCGATGGTTCGGCCTTGCCGCAGCGGCGTTCCTCTTCATTTCGGGAGCAACCGGGGCCGTCATTTCATGGGATCACGAGCTTGACGAGTGGCTCAATCCACAGCTTTTCAAGGCAACTTCCGAGGGGTTTGCGCAAAACCCGCTCGCCCTGGCGAAGCAGTTCGAGTCATCTGAAAAAGGCATGCAGGTCACCTGGCTTCCGCTGAATATCGAGGCGGGCCATGCCCTGAATATCCGGGTGTTTCCTCGCATCGATCCGGCAACGGGCTCCGCCCACAAGGCTGACTTCAACCAGATCGCACTTGATCCCGTGAGTGGAGAGCCTCAGGCCAGGCGCATGTGGGGAGAAATCTCACTGAGCCGTAAAAACCTGCTGCCTTTTCTCTACAAACTGCATTACAGCATGCACTTGCCGAACGTCGGCGGTATCGAAGCCGGTGTGATATTCATGGGTATTCTCGCGATTGTCTGGACAATCGATTGCTTCGTTTCGCTGTGGATCTCGTTTCCGAAACTGTCGAGTTGGAAAAAATCCTTCGCCTTCCGTTGGCAGCAAGGAAGCTACAAACTCAACTTCGACCTCCATCGCTCAGGCGGTGTATGGATCTGGCCACTCCTGCTGATCATCGCAGTCACCTCCGTTTCTATGAACCTGCAACTTCAGGTGGTGCGCCCACTGGTCAATCGTATCTCGACACTGAGCCCCTCACCTTGGGAGGGGCGTAACTTCAGCGCGCCAGACAAGCCCTCCAGCCCCGGAGTCAGTCGCGAAACCATTCTGGAGAAAGCAAAAGCAGAAGCCATCAGACGGGCCTGGATGACACCTGCCGGCGGCATTTTTTATTCACCGGAAGCCGATTTGTATGGCGTTAGTTTCTACGCGTCCGGCAAGGAACACGGTGACGGCGGTCTCGGCAATCCCTGGCTTCATTTCGAGGGAAGCGACGGCAGCTTTGCTGGCGCATGGGTGCCCGGCGAAGGCAGTGCGGGCGACATCTTCATGCAGGCCCAATTCCCGTTACACTCCGGACGCATCGTTGGCCTGCCGGGTCGCATCCTTGTTTCGATACTGGGGCTGGTCATTGCCAGTTTCAGCGTAACCGGTGTCGTCATCTGGGCTCGCAAGCGCCGAGCCCGACTCGCGACAAAGCAGGTGCGAGCTCAACAGTCTTTACAACCGCTGGAGAGTGCAACGGCCGGAGCAAGCCCGCAAGCATGAGCACCCGGGATAGCGTTGAGTCCTGAGACTAGCAACAAAAACGCCCCGAAACGGGGCGTTTTTGTTGGCTGCACATTCACCTTACTTGGTGAAAGGCCCGAAAGCGTATTGCGGATCAGCCGGTTCGATCCGGATGAAAGGCACATCGCCCTTCTTCAAATTCAAGGGCTTCCACTGCACTTCCGTCGGGTATTGCCCCTTGGCTTTGGCCAGGCCTGCCTCGACCCATTTTTTCACCGTCGGCTTGTCAGCCTCGCTCACCGAGACGATCAAGCGTGCCTGCTCGCCACGCCCGCCCGCAAACTCGGCGGCCAGAGATACCGTGCGCTGAATTTCCGGACTGCGTTTTTTCAACGCGGTGGGCAACAGCCCGATATTGGTGCCCTTCCAGATATCGACAACCAAAGTACGGCCTTCATCATTCTTCTGCGCCACCCGGCTCACTTCGGTTTGCATGGGCACACCGGGCTTGTTGATCATCCTGTCAAAAGCGCGTGCATCCGCCACATCGCTGTCACGAACCAAAAGCCACGGATTGAACAGATTCGTCACCGGCTTGGGCAGATATACCGGCGCCTTCTCTTCTGGTGGAGGCGGCGCCTGGGTCTTGGGGGCTTCACTGGCACAAGCAGCCAACAACATACAACCAGCAATCATCACTACACGTTTCATTGCATCATCTCCTGAAAAATAAATCCGGTATTACTGCCCCAACTGGCGGCGAATCTGGCGCAGATATTCTTCTTCCTCGCTCAATTTTCGCGCGGCTTTAGGTTTGCTCACAGGCTTATCGGGTACGGCCACCGGCTCAGGTGCAGAGGCTGACTCCGGCACAAGCGCCGGGGCAAGCTCAAGCACCGGTGCAGAGGCCGGGACCGGCACGGACTGTTCCACCATGACCGGCGGCGCCACTTGCGGCTCAGCCAGTGGCGCAGAGGCCTCGGCCGGTTCAGCGACAGGCTTGGGCGGCGCGCTTTCCCGCGTCAGATACCATCCCATACCCAAGGCAATCAGCACAAGAAGTGCGATGGCAGAGAAAACTGCCACCAACACGGTTTTTCCTTTCTTTTCGGCCTCCTCGTCACCATGCTGACGCTCACGCTCCAAAGCCATCGACACCGGCGGCATGCGCAGCGACATATCAGCCTGCGCCGTTCTTTCCGGCGAACGCATCGTCGGCGTAGCCATATCATTAACAAGCGGAGTCGGTTTAGTCGCTTTTCCTGCCGACAGAATCACCGTTGCCCCATCAGCGGCCTCAAGCACCGGCGGCGGTGCCGGGGTTGCGAGCGAAGGGGCGGCGGCCTTGCGCGGCAGAATTACGGTCATGTTCGACTCGTCTTCCGCTGTCGAGGCGCCACACTTGCCACACACTGTAGCGCCAGGCGCGAGCGGCGCTCCGCAAGCCAGGCAGCCTAATACATATACAGGGGCCGACGCAGGCGCCGAAGCGCTCACCAGCGTGCCGCACTGGCCGCAAATCTGGGCGCCCGGCTTCAATTCGTTCTGACACTTGCTGCAGTTCATCCGACTCTCCCGCGAAACATTCAGGCCATTCCTGGACCACACAAGCCACAGAACATATCACCTACTGACACTTCAACGGAACCTCAGAACACAGCAGATTGTCGTCTTTACGCATCACATGCCTGTACAGGCAGGCTGGGAGACGCTCTCCAGCACGGCAGGCTGAAAACCCTTGCGCAGAGCGCCTTCACAAGCACCCTCTCGCCAGATGCTGGATTTCCCGTTTTCAGGCGAGAGGGAAATCTTACCGGCTTGCCTCCAAGCAAGTATTGCAGTGCTCCAAAGGGCAGGCCCAAGGGCAGAAAAACTCCGCTTAACGGCACAAAGCAAAAACTCCCCGCGGGGAGTTTTTGCCAGACGCATCGCTGAGGGCTATCTCACGCCTGCGGCACCAGCACTTCCAGCCCGCCCATGTAAGGCTTGAGCGCCTCAGGAATCAGCACCGAGCCATCGGCCTGCTGGTAATTTTCCAGCACCGCCACCAGCGTACGCCCCACCGCCAAGCCGGAGCCATTCAGGGTGTGCACCAGCTCGTTCTTGCCCGTTTCGGCTTTGAAACGAGCCTGCATACGGCGCGCCTGAAAGGCTTCACAATTGGAGATAGAAGAGATCTCACGGAAAGTATTCTGCGCCGGCAGCCAGACTTCCAGATCGTAGGTCTTGGCCGCTGAGAAGCCCATGTCGCCGGTGCACAGAGCCACCACGCGATACGGCAGATTCAGTTTCTGCAGCACGGCTTCGGCGTTGCCGACCATTTCTTCGAGGGCGACGTAGCTTTCTTCCGGGCGCGTGATGCGGACCATTTCGACCTTGTCGAACTGGTGCTGGCGGATCAGGCCACGCGTGTCGCGACCATAGCTGCCGGCTTCGGAACGGAAGCACGGCGTGTGCGCGGTCAGCTTGATCGGCAGCTCTTCCGCCTTGAGCACGCAATCCTTGACGGTATTGGTCAGCGAAATTTCCGAGGTCGAAATCAAGTACTGCGTCTGCGAACCATCACCGCCCCGCTCCACGCGGAACATATCATCGGCAAACTTGGGCAGTTGGCCGGTGCCAAAAAGCACATCCGGATTGACGATGTAAGGCGTATAGCACTCGGTATAACCGTGCTCACCGGTCTGCGTATCCAGCATCAGCTGGGCAATCGCGCGATGCAGGCGCGCCATGCCGCCCTTGAGAAAGGAGAAGCGCGCACCCGCCAGCTTGGCGCCCATGTCGAAATCCAGGCCCAGCGGCTCGCCCAGATCGGCGTGATCCTTGACGGCAAAACCGAAATCGCGCGGTGTGCCCCAACGGCGCACCTCGACGTTACTGCTCTCGTCCTTGCCGACGGGCACAGCCTCATTCGGCAGGTTCGGAATGCGTGCGAGGAAATCGTTCAGACGCTCCTGCAGCGCGCCCAAGCGTTCTTCACAGGACTTGAGCTCCTCACCCAGACCGGCGACTTCAGCCATCACCGCGGAGGCGTCCTCGCCCTTGCCCTTGAGCATGCCGATCTGTTTGGACAGGCTGTTGCGTTTGGACTGCAGCTCTTGCGTGCGCATTTGCAGGGTCTTGCGCTCGTCTTCCATGCTCTGGAAAGCAACAACATCCAGCGCGAAATTGCGGCTGGCCAAGCGCTGGGCGACACTTTCAAGCTGGGTGCGGAGTTGTACGATATCTAGCATGGGCGTGAGGAGGGTTATTTCGCAGAAGCGCGCAGTTTACACGAGGCAGCGGAAACGCTCTTTGTGCAGCGCAAAGATTTCACACATACCCGGTCGTATTGAACGCTCTGCAACAGGGCTTGCGGCCGGCATTGGAGAATGCAATTGCACATCAGACCGCATATAGCCAATGGCAACTGGCTATCCCGGGAACGTGCTCTAGGTTGGAATGTGTAGAAACAATAAAAACAGTCACATGCAACATAACCCCCAGCCAAGGAGTCCGATGATGCTGACGATGCAAGATTGTCTCGACTATTGCGATCTCACCAATGACGAAGTCGAACTTTTCGCCGAACACCAACACATTCCGGATGAAGTCGCCGCACCGCTCGCCTGCAGTCTGGTGCAAACCGACGAAGGCGTGAAACTGATCTGCAGCTGCCTGTCTGACATGGTCTCGGATGCCATGATTCATGGCGCCATAGAAAAAGCAGAGCACGTACTTCACGTATATGCTGAGTTTCGTTCAGCCCACCCGCTGCACTAATCCTCAGCGTCCCGCGCGGTGCGATCAAGCCCTCGCAGGTAAGCAAGCTTCTGCCCGATTTTGGCTTCCAGGCCGCGGTCCGTTGGCTCATACCAGCTGAGCGCAGGCATCCCCTCAGGCAGATAAGTCTCGCCCGCCGCGTAAGCGCCGGGTTCATCGTGGGCATAGCGATACTGCTTACCGTAGCCCAGATCCTTCATCAGCTTGGTCGGTGCGTTGCGCAGATGGATCGGCACAGGGCGACTCACGTCCTGCTTCACGAAGCGCCGCGCCTCGTTATAAGCCATGTACAGCGCATTCGATTTAGCGGCCACGGCCAGATACACCACCGCCTGCGCCAGTGCCAGTTCGCCCTCGGGTGAACCTAGCCGCTCGTAGGTCTGGCAGGCTTCCAGCGAAATCGTCAGCGCACGCGGATCAGCCAGACCGATATCTTCCACCGCCATGCGCACAATGCGCCGGCCCAGATACAGCGCATCCGCCCCGCCATCCATCATGCGCACGAACCAGTACAAGGCAGCGTCCGGATTCGAGCCGCGCACGGATTTATGCAGCGCCGAAATCTGGTCGTAAAACGCCTCGCCGCCCTTATCGAAACGACGCAGGCTCTGCGCCAGCGTGGATTCGGCAAACTCGCCCGTGATTTCGTTAACGCCCGCTGCAGAAGCCGCCGTCTCCAGCGTTTCCAGCACGTTCAGGAAGCGCCGTGCATCCCCGTCAGCCCAGCCGATCAGGCGATCACGTGCCTCTTCCGTGAAGCTCAGATCCGGCAAGGCTTCGCGGCAGGCTCGTACGAAAAGCTGCTGCATTTCCTCAGGCTTGAGGCTTTCGAGCACATACACCGAGGCGCGCGAGAGCAGCGCGGAGTTCACTTCAAAGGACGGATTCTCGGTCGTTGCTCCGATGAAAGTCAGCAGGCCCGATTCAACATAAGGCAGGAAGGCATCCTGCTGGCTCTTATTGAAACGATGCACTTCATCGACGAACAGGATGGTGCGCCGGCCACTCGTCGCGCGCAGCATCTCGGCCTGCGCCACGGCGTCACGAATGTCCTTCACGCCAGCAAACACCGCCGACAAGGCCATGAATTCGGCATCGAAATGCCGCGCCATCAAGCGCGCCAGCGTGGTCTTGCCCACCCCTGGCGGCCCCCAAAGGATCATCGAGTGCGGCTTGCGCGACTCCACGGCCAAGCGCAGCGGCTTGCCGGGGCCGAGCAGATGCAACTGCCCTACCACGTCGTCCAGCGTAATCGGACGCAGGCGTTCGGCGAGGGGTACTTTGTCAGGCGACGGAGGAGTGGAGAACAAGTCAGCCATGAAAGCGGGGTAAAGCCTTATTCGCCCACCACATCCGCGCCCTTGGGCGGCGTGAAAATGAAAGCATCTGCGGGCAAAGTCGGATTGCGCTCGAAACTACTGAACAACAGCACGGTCGTCTGGCCAAAGTTATCGCGCACTTCCATGACTTGCGGCAGGTTAGCTTTCAGGCCGATACGCACGCGCTCGAAGCCCGCCTCGTTGTTACGCGGAGTGGCCTCCACCCATTCGAGGCCATCGGATGCGCCATCTTCCTTGAGGGTGAAATTCTTCTGAAAATCATTGCTGCCGGCCAGCAAGGCCGCCGGCGTGGCGCCTAGCGCCTGACTCATGGGCTTGATGACGACCTGATTGAGCTCCTTGTCGTAACTCCAGAGCTTGCTGCCATCGGCCACGATCAGCTGACTGTAAGGCTTGGTGTACTCCCAGCGAAACTTGCCGGGGCGCAGGAAACTCATCGTGCCGCTGGCGTTCTGCCCGGCGCGGCCCGTTTTGGAGATCACCTTCTGGGTGAAACTGGCCTTGGCGGTTTTGCTGCCATCGAGAAATTGATGGAGCTGCTCGATGCCGGAGGCAGAGGCCAGTGCCGGCAGAGCCAGACACAAGGCTGAGATCAGGAAATGCTTCATGGGAGATACCCGAAAATGATTTAAGACTCACGCGCCGGAGCTAAAACTTCGCGGCTGCCCGTGGCATTAGCGGCCGAGACCAGACCGGATTTTTCCATCTGTTCGATCAGACGCGCAGCGCGGTTGTAGCCAATGCGCAAATGACGTTGCACCAGTGAAATTGAGGGGCGACGCGTCTGCAGCACGATTGCCACCGCCTTGTCGTAAAGCTCATCGGATTCGCCATCGCTCTTGCCCGCACCCTCGCCAAAGAGGTCGCTGAGCGCTTCGCCCCCTTCCTCTGTGGCGCCGGTCAGCATGCCCTCCACATAGTCAGGCTGACCGGTGGTCTTGAGATATTCGACGACTTTGTGCACTTCCTTGTCATCGACAAAGGCGCCATGCACGCGGATCGGCTGGCCGGTGCCGGGCGCCAGATAGAGCATGTCACCCATGCCCAGCAGGGACTCAGCGCCCATCTGATCAAGGATGGTGCGGGAATCGATCTTGCTCGAAACCTGAAAGGACATGCGCGTCGGAATGTTGGCCTTGATCAGGCCGGTAATCACATCCACCGAGGGTCGCTGGGTCGCCAGCACCAGATGGATACCCGCAGCACGCGCCTTCTGCGCCAGTCGGGCGATCAGCTCTTCGATCTTCTTGCCGACCACCATCATCAGATCGGCCAGCTCGTCGATCACCACCACAATCATCGGCATGGTTTCGAGCGGCTCGGGATTCTCAGGCGTCAGCGAGAACGGATTTTTGATCGGCGAGCCGGACCTCATTCCATCTGAAATCTGCTTGTTGAAGCCTGCCAGATTGCGCACACCCATGGCAGACATCAGCTTGTAGCGGCGCTCCATCTCGCCAACACACCAGTTCAACGCATGTGCAGCGTGCTTCATATCGGTCACGACAGGCGCCAGCAGGTGCGGAATCCCGTCGTAAACAGACAGTTCCAGCATCTTCGGATCAATCAGGATCAGACGGATCTTGTCGGCCTCGGCCTTGTACAGCAGCGACAGGATCATCGCATTGATACCCACCGACTTGCCTGAACCGGTCGTCCCGGCAACCAGCAAATGCGGCATTTTGGCCAGATCAACCACCATCGGGTTGCCGCCGATATCCTTGCCCAGTGCCACTGTCAGCGCCGAATTCATGTCGTGATAAACCTTGGAGCCGATAATCTCCGACAGGCGCACGGTCTGGCGCTTCACATTCGGGATTTCAAGGCCCATGCAGGCCTTGCCAGGAATCGTTTCGACCACGCGGATACTCACCACCGACAGCGCGCGAGCCAGATCCTTGACCAGATTCATGATCTGGGCACCCTTCACTCCGATTGCCGGTTCGATTTCATAGCGCGTGATGACCGGGCCGGGATAAGCCGCCAGCACCTTCACTTCGACACCGAAATCCGCCAGCTTGCGTTCAATCAGGCGCGAGGTGTATTCCAGCGTCTCGACCGAAGGCGGCTCCACGTCATTGTTCGGCATGTCGAGCAGGTTCAGCGCCGGCAAACCACCACCCGACACGTTGCCAAACAGACCTTGCTGGCGATCCTTGTCGGTGCGCGACTCGATGATTTTCAGCGGCTCGAATTTCGGCGGCTCGATATGGATGGCCACCGGCGCATCTTCACGTTTCTTGCGTTCGCGCTTGACCTTCTCTTCGCGCTTGACCGCAATTTCCTGACCGGCCTTGCGATCTTGCCACTGCTGAGCTGCCTTCTGGCTCAACTCCCACGCGCGCTCAAGGCCATAGCCGATTTTCTCGACCACGCCCAGCCACGAAAAGCCGCCAAACAGGCTCAAGCCGCCCGCCCAAGCCGCCAACAGAATCAGCGTGCCGCCGGTAAAGCCAAGGTAACGCGTCGCCATACGTCCGAGTTCGGTGCCAATCACCCCGCCCGGCACGCCCGGCAAGCTCGCGTGACTGCTGTGAAAGCGCACCGCTTCGATACCGCAGCTGGTGAGCAGCACGATCAAAAAGCCTGCCAGCACGATCACCAGTGAACGATGATCGGAATCCATCTCTTCGCGGAAGCGCCGACCGCCAATCAACAAGCCCCAGAACATCAGGATGACAAGCCACCAGGCCGAACTACCGAAGAGCTGCAGCAGCATGTCGGCCAGCCAGGCGCCAAAGCGCCCACCCGGATTGACGACCCGCGAAGCATCCACCGCATGCGAAAAGCCGGGGTCCGCCGGAGCGTAACCAAACATGATCATCGCCAGAAAGATGCCAGCAGCAGCCAACAGCAGCCAACCCGCCTCACGCAGCAAGGCACCGATCTTCTCGGGCAGGGGTTGGGCGGGCGGACGATTGGCGGAACGAAACAGCATGAGTGGCGGGCTTATGGGCAGGCGAAAAGATTGAAGGAGGATTATACAGGCTCGCCAAGCCGGCCCTGCAGGCGAACACCTGCCATCAGAAGGCGTCCATCGGCTCCAGCAACACCAACTGCCCCTGACCGCCCTCTTCAACCAGACCTCGGGCGATCAGATCCTTCATCACCCGCGAGACCATTTCACGCGAGGCGCCGATCATCTTGGCAATATCCTGCTTGGAAATCTTCTTGCGGATCACGTTTTTACCATCGACGGGCTCGGCCAGATCCAGCAACAGGCGCGCGACCCGACCATACACATCCATCAGGGCCAGACTTTCGATCTTGCGATCCGCATCGCGCAAGCGCTGGGCCAGATTGCCCATCACGCGCAAACACACGTCGAAATGAGTTTTCATGATGTGCAAAAAATCGGCTTGCGAAAACACCACCAGATCCGTCGCCATGGCCGAGACCACCGAGGCAGAACGCGGGGCGGCGTCGAGCATGCCCATTTCGCCGAAGACAGCGCCCTGGCCGATGATCGTAAAGATCACCTCGCGCCCATCTTCATCACAGATCAACACTTTCATGCTGCCATTGAGCACGAAGTAAACGTTGTCCATCACCTCGCCCGCCCGGACCACGGGAACGCCACGCGCTACGCGGCGCATGCCGGCATGGCGTGCGATTTCATCGAGATGCGCAGCCTCAAGCCCCTGGAATACCGGCAAAGTACTCAAGGCCGTTGCCGAAACCGCATGCTTATTGCTCATTCAACCTCCGTGGGTGCTTGATGCCACACATCAAGCACAGGTCATACCAAACCAACAGCCAAGCCTGCAGGCGCTACAGATGCAGGACGCCTTCATGAACACTCGCGCAAGTATATGTGACGAATATCACGGATGGAACCATTCAGTATTCCAGACTGACAATAAGCCCGCCCGGCCTGACCGACGAAAACCAATCGCCCCGATTGCCAACGCCAATCGGCCCGCCGAAGCGCCTCGGCTATAATCCGGCACTCAACTCTTTCACGGCAGGAATCCCCCATGAGCACGAACAGCCAGCATCATCCCCTGATCATCCTCGGCTCCGGCCCGGCGGGTTACTCTGCCGCCGTGTATGCAGCGCGCGCCAACCTCAAACCCGTGCTGATAACCGGCATGGCGCAGGGCGGCCAGCTCATGACCACCACCGAAGTCGACAACTGGCCGGCCGACGCCGATGGCGTGCAAGGCCCGGAGCTGATGGCCCGTTTCGAGGCGCACGCGCGCCGTTTCAACACCGAAATGATCTTCGACCACATCCACACGGCCAAATTGACCGAGCGCCCCTTCACCCTGATCGGCGATTCCGGCACCTACACCTGTGACGCGCTGATCATCGCCACGGGTGCTACCGCCAAGTATCTGGGCCTGCCTTCGGAAGAGAAATTCTCCGGGCGCGGCGTCTCGGCCTGCGCCACCTGTGACGGCTTTTTCTACAAGAATCAGGAAGTCGCCGTGATCGGCGGCGGCAACACGGCCGTCGAAGAGGCGCTGTATCTGGCCAACATCGCCAGCAAGGTGACGCTGGTGCATCGCCGCGACAAATTCCGCGCCGAAGCCATCATGATCGACAAGCTGATGGAGCGCGTGAAGGAAGGCAAGATCGCACTGGAGCTGGATTCGGCTCTGGATGAGGTGCTGGGCGACGCCAAGGGCGTGAATGGCATGCGCGTCAAGAACGTCAAGACCGGCGCGACCAAGGACATCGCCCTGCACGGCGTCTTCATCGCCATCGGCCACGCCCCGAACACCGGCATCTTCAAGGATCAGCTGGAAATGAACGACACCGGCTACCTCACGGTGCACGGCGGTCAGCACGGCAACGCCACCCAGACCACCATCCCGGGCGTCTTCGCCGCCGGCGACGTGGCCGACCACATCTACCGTCAGGCCATCACCTCGGCCGGCACGGGCTGCATGGCGGCACTCGACGCGGAACGCTACCTCGGTTCGCTCTAACGGTCATGACTTTGAAAGCCACGCACGAGCATGAAAGTCATGCCCGTTTCCCTCTCCCCCAGCCCCTCTCCCCAAATAGGAGAGGAGAGCTTCGAGAAGTCGCTCTGCGACTTTCACGCAAAACAGCATGAGCCGCAAACTCTTGCCGCTGGCCGACCTGAAACGCCAGCTGGCAAAGCACTCAAGCGGCCCCGGGGCGGACTTGTCCGCCCGCCCGGTCGCTCGTTCCAACGCAGCACAGCCCGCCCCCCGGCGGGCTGTTGTTGTTGAAGACGCGGACGAGCTCAGCCTGTTCCGCAGCGCCATCGCCGGCGCGCAAGCCCTGCCGCCGAGCAATCAGGCAGAAATCCGGAAACCTTTACCCAAGCCTATCCCACGCCCTCGCGAAGCCGCGCCGGATAAGCCTCTGCAGCCATCCACCTCGAACAGTCAGGAGGACTGGGTGCCTGCAGCATGGCTGGCTGAAGACTCAAGCGGCAAGCCGCTCTCCGGGCAGGCACTGGATCTGGCCACAGCCCTGCGCGGCGTCACCCCGATAAGCACCGACCGCATCACCCCGGAAGCGCCCAAACCCAAGCCCCTGCCGATCCAGCATGAACTGGACGAACAGGCCGCACTGGCCGAATCCATCTACGCGCCAACTTCGCTGGAATTGCGCATGGAAGGCGGCGAGGAGCTGACCTATCTGGAAAACGGCGTGCCACGTTCCGTCGTGCGCGATCTGCGGCGCGGGCGCTGGGTCGTGCAGGACGAACTGGATCTGCACGGCAGCAATCGCGACGAAGCGCGCGAGCTGCTCGCCGCGTGCATGGGGCAATGGAAAAAACGCGGCGTCCGCTGCGTGCGCGTGGTGCACGGCAAGGGCCGTGGCTCGCCGGGGCGCGAGCCGGTGCTGAAGAAACTCGTTGCCGGCTGGCTGATGAACTACGCGGATGTGATGGCCTACTGTCAGGCACGTTTACCCGATGGTGGCGCCGGCGCCCTGATCGTGCTGCTCAAGGCCGTGCGGCCGGGGCCGCTGTTGTAACTCTGATTTCACTGGAACCGGAAAATGAGCCTCATCGAACTCGACAAGCTGATCCAGAGCGCCTCGGAAACAGAGCCCAGTAAGCGAGTCATTCGCATTCTGTCGCACGACCATGTCGAAGCCTGCAGAAATGTTTTCAGACTATCTCTAGACAGATTCTTTGACAGCTTTGCACGTCGCGTAGCACATGAATATTGGGTCCAAAACCTGAGTTTTGAAGCCGCCGACACGGCAATGAATGCTCTGCACGCGTACGTCGGCGCGAGGTACGATGTCCGGCTGCCGGCCTACGCAGGGGAAGTCTTTGCGGCTTTTGACCAAGGGGAATTCCACCACAAGGAAGATGACGAATCCGTCGATCCAGAAGAGAAATACACGAACCCGGAAATTCGTTCGATAGTGCTCCGAGATGAGGTTCTCGGAGCATCCATTCCATAAGCCTTCGTTCAGGATTTACAGGAAGAACTCTTCCAGCCGCTCGAACACCCGATGATCCGCGCCATGGCGCTCGACGCTGATTACATCTTCCAGTTTCTCCACCTGGCTGATCATCTGCGGCAGGCGCACATCATCACGCACCAGCAGCCAGATGCGACTTTCGTCACCCCCACCCACCGGCATGCACAGAATGCCTTCCACATTGAAGGCGCGCCGGGCAAACAGCCCGCACACGTGCGACATCACGCCGGGATGGTTACGCACGGCCAGTTCCAGCACAACCTTTTCAAGCAATTTGTTTTCGCTGGGCAGATTCATCTCAGCCTCCAATCATTTCGGTGTTGGCCGCGCCCGGAGGCACAATCGGGAAGACTTTCTGATTCACGTCGATCGAGCAGTGGATCAACGCCGGCCCCTTGGCTGCCAGCGCTTCGGCCAGCAAGGCACGCGGATCATCGCTCGAATCCAGGTCATATACCTGCATGCCAAAGCCCTCGGCAATCTTCAGGAAATTGGTCTGGCGCCGGTAGTCGGCCGAAAATATGCGCTGGCCATAGAACATATCCTGCTGCTGATGCACCAGACCCAGCGACTGGTTGTTCATCAACACCACCTTGATATTGACGTCCTCTTCCACCGCTGTATCCATTTCCTGGATGTTCATCTTCAGGCTGCCGTCACCCGAGAAACACACCACCGTACGCTCCGGCTGAGCTAAGGCCGCTCCGATGGCGGCCGGCATACCGAAACCCATGGTGCCCAGACCGCCGGAAGTCAGCCACTGGCGCGCGCGACGGAAGGGATAAGCCTGCGCCACCCACATCTGATGCTGACCGACGTCAGTAGCAATCACCGCCTCGTCATCCAGCAGATCGGCGATAGCACGCACCAGACCGTAATGGCTGCGCGGATCTTCCACGCCCGGCAAGGCCAGCGGATGCGCCAATTTCAGTTCATCCACCCGATCCACCCATTGACGGCGCGGATTAGTCTGCACATGCCCCTCAAGCAACGCCAGCACACGCGCCACGTCACCATTGATCGCCACGTCCGGGCGACGGATCTTGCCCAGCTCGGCCGCATCAATATCAATATGAATAATCGAAGCCTTCGGACAGAACTTGTCGGCATTGCCGATAGCACGATCATCGAAACGCGCCCCCAGCACGATCAGCAGATCGGCCTCTTCCAACGCGTAATTGGTATAGCGCGCACCATGCATGCCTAGCATGCCCAGCGACAATAGATGATCGACCGGCATCGCGCCAAGACCCATCAAGGTCATGGTGGTCGGCAGCCCCGCCCGCTCGGCCAGCGCCACCGCGGCTTCACAAGCATCCGCTGCGATCACACCACCGCCCAGATACAGCACAGGCGTTTTAGCAGCATTGATCAACGCTGCGGCACGGGCAATCTGATCAAGGCCCACCTCCGGCAGTGCATCACGCACGGCAATGGCCGGCAGCGCATCGATCTCGATCACCGCCGTCAACACATCCTTGGGCACATCCAGCCACACCGGACCGGGACGGCCCGACTCGGCAATGCGAAAAGCGGCCGGCACGATTTCGAGCAGATCCCGGACATCACGCACCAACCAGTTGTGCTTGGTGATCGGGATGGAAATACCGTAGGTATCCACCTCCTGAAAAGCATCCGTGCCGATCATGGCGCTCGGAACCTGAGCGGTGATACACACCAGCGGGATCGAATCGAGCTTCGCGTCGGCAATGGGCGTCACCAGATTGGTGGCCCCCGGACCGCTCGAGGACAGACACACCGCCGCCTTGCCGGTGGCGCGTGCCATGCCTTGGGCGATGAAGCCTGCGCCCTGCTCGTGACGCGCCAGCACATGACGAATGATCGTGCTCTGCGACAAAGCATCGTAGAGCGGCAAAGCGGGGCCGCCGGGAACACCGGCGACCGTGGTAATGCCCTGCTGCTCGAGCAGCCGAATGATGAGTTGGGCCCCGTTTAACTGCATGTTCTTGCTCCTAATGGTTGGGCCAGCCAGACCGGACAGGGAGTAAAAAAAACCCCGCTCGGCTCGCGCCGGCGGGGTCTGAATCCTCAAGTTCGACTCGTCCCCGTTACGGCGCGTTGCCGCCTACGCCTACTACTACGCGTACGACTACGGCCGTCACCAAAATGACGGGGGCAGAAGAACCAGCGATGTAGAAAGTGGAGTTCACGAGAAAATTGCCAAACAGAAGTGAGAAACGCGATTCAATTGAAGCACAGGGGACGACAACACACAAGAGCCCCAAAGCCTGTGAATAACCCCTAGAAGATCATGGCCTACAAGGCAAGAACCCCCTCAAGAAGCGCGCGCAGCCTTGGTTCGCGCCTTCAGGATCTCCTCATCCCGCAAGGCGCGTCGCAAAATTTTACCGACATTGGTTTTGGGCAAATCTGTTCTGAATTCAACAAGATGCGGCACCTTGTAGCCTGTCATACTTTTTTTGCAGTGGGCGATCAGATCCTTCTCGGACAGCCCCGGATCCTTGCGCACCACAAAGATCTTCACCGCCTCACCAGACTGCTCGCTGGGCACACCAATCGCGGCCACCTCGGCCACACCCGGATGCGTCGCAACGATATCTTCAACCTCGTTGGGATACACGTTGAAGCCGGAGACCAGAATTGTATCTTTCATGCGATCCACGATGCGCACGAAACCGCGTTCATCCACCACGGCCACATCGCCCGTGCGCAGATAACCATCCGCCGTCATGACCTGAGCGGTATCGGCGGGCGCATTCCAGTAACCCTTCATCACCTGCGGGCCCTTCACGCAGAGCTCGCCAGCCTGCCCCAGCGCCACTTCACGGCCATTTTCATCGCGCAGGGAAATATCGGTTGAAGGCACGGGCTGACCAATCGAGCCGTTGTACTCGGTCTGATTGATCGGGCAACAGCACACCCCCGGCGAAGCCTCGGTCAGGCCATAGGCTTCAATCAGCGCATGGCCGGTCGCCGCACGCCATTTGTCCGCCACGGTTTTCTGCAGCGACATGCCGCCACTGATCGACAGGCGCAGGTTCGAGAAATCCAGCGTTGCAAATTTCGGATGCTGCAGCATCGCGTTGAACAGCGTGTTCACCCCGGAAATCACCGACCACGGGTACTTCGATATCGTCTTGAGGAAGCCGCCGATATCGCGCGGATTGGTAATCAGCAGATTGCGCGAGCCCATCATGAAGAACACAAAGCAATTCACCGTCAGCGAGAAGATGTGATACAGCGGCAGCGCCGTCACCACCGTCTCGCTGCCCCAGCGCAGGTTCGAGCCGATCCACACGTGCGCCTGCTGCAGATTGGCAAGGATGTTGCCGTGCGTGAGCATTGCTCCTCTGGCCACACCCATGGTGCCGCCGGTGTATTGCAGAAAGGCGATATCCTCGCGCGTCACCGTCACCGGTCGCAGGCTCTGGCGCGCGCCCAGGCTCAAGGCTGCGCTCAGGCGCACGCTACCCGGCAAGCGCCAGGCCGGCACCTTCTTCTTGACGTGCTTGACCACGAAATCGATGACCCGACCCTTCAGCGCGCTGAGCATTCCGCCCAGACTCGTCACCACCACATGCTTGATCGACGTGCGTCCGATCACCGCCTGCAGCGTATGTGCAAAATTATCAAGGATGACAATGGCTTCAGCGCCGGAATCCTTGAGCTGATGCTCCAGCTCGCGCGGGGTGTACAAGGGATTGCAATTGACCACCGTATAGCCGGCACGCAGCGCACCGAACATGCAAACAGGGTACTGCAGCAGATTCGGCATCATCAGCGCGATGCGCGTGCCCTTGGGCAAGCCCAGCGTGCCCTGCAGATAGGCCGCAAAGCGGGCAGACAATTCATCCAGCTGCCGATACGTGAGCTCGGCGCCCATATTGATAAAGGCCACCTTCTCCGCCCAGCGCGCGGCGCCTCGCTCGAAAAAATCCGCCAGCGAAGCGTATTCCGTCACATCGATTTCGGCCGGCACGCCTGCCGGGTAATGTTTCAACCAGAGCTTATCCATCCACCCAACCCTTGATCAGATTGCACTGCAACAAATCTGCCGTAGCGCGTCAGGGGCAGGAGGATACCTGAAGGTATGGGCGGAGGTTTTGTGCAGTGCACGCCCAAGTTGCAAACAAGTATGCCGAAGAACCTCGCCCCGCTTGCCTCTCCAGCCTGCATGCCGCGACAGGCCCGCCAGCCGCGGCTCTTCAACCTGCCGCGCGTGGCGTGACAGTTTCGGACTTATCCAGGATCGCCTCAACGATCCGAGCAATTCGCGCTGGCCTTACCCACCGGCAGCACCTCATCGGGCCAGTTGCGCACGAAGTTGCGCAGAATCACGCTCTCGAAACCCTGCTCCTCCAGCACCGCACGGGCCACGTCATGGAAGGAAATCACGCCGAGCAGCGCACCGCCCTCCACTACCGGCAAATAGCGCTGATGATGATCGATCATGTGGCTGCGCAATTCGTGCAGATCCATGCGCGGCTCGCCCACCGCCGGGTCGCGCAGCATCGCGGCGCCAACCAGTACGCCCTGCCAGGCCGCGCCAGCCTTGTGAATCGCCGCCAGCGCCTCACGGAAAGTCAGCATGCCGATCAGGGTGCCGTGCTCGATGACGACCAGCGAGCCCATGTCCTGCTCGGTCATCAGCGCCAGCGCATCGGCCAGCGTTTTCTGCGGCGAGATCGTGTAAAGCAGCTTGCCCTTGATGGCCAGCACGTCACTGAGCAGCATGTCGTTCTCCAGTCTGAAAGCAAGCGCCTGCAAGTCAGTAGGGCCGACTTCAGTCGGCCAGCCAAGCGTGGCGTGCGACTGAAGTCGCACCTACAAAACCGGCTCACTCCACGCTGATCTCGCCCCCTTCGGCGAACACCAGCAGTGCCTTGACCGGTCGATCCGGAAAAATCGCCTGCAACACTTCACGATAGCCGGCAACCTGCACTCTGTAATCGGCCATCAAGGCCTCTTCTGAAGGCTTGCCACTTTTATAGTCGAGCACCCAGATCGCGTCCTCGCATTCCACCCAACGATCGATGCGACCCAGCTTGCCATCCGCACCGACGAAAGCCGTTTCGTTCGCCGCGCGCCGATGCTGCGCCGGATCGAAGAAGCGCCGCAGCGCCGGGCGCTCCAGCAGGCGGCGTGCGGCCTGTTCGACTTCCGGCGCCACACTCGGCTGCGGCAAATTGGCGGTGGCCGCCTCCAGCCAGGCGTGCATCGCCGTGCCGAATTCCATGCCGGCATTGCTTTCTTGAAGTGGATCAAGCACCGCACGACGCAAGGCCCCCACCGCAGGCACCGGTTGAAGAGCCGCCCCCAGTCTGTTTTCCAGAGCAGGCAGGCTGGAGACGCCCACCCCGCGCGGCATTTCACCGATACAGCCTGCAGACGCCTGCAGCGCGCCCATCGCCAAGGCAAGGCGTTTGTACGGTGTCACCGCATTCATGGTTTTCGCTGGCTCGATGCCGCTGACGATCAGCACCTGCTCGGCGCGCGTGATCGCCACGTAGAGCAGGTTCAGCTCCTCACGCTCGGCAGCGGCGGCTTCGCGTTCCAGAATCGCCGCGCGTGATGGCCCGGCCTCGCTGATCTTGCCGAGCAGCGAGAAGTGCTGCGGCGCCAGCGCCTCCGCCGGCCAGTCCATCGCCACGCCGTAACCATCGGGATTACGCGGCGGCGAGTTGGCATCGATCAGCCACACAATCGGCGCCTCCAGGCCCTTGGCACCGTGAATCGTCATGATACGCACGCGGCCCGAGCCTTCTCCCGCCGACACGACCAGGCCTTCGTCCGGCGCCTCGTCATCCGACACCGACAGGCGCCGCAGCTCATCGACGAAACGCGTCAGACTCGGGTAACGCCCGGCATCCACGTTCAGCGCCAGCTCCAGCAGCGCCTCCAGATTCGCATGCACGCCCGGCCACAGCGCCGCGGGCAGCACCGCGCGGCAACGCGCGAACCAGTCGGCCTGATGAAAGATGCGGTCGATCAGATCATGCGCCGGCAGATGCGCAGCGGCGGCTAGCCATCCGGAGAGCAGTCGCACCGCCCGAACATGAGCAGGCGCAACAGCTGCCTCGGCTAGATCACGCAAAACGGACCACCACAGACCCGGCTCCGCCGAAATCGCCAAGAGGTCTTCATCCGAGAACGCAAACGCCGGTGCGCGCAGCAGATGCGCCAGCGCCAGGTTGTCCGCCGGGTCGGCCAGCCAGCGCAAGGTAGCCAACAGATCCTGCGCCTCCAGCGTCTCCAGCAAGCCGCCGCGACCGGGGCTGACAAAGGGAATCCCGGCCTCGCGCAACGCCGCCTCGTAGGCCGCCAGCTGCGTCTTGCGCCGCGTCAGCACCAGCACATCGGAATAGCGCGCGGCGCGTTCGCGCCCATCCTTGCTGCGCACCAGCCAGGCTTCACCGTCGCAGCCAACCATCGCGCCAATGCGCTGCGCCAGCAGCGCGGCTTCCTCGCTGCGGCGCAAATCCTCAGCCTCCACACGCGGCGTCTCCAGCGGATTGCGCAGGCCTTCAATCAGCTCAGCCTCCGCCGCCTGCCCTACAATCAGCGGCAGCAATTCGATGCACGAAGGCAAATCCGGATGCTCGGTCGTCTGCGCCTCGAAACCGGCAAACAGCGGCTCCGCGCCGAACACCGCATTCACCAGATCGACGATACCGCCCGCATTACGGAAGGTATGCGCGTTGCCGATGCGCTCGGCACCAAAATCGCGTTTGAAATACTCCGCTGCCGCCATAAAGAGTTTCGGCTCCGCACGACGGAAACGGTAAATCGACTGCTTCGGATCGCCCACCAGAAACACACTGGGTCGCGCCGCGCCGGCGCCCACATAACCGTCCAGCCAGCCGCGCAGAATGCGCCACTGCAGCGGATTCGTATCCTGAAACTCGTCGAGCAGAATGTGCTTGTAGCGCGCGTCGAGGCGCGCCTGCAGATAGGCCGCGCCGCCCTCGCTGGCCAGCAGCTTGTCGATCTCCGCTTCCAGATCCGCAAAATCCATCGCCCGGCGCTGGCGCTTCAGCTCATCGAAGCGCGTCAGCAAAGCCTCGCCAACCAGCAGCGCGCGCCGGTTCAGCTCCGCATTGCGCTGATCCTGCAGCGCGCCCAGCGTCGCAATCACGCGCGCGCTCCATTCGCTGTGCAGGGCAAGATAACGCTCCTCGCCAGACGCGCCCAGGCGCTTGGCCTGCGCCGCGCCGGGCTTGCGGGCGCGAGATGAATTCGTGGCGGTCAGGAAGGCGGCGCGAATCGTCTCAAACGCGGCCCCGCCGTCACGCTCTTGTAGGTGCGGCTTCAGCCGCACATGGTCGGCTGAAGCCGCCCCTACCGAACCCCGCACATCCACCACCGCCTGCGCCAGCGCATTCCCCGCGGCCTGATCCGTCGCCGTGTTCTGCCCCAGCAGGCGCGCAAATTCTTCCAGCTCGTCCAGCCGCGCCGGCATGAACAGATCTGCCAGCGGATCGCCGCCCACGCCGAATTCCGCATCCAGCCAGCGCGACACGCCCTCGCTGCCGCCGCACTGCTCCTGCCACACCCGCCACTCCGCGCGGCGCTCGACAAAACCGCCGAGCAGCTTGCGCGTGGTGAAAGCCCCCTGCTCGCCGTACAGCCACAGCAGGGCTTGTGCGAGGGGGCTATCCGCAGATCGGCCACAGTCGGCCGCCAACAGCACCCATGCCTCGTCAAGCAGGCTGGACGCGGCTGCGTCAAGGCTACGCCCCGCCAGTCCACTATCCAGCGGCGCACCACCGAGCAGGCGCGCAAACCAACCGTGGAAAGTCGTGATCGTGATCGCCGGCTCGGCATGCAGCACCGCCTCGAACAAGCCGCGCGCCTTCGGCAACAAAACCTGCGCCTCGGCCGCCGACAAACCGCGATCCGTCAGCATCTTCAAGACCTGCGCTTCCGGCGCCGTCGCCAGTTCAGAGAGCAAGCCACGCAGCCGCGCCTCGATCTCCCGCGCCGCCTTGCGCGTGTAGGTAATCGCCAGGATCTCGCCCGGCCGCGCGCCGGCCAGCAGCAGACGCAACAGCCGCGAAGCCAGCAGCCAGGTCTTGCCGCTGCCCGCGCAAGCCTCCACCGTCACGCTGCGGGCGGGATCGAGGGCAAGGAAGCGTTGGGTTTGGCGGTGTTCAGGGGTCATTGCAGATTCCGGGGTCGAACTTGGACATAGGGCGGGTTAGCCGCAGGCGTAAGCCGCGCAACACAACCAAAGTGAGACATCAGGCCTCAATATCCTCAAGATACAAACCCTTCTCGCCAGACTTCCTGATGACATCCTGGGTGTAATGCCACAGCGCCGGGGCGGTTTCGCCGATGAAACGCTTTTTCGCGTAGACCTGCGAGGTTTTCAATCGACCTGTGTCGCCTTCAACACCGTCGGTGGCGTAAAAATTCACCACCGGACTCATGCTGTCCAAAGACGCGGCAAAACGGGCTTCGGGGGTCTCACCAACTTCGAATTCGCGCCAGACGGTAATCAGGGCTTCGCACTGATCTGATGGCAGCAGGCCAAAGATGCGTTGGGCGGCGGCATCTTCCTTGGCCGCCTTGTCCTGATAGCCGGCCGCGTCGTAAGCCCAGGTATCGCCTGCATCGATCTCGACAATGTCATGCACCATCAGCATCTTGATGACTTTGACGATATCAAGGTTCTGATCCAGCGCGTGCTCCTGCAGCAGCAGCGCCATCAGTGTGACATGCCAAGAATGCTCGGCAGTGTTTTCGTGCCGAGCGCCGCCGAGGACGCCGTTTTGCCGGTAGACGATCTTAAGCTTTTCCATCTCGATGATGAAGGCCATTTGCTGTTCTAGTCTTGCATTACTCATAAAGCTTCCTTGTTTTTGACCGTTCCGACACATCCATCGTAGGGCGCCAATCGCCCGCAGGGCATTGCGCCAGATGTTTCCATTGTCCCCAAACGCATACGGTGCAATGCGCGCCTACGGCGCTCCGATTGCACCCTACAAAACCTTGCTTACCCCACCCACTCCTTGCGGCACAGCCCACGCATCTCGCAATAAGCACACGCCCCCGGCGTGCCGTTGGCGGGCAGGCCGGCGCCGGCGTGCAGGGCGTCGAAGCTGGCGGTAATGCAATCATGCAAAGCGCCGGCGCGCTCTTCGGGTTCGCCTTGCACCACAGCGCCAACGCTTTCGTCATCCAGCGCAACGTAGGCGGTCTCGGCGATACGCGTGCCGCGCAGCAGGCTGTAGAAGGCGAGCTGCACGTCGTCCGGATCCTTGACCTGTTTGCGCAGCGCACTGATGCCGCGTGATTTGTAGTCGAGCAAGGCGGTTTCCTCACTCCCAGCCGCAGCCTTTACATCGCGCCGGTCGATGCGGCCATGCAGGCGCAGGGTCTGGCCGTCAGAGAGTTCGTGTTCGCGCTCGATCCATTCTTCGCCGGCGGCCCAGCGCCAGCCGGCGGCTTCGCGTTCGCGTTGCCAGTCGAGGTAGCTGACCAGCCGGGCACGCCAGCGCAGGCGCCAGGCGTGATCCTGAAAGTTGCGCGCCACGGCTTCGGCGAAGGCGGCTTCGGTGATGGCTTCCAGCTCGGCCAGCAACAGGGCTTCGTCCTCGCCGGTAATGAGGGGGAAGCGCTGGTGGAAGCTGTTGAGAATGCCGTGCAGCTGCTGGCCGAAATCACGTTTTTCCATGCCTTCGGCGAGTTCTTCGGCTTCGTTCAGGCGCAGCACGTAACGGGCGAAATAGCGGTAAGGGCAATCGATCAGGGTCTGCATGCCGCTGGCCGACAGGCTGGCGGGCACGCGCTGCGGCGGAACACTGGGCGCGGGCAGGGTTAGCAGCCCTAATTCGGCACTGGCTGCAGAGCCGCGCGCAGCGTGCCTCTCCACACACCCTACCCCGACAACGAGGCCCAGTGCGGCTGTCAGCACGGCCACCTCGGCGGCCGGCATCAGCTCTTCATCGCGGCGCAGGCTTTGCCAGGCGATCACGCTTTGGCCGCTGGCGAGCAGCAAGCCGGCCATGTCTTCGCGCAGCTGGCGGCGCTCCCGTTCCAGCCCCGGCAGACCCAGTTCGCGGCGCACGCCGGCGTGGGTGAGCCAGGCCGGCGCGCTGGGCGGGGCGAGGTGTTCAGCGTCCGCGCCGATGAGTATCGCGGCCTCGAAGCTGCGCAGGCGCGTGGCGGCCAGGTGGGTCATGATCACCGGGCTGTCGATGCTCTCGTCGCGCACCAGATGGGCGTCCATCTGGCGGTTGAACCAGGTGCGCCAGTTGGCGAAGTTGAAACGGGCGACGTCTTTGCTGCTCTCGTCCTTTTTTTCATCAGCCAGTTCGGCGAGGCGGGTGGCATGCCATTCCAGCCATTCGCGGCCGGCGAAATCCTGCGCAAAATGCGGCAGCGCGCCGAGCAGTTCCAGGCTCTTGGCAAGGCGCCGCAGCCATTCGGCGATGCTCACCGACTGCTGCTGGCCCATGGCGGCGCGGGCTTCGCGCAGGCGGCCGAGCAAGGCGACGGCCTCGGCGTCGGCTTGCGCCTCGGCCAGCAGACGATCCAGCCCGCTGACGATGCCACTGGTCTGGATCAGACGTTCGATGGTTTCGGTGGCGCGGCCGCGCGCGAGCGGATCGACGTCGGCAAACAGCAGCGGCGCGCGCAAGAGATCGATCAGGGCGCGGTGATAGGCGTCCGACGACAAGACTTCCAGCCAGGCATCGACAACGGCGGCGGCGCGCGTGGTGGCCATCTTCCAGCCGGTTTCGTCCTGCACCAGCACGCCTTCGCGTTCCAGCAAGGCGCGGGCGCGGCGGGCGGCAAGGCGGTCGCAGGCGATCAGGGCGATCTCGCGTTTGCCGGCGCGAATCCAGTCCAGCACCTGATCCGCCACGGCCTGACCGAGGCCTTCAAGACTCTCGGCCGAGACCAAGCGCAGGCGTTCGCGCGCTGCCGTGCCGGTCTGTGCACTCAGCAGGCAGGCGCGTTCGTGCAGAGCGGGTGCGGTCTCCGCCAGCGGCCAGGCGGCCAGCAGCAGTTCGCCCAGAGCGCCCTCGGCCAGCTTGCGATCCGGCCGCAGGAGCAACACCGGCACGCGCGTGGCGGCATGATCAATAAGTCCTTGCAGCAGCCCCAGCTCGGCGCTTTCGGCGACGACGATCAGCGGGCCATCGAGTTGCGCCAGCCAGGAACTGGTCGCAAGCAGGCGCGCCACGGTACGCGAAGGCCGGCCCTGCGCCTCGGCACGCCACAGCGTATTCACGAGCTTGGCTTCGAAAGCCAAAGATTCGGAGGCCTTCAGCTCGAACGCGGCTTCCAGCCGGGCGAGCAACTCGCCCTCGCCTTCCGGCAGTTTCACCGCGTGTTCGGTGAGCACGTCGAAAAGCTGCACCAGCTCGCCGACCACATCCCACAGCAGCGCTTCGTCAAACCAGTCCTTGCCGCGCAGCAACGAATGCAGGATCAGCTGGCGGCGCGCATCGGGCAAGGCCTCCAGCGAGACTAGCCAGGGCTCGACCATGCCGTTGAGCGTGTCCATGCGCGGCAGCAGCACGGCCCCGCCCGCAGCAGCGCATAGCGCCTGCGTAAGCGCGGGAGCGAGCTTGAGATTGGGCAGGAGCACGGTCGCGCGCGACAGATCATTGGAGAGCGGCGCGGGACGGGCGTGTGCGAGCAAGGCGTCTGCACAGGCAGGCAGGAAGCGGCTGTCGGGGGCGATACTTTGTAGGGCGAGCGTCATGCCGCCATGCTGCCACGATTGCCATGAAAAAGGCGCAGGCCGTGAGGGCGCTGCGCCTTGTTCTGTCGCGTGCGAGCCGAATCGGCCCGCGCGGCGATTAACGCTCGAGCTGGTCGAGCTTGTCCTTGACCTTGACCCACTCGTCGGCGTCCGGCAGCGGATCCTTGCGCTCGACAATTGCCGGCCAGACCTTGGCCAGTTCGGCATTGAGCAGCGTGAAGTGTTCCTGATCGGCCGGCAGGTCGTCCTCGGCAAAGATGGCCTCGGCCGGGCATTCGGCGACGCACAGGGTGCAATCAATGCACTCGTCTGGATCAATCACGAGGAAATTCGGGCCTTCGCGGAAACAGTCCACCGGGCAAACATCCACGCAGTCGGTGTATTTGCACTTGATACAGGCTTCGGTCACTACATAGGTCATGTCGAACTCTCTTCTTGATTGGAAACAACGCGGGGGCGAATATATCCGATTGTAGACACGGCGTCGCCTGATTTCCCGGGAATACCGGCATAACAAAACGCCCCGGCAAGCGGGGCGTTGGTGGCAAACAGATCTTCAGCCGTCCGGACAGGCTTACTTGGCGCCGCTCTTGGCGTCTTTCTCGGCCTTCTTTGCAGCCTTCTCAGCCTTGGCAGCCGCCTTCTTGTCAGCCTTGGTGGCCGACTGTTCGGCGACCGGTGCGGAAACGGCTGCGGGAGCCGCCTTGGCAGGTTTGCCTTCTGCTGCCTTGGCCGGCTTCTCGGCTTTTGTCGGTTTGGCCGGAGCAGCTTCGACGACGGTAGCGCCGCTCACCGACAGTTGTGGTTTGAGCTTGTCGAAAGTCTTGTCGCCCACGCCTTTGACATTCTTGACGTCATCAACAGTCTTGAAGTTACCGTTGGTCTTGCGGTAATCGATGATGGCCTTGGCCTTGACCGGCCCGACATTCGGCAGGCTTTCCAGCTCTTCCTGGGTCGCGGTATTGATGTTCACAGCGGCGATGGCCATGCCAATCGTCGCAATCAGGGTAACGAGACCTACCAGCAGTTTCTTCAGCATTACAAACTCCCCTTATTCAAAAATGAATGCGGGGAGTCAGATGTGTGCTCCGTTTTCAGAGCGATTCTGCCGCGAAGACGAGACGCCAGCAGTGCTGGAGCACACCAAGGCGAAGTCGACAAAGGCAGGATCGGTCTGCAAACGGAGTTACAGGCTCCCCATGAGCTTCTTGCAGTACTTCCCGACGCCATTGGCGACGTCATGGAAGGGCTCAGTGTAGCCCGCAGCACGCAGGCGCGAAATGTCTGCCTGGGTGAAGCTCTGATACTTGCCCTTGAGTACATCCGGGAAGCTGACGTATTCAATCAGGCCTTGCTGAACCATCTCGGCCTGACTCAACAGGCCTTTGCCTTCATGCTCGCGGAATGCATTCACCACACCAACGGCAACGTCATTGAAGCTCTGCGCATTGCCGGTACCGAGATTGAAGATGCCGGACTTGTCCGGGTTGTCGAGGAAGTACAGATTGGCCTTGACCACGTCTTCCACGAAGATGAAATCCCGCAACTGCCCGCCATCCGGATAGCCATCACAACCCACGAAGAGCTTGACCTTGCCCTCCTTGCGGAACTGGTGAAAGGCATTGAAAGCGACAGAGGAGCCGGCACCAGCCTTGTGCTCTTCGCGCGGGCCGTACACATTGAAATAACGGAAACCAACCACCTGCGCGGTGAGTTCACTCCAGCGCTGGCGCAGGACGCGATCAAACAGCACCTTGGAATAACCATACACATTCAGCGGGCCTTCGAATTCGGGCTCTTCGCGGAAAGTGCTGCTGGCGCCGTAGGTCGCGGCCGAAGACGCATACAGCATCGGCACCTTCTGCGCGATGCAGAATTCCAGCACATCCACCGTATAACGGTAGTTGTTGTCCATCATGTACTGGCCGTTGTGCTCCATGGTGTTGGAACACGCGCCCTGATGCAGGATCGCCTTGACCTTGCCATCGAATTCGCCGGAATTCAGCGCATCGCGAAAATCATGCTTGTCGAAATAATCGGCAACTTGAAGATCGACCAGATTGCGGAACTTGTCACCCTTGGTCATGTTATCGACCGCGATGATGTTCGTGATGCCACGCGCATTCAGGCCGGCGATGATATTCGAGCCGATCATGCCGGCGGCGCCGGTCACTACGTAATAATTGGACATTGCTTACTCCACCAACATTTCTTCGAGGGTAACGGTTGCCGTACCCAGCTTGGCCACGACGATGCCGGCCGCGTGATTGGACAGACACATGGCTTCAAGCAGACTGGCGCCACTGGCCAGCGTGACGGCCAGCGTGGCAATCACCGTGTCGCCAGCGCCGGAGACGTCAAACACTTCCTGTGCGCGAGTGCCTTCATGCACGGAACCACTCGCCTGAAACAGGGACATGCCCTCTTCCGAACGAGTGACCAACAAGGCCTCAAGATTCAGTTCGCTACGCAAGCGCTGAGCACGTTCGCTCAGATCCTCGTCACTGCTCCACTTGCCGACGACCTGGCGCAACTCGGAACGATTCGGAGTCAGCAGGCTGGCGCCGCGATACTTGCTGTAGTCATCACCCTTGGGATCAACCAGCACGATCTTGCCAGCGGCGCGCGCCAGATCGATCATCTCCTGCACGTGCACGAGCCCGCCCTTGCCATAGTCCGACAGGACCACAACGTCATGATCGGGCAGCATTTCCTTGAAGGCGTCCAGCTTGTCGCGCAGCACTTCACGCGTCGGCGTATTTTCAAAATCGATGCGCAGAAGCTGTTGCTGACGCCCCAATACACGCAGTTTGATGGTCGTAGCCAAGGTGGCATCGCGATGCAGACGGATATTTACACCGTCAGCGGCCAGCAGGCGCTCCAGCGCCTGCGCCGGCTCGTCGTTGCCAACCACCGACAGCAACGAGCATTTGGCGCCAAGTGCAGCAGCATTGCGTGCCACGTTGGCAGCGCCGCCTGGACGCTCCTCGGTGCGCTGCACATGAACCACCGGCACCGGAGCCTCCGGCGAGATGCGATTGACTTCACCGAACCAATAACGATCCAGCATCACGTCGCCGACGACCAGCACCCGCGCACGGCAGGTATCGGGCATGGCAGGCAGGGGATGACGTTCGCTCATTTACGACCGATTCCGTAGTATTCAAGACCCGCAGCGCGCGGCAAATCGGTCGCATACATGTTGCGGCCGTCGATGATCACCGGGCTCTTCAATACGGCCTTGATGGCGTCGAAATCGGGGCTGCGAAATTCCTTCCACTCGGTCACGATCACCAGCGCATCGGCGCCGTCCAGCGCCTGCATCGGGCGCTCGGCGTAGCTCAGGCGCGGCTCTTCGCCGAAGATGCGGCGGGTTTCGGGCATGGCGACAGGATCGTAGGCGGTCAGGGTCGCGCCGCGCTTGAACAGCTCATCAATGATCACGCGGCTGGGGGCCTCGCGCATGTCGTCGGTATTGGGCTTGAAGGCCAGGCCCCAGATGGCGAAGTGCTTGCCGGAGAGGTCGGCACCGAAGCGGGCAACGATCTTGTCGACCAGCACCATCTTCTGCGCATCATTGGCGTCTTCAACGGCCTGTAGCACCTTCAGATGCTGGCCGGCATCGGCAGCAGTCTTGATCAGCGCCTTGACGTCTTTGGGGAAGCAGGAGCCGCCATAGCCGCAGCCGGCGTACAGGAAGTGCCAGCCAATGCGCGGATCAGAACCAATGCCCTGACGCACCTGTTCGATGTCGGCGCCCATCTTTTCAGCAAGGATCGCCAGTTCGTTCATGAAGCTGATGCGCGTGGCCAGCATGGCATTGGCGGCGTACTTGGTCAGCTCAGCGGAACGCACGTCCATGATCACGAGCTTTTCGTGATTACGCTGAAAGGGGGCATAGAGCGCGCGCATCAGGTTGATGGCTTGCTCATCTTCAGCGCCGACGACAATGCGGTCAGGACGCAGAAAGTCTTCAACGGCAGCGCCTTCCTTGAGGAACTCTGGGTTGGAGACGACGCTGTAAGGCACTTCCACGCCACGTTTGGCGAGTTCGTCGGCGATCGCGGCACGCACCTTGTCGGCGGTGCCGACCGGTACGGTGCTCTTGTCGATCACAACCTTGTAGTCGGTCATGGTGCGACCGATGTTGCGGGCGGCCGCCAGCACATACTTCAAATCGGCCGAGCCATCTTCATCCGGCGGCGTGCCGACGGCGATGAACTGGATCGTGCCGTGACGCACGGCGTCTTCGATGTTGGTCGTAAAACGCAAGCGGCCAGCCGCGACATTGCGCGCCACGACCTGATCCAGCCCCGGCTCGTGAATCGGAATGCCGCCATCTTTGAGGATGCGGATCTTCGCGGCATCCAGATCCAGGCACAGCACATCATTACCTACTTCAGCCAGGCACGCGCCTGACACCAGACCTACATAACCAGTACCAACAACGGTGATTTTCATCGTTCTTCATTCCATAAAAAATCGTGTTTGCAGACCGGCTGCGTCAGACAGCCAGATCGAATTCTTCGGTGCGCTTGGGCGGATAGGTTTCCCAGCCTCCGCAGGCAGGGCAGCGCCAGTAAAACTGCCGCGCCTTGAAGCCGCAATCCTTGCAGCAATAGCGTGCCACCCTCCGGGTATGACCGTGAATCAGCCCTTTGACTAATTCCACGTCACCCTTGCGCTCACCGTCCACCGTATGAATGGCAGCTTCCAGCAATTTCTCGAGTCCAAGCATGGTGGGATTGCGCTTGAGCTCATCCCGCACCAGCGCATACGCGGCTTCAGGCCCCTGCTTCTCGATTTCCCACTTGAAAACGATTTCCAGCAAATCCAGCGACGGGGTCTGACCCAAGTGGGTGCGTAAGAACTGCGCGCCTTTTTCTTCCTGCCCCAAACGACGCTGCGCGTCCATCAGGCGCTCCGCCACGAGAGACAGATACGTCGGATCCTGCAAGCCGATTTCTTGCCAGGCAGCAACCGCCTCAGCATCCTTACCCTGCGCGACGAGCACTTCGCCCAGCAACAAGCTGGCCCGTACACATTTGCGGTTACTCTCCAAAGCCAGTGCGATCTGACGATGTGCTTCGTCAAATTCAGAATGCGCCAACGCGGTTGCCGCAATTTCGCAGTAAAAATTGGCAATATCGATTTCCCAGCGATGACTGCCACGACGAGGCATATCTCTGGCAATTTCGATAGCACGTGGCCAGTTTTTTTCCTGCTGATAAATTTCCAGCAAGGCATCGTTGGCGGCTTCGCTTCTAGCCGTGCCACGCAAGCCCAGATAGACATTTTCGGCACGATCCAGCAAGCCTGCCTTGAGGTAGTCCTCGCCGAGTTCAGCCAAAGCCTGCAAGCGCTGCTCTGGACTCAAATCCTCGCGATCCACCAGACTCTGATGAATCCGGATCGCGCGATCCAGCTCGCCACGTCGCCGGAACAGACTACCCAGCGCGAAGTGCAGCTCGACCGTCTGCGGATCGATCTGCACAGCTTCCAGAAAAGAGTCGATAGCCTTGTCAGGCTGCTCATTGAGAAGGAAGTTAAGACCTAGCAAATAAGATCGCGGCAGGCTGCGCGACTCATGCACCAGATGCTTGATATCTATGCGCGCAGCAAGCCAGCCCAAGCCAAAAAACAGCGGCAAGCTCAGCAACCACCAGAGTTCGAAATCCATGAGAGATCAGAAAGAATCCGAGGCATCGTCAGAACGAGGCCGCAGGCGGGTTGAGGGAGAAACCATGGGCGCGACTTTACGCAGACGAGCCACTTCGCGGCGAAGCATGAAAACAGTACCGACAAGCGCGCTGGCGCCAATCAACACGCCCGCCACCAGTATGGTCGCCATAAGTAGAACCAGAGGTACGCGCCACTCGGCATCGAAAAATGCGTGAACCGTGACTACACCATCATTTTTGATGGCGAAGCCCAACAACAGAATAAGTAGTGCTGCGCGCAGCAGCCAGATGAGAATTCGCATGGTGCGTGATTATCCTTCAGGCCGAGACAAAAAAGAAGGCAGCCCGGAGGCTGCCTTCTTCATACTACTTGCGACACAACAACGCATCACTCAACTTGATCCACGCGCTCACGCAATTCCTTGCCTGCCTTGAAGTGCGGGACATACTTTTCCGGCACCATTACCTTGTCACCTGACTTGGGATTGCGTCCCACGCGCGGCGGCCGGTAATTGAGGCCAAAGCTGCCAAATCCACGGATCTCGATGCGCTGGCCGCGCGCCAAGCACGCGGCCATTTCATCCAGAATCATCTTTACCGCGAAATCAGCATCTTTCGCACCAAGCTGCGGAAAGCGCGTTGTCAAACGCTCAATCAGTTCAGACTTGGTCATGCTTTCAGGCACGGCAATACTTATTGCTGTTGAGCGTTATTGAGCTTGGCCTTCAGCAGTGCGCCCAGATTGGTCGTACCGCTTGCTGCCGAGTTGTCCGAAGACAACTTGTTCATGACTTCGCTCTGCTCAGCCTGATCTTTGGCCTTGATCGACAGGTTGATCGAACGAGTCTTGCGATCAACGTTGATGATCATCGCTTCGACTTCTTCGCCAACCTTCAACACGGTCGAGAGATCTTCAATACGGTCGCGGGAGAACTCCGAGACGCGCAGATAACCCTCTTGATCGCCGCCGAGGTCAATCACTGCACCACGCGCATCAACCGACTTCACAGCACCACGAACCATGGTGTTCTTGTCGTGCGTTGCCACGAAGGACGTGAAAGGATCCCCATCCAGCTGCTTGACGCCCAGAGAAATACGCTCTTTCTCGATGTCGATGGCCAGAACGATGGCTTCCAGCTCATCGCCCTTCTTGAAGTTGCGGATCGCTTCTTCGCCCGTAGCCGACCAGGACAGGTCAGACAGGTGAACCAGGCCATCAATACCGCCAGGCAAGCCAATAAACACGCCGAAGTCGGTAATCGACTTGATCGCGCCCTTAACACGGTCGCCCTTCTTGTGGTTTTCGCCGAAATCATCCCACGGGTTAGCCATACACTGCTTCATACCCAGGGAGATACGACGACGCTCTTCGTCGATCTCAAGAATCATCACTTCGACTTCGTCGCCCAGCTGGACAACCTTGGTCGGGTGAATGTTCTTGTTGGTCCAGTCCATTTCGGACACGTGAACCAGACCTTCGATGCCTTGCTCAACTTCAACAAATGAACCGTAGTCGGTAATGTTGGTGACCTTGCCGAACAGACGGGTGCTCTGCGGATAACGACGCGAGATACCCACCCACGGATCATCACCCAGCTGCTTCATACCGAGCGAAACGCGGTTCTTTTCCTGATCGAACTTCAAAACCTTGGCAGTCACTTCATCACCAACCGTCAGCACTTCGGACGGGTGACGAACGCGACGCCATGCCAGATCGGTGATGTGCAACAGGCCGTCAATACCACCCAGATCCACGAATGCGCCGTAGTCGGTGATGTTCTTGACGATACCCTTGACGACAGTACCTTCCTGCAGGTTTTCCAGCAGCTTCTGACGCTCTTCACCCATGCTCACTTCGAGCACAGCGCGGCGCGAAACAACGACGTTGTTACGCTTGCGATCCAGCTTGATAACCTTGAATTCGAATTCTTTGCCTTCGAACGGCGTGGTGTCCTTGACGGGACGCATGTCGACCAGCGAACCCGGCAGGAATGCACGGATGCCATTGGTCATGACAGTCAAACCACCCTTGACCTTGCCGGTCACCATACCCTTGACCAGTGCGCCATCGGTCAACGCCTTGTCCAGGAAGTTCCACGAGGCGATACGCTTGGCCTTGTCGCGCGACAGGCGGGTTTCGCCATAGCCATCTTCGAGGGACTCAATTGCCACCTGGACGTAATCGCCCGGAGTTGCTTCGAGTTCGCCACGATCATTGCGGAACTCTTCGAGAGGAATGTAACTCTCGGATTTCAGACCAGCATTGACGACAACGAAGTTATTGTCGATACGCACGACTTCAGCCGTAATGACTTCACCAGCACGCATTTCCTGGCGAGTTAGGCTTTCTTCGAAGAGAGCTGCAAAGCTGTCGTCAAAGGATTCAATTTCAGTGGTTGACATAGGGAAAGGGCTCGGTACCGCGCAAGCACGGCATAGGTTAAAGGATTGAAAACCCGGCAAACGCCAAAGACTGATCGGAAGCCCGAATCAAAGCCGGTCAGCGGCCGGACAATTAGGCGACTCGCCCTGCTCCACGCTGCACAACAAAATCCATCACAAACTGCACTGCTTCGTCGATGGAAAGCTTGGTGGTATCAAGCAAAACCGCATCTGCACACGCCTTCAGGGGGGCAACAAGCCGCGAAGCATCGCGGGCATCGCGCTCTTGGAGGTCGCGCAGCAGATCGTCGATATTAGCAGCCAATCCCTTTTCGATCAACTGCTTATAGCGTCTTTCGGCACGCGCTTCAGCGCTCGCCGTAAGGAATATTTTCAGGAAAGACTCTGGAAAAACCACGGAACCCATGTCGCGGCCATCCGCCACAAGGCCCGGCATCACACAGAAATCACGCTGGCGCTCCAATAGCGCTGCCCGCACAGCCGGCAAGGTGGCAATCCTGGAAGCCGCATTGCCAGTTTCTTCACGCCGCAGATCCAGTGAAACATCCTCGCCATCCAGCCAAACCGAGCCCGATGAAAATGCCACATCCAAGCCTGTCGCCGCAGCCGCCACGCCCGACTCATTGGCCAGATCAAGGCCACGCCTGATGGCAGCCAGCGCCAGCACCCGATAGATCGAGCCTGAGTCAAGATAGTGCCAACCCAACTTTTCAGCCACTAGCGCAGCAACCGTCCCCTTGCCCGAGGCCGTTGGCCCGTCAATGGCAATAACCGGAATCAGGTCCGGCATTACATCTGCTCCAGCGTTTCGATACCCAGCAAACCCAGACCAGTCTTGAGTGTGCGCGCGGTCAGCTGACACAGACGCAAACGGCTTTCACGCACCGAGCCCTCACTTTTGAGTACAGGACAAGCCTCGTAAAACCGCATGAACTGGCCCGCCAACTCATACAGATAGGCACACAAGAAATGCGGCATTGTTTCGCGCGCGACCGTCTGCAAAGCCTCGGCAAAGCGAGCCAGCGCCAAGGCCAGCTGACGTTCCGCCTCTTCAGTCAGAACAATCGACGCTGCGGCATCGAAGTTCTCGGCGCGGCGGAAAACGCCGGCAATCCGAGCATATGCGAACAGCAAATAGGGGGCTGAATTACCTTCCAGCGACAGCATGCTGTCCCAGCTAAAGACATAGTCGCTGTTGCGATTCTTCGACAGGTCGGCATACTTTACGGAACCAATCCCAACGACATGCGCAATCTCGCGGCGCTGAGCTTCAGGCATCTCGGAATTTTTTTCGCTAACCAGCGCAAAGGCTCTGTGCTCGGCTTCGTCAAGCAATTCAGCCAACTTAACGGTACCGCCAGTGCGCGTCTTGAAAGGCTTGCCATCTTCCCCCAGCATCACGCCAAAACCGACATGCTCAAGCTTCATCGATTCAGGAGCGTAAGCCGCCTTGCGCGCCACCGTGAACATTTGCTGGAAGTGCAAAGCTTGGCGAGCATCCACGACATACAGCACACGATCAGCTTTCAGTGAGCCTGCGCGATAGCGCACCGCAGCCAGATCACTGGTCGAATACAGGTAGCCGCCATCCTGCTTCTGCACGATGTAGGCCTGTGGCTGATCTTCCTTGTTTTTGAACTCCTCAAGAAAGACAACCTGCGCACCCTCGCTCTCAACTGCCAAGCCCTTGGCTTGCAGGTCGCGAACGACGACCGACAGATCGTCGTTGTAGGCACTCTCCCCGCGAACATCCTCGCGCTTGAGACCCACGCCAAGCTTCGCGTACAAGCTCTCACAGTGATGCAAGGACACATCCAGAAATTTCTGCCACAGGGCATTCACCTGTGCATCACCGCCTTGCAGCTTGACGACACACTCACGCGCCCGCGTCGCAAACGCTTCATCGGCGTCAAAACGCTGTTTGGCGCGACGATAGAAATCCTCAAGATCCGCAAGCGCAACCTCGCCCTCCTGCTCGGCTTCGATTAAATACGCCGTAAGCATACCGAACTGGGTACCCCAATCGCCCACATGATTCTGCGCAATGACTTGGTGCCCCAGAAAACGCAGCACTCGCGCGAGCGCATCGCCAATAATCGTCGAGCGCAAATGGCCAACGTGCATTTCCTTGGCCAGATTCGGCGAGGAATAATCCACGACAACGCGCTGAGAGGCCGGCTGCGGCACCCCCAAGTGCTCGTCGGCCAAAGCAGCCTCAAGCTGCTGCGCCAAAAAATCTGGGGCTATCGTGATATTGATGAAACCCGGCCCGGCAATCTCCACCTTGCTGGCAATCTCCGCCAGATCCAATTGGGCAAGCACCTGCTCGGCCAGCGCACGTGGATTCATCTTGCGCGCCTTGGCTGCCCCCATCACGCCATTGGCCTGGTAGTCGCCGAACTCCGGACGACCGGAAGGCGCAATAACAGCTGCCGCACCTTCACAGCCAACCGCATTCAAGGCAGCCCGTACGCGTGCATCCAGCAATTCAATCAATGTCTGTTTCATGTCTTCACTTACTGCGTGACGCTAGCAAACACGTCGAAATATTCAGGAAAAGTCTTGGCTGTACACTTCGGATCGTTAATCCGAACCGGCGTACCCCCCAAGGAAATCAGCGAAAAACACATCGCCATCCGGTGGTCATCATAGGTATCAATACTGGCGTTCGGAGTAATCCGCTCTGGAGCACGGATGCTGAGCCAGTCATCGCCCTCTTCTACCGTTGCGCCCACTTTTCGCAGCTCAGTGGCCATGGCGGCGATGCGGTCCGTCTCTTTCACGCGCCAGCTTCCAATATTGTTCAAGCGGCAGGGGCCATCACAAAAAAGAGCCGCCACAGCTAGCGTCATCGCTGCATCAGGGATGTGATTGAAATCCATATCAAAGGCCTTGAGCTTTCCGCTCGCAGGAGCCTTGGCTTCAATCCAGTTCTCGCCCATCTCGATCTGCACGCCCAACTGCTCGAGCGCTTGCGCAAAAGCCACGTCGCCTTGAATGCTGCTACGTCCCACCCCCTCGACACGCACCGGCCCACCCGCAATCGCGCCAGCCGCCAAAAAATAGGATGCCGACGAGGCATCGCCTTCAACGTAAACCACGCTCGGCGAAACGTAAGACTTGCCTCCCGGAACGACAAAGCGCTGCCAGCCTTCGCGCAGCACCTCGACACCAAATTGAGCCATCAAGCGCAGCGTAATTTCGATATAAGGCTTGGAGATCAGTTCGCCAATCACCTCAACAGTCGTTTCCACGCCCGTCGTCGGCAAAGCCATCAACAAGGCCGTCAGGAACTGACTGGAGACATTGCCTTTGATGCGGACCACGCCGCCCGACCGAATACTGGCAGGACGGATCTGCAAGGGCGGAAAGCCTTCAGCGCCGAGATATTCGATCTCTGCGCCAATCTGACGCAATCCCTCGACGAGATCACCAATCGGACGCTCATGCATGCGCGGAACGCCGTGCAACTTGTAAGACCCACCCGCCAGCGCCAGCGCAGCTGTCAAGGGCCGAAAAGCGGTGCCCGCATTACCCAAGAATAGGTCGACATCCTTGTTGGCAAAACCATCGGGAGCGCCGACCACCCGATAGTCATGCTCAGCGGTTTTTTCGACAACCACCCCTAAAAGCTTCAGGGCATCCAGCATGCGATCCGTGTCATCCGAAGCCAGCAAATCCCGGATATCGGTGACTCCTTCAGACAAGGCCGCCAGCAACAGGGTTCGATTGGAAATGCTCTTTGAACCCGGCAAACGCACAATGCCCTGAGCGCGAGACAAGGGAGGGAGATCAAGAAATTCCATGATTTTACTTTGCGTGTTTTTCAGCCCAGGCGTTGCGCGCCGCGCTAGCCTCGGCAAACAGGGATTCAAGCGCCTTGCCATCACCTTGCATCAAGAGCGCGCGCAAATAAGCCAACTCAGTCAGATAGGCATCCAGCTCAGCCAGCAAGGCCTGACGATTGGCCACACAGATGTCACGCCACATTTCGGGATGACTCCCGGCAATCCGGGTGAAATCCCGAAAACCTGAAGCCGCAAAACTGAATAACTGTTCAGCGTTACCGCGCGCCTGAATTTCATGAACCAGACCAAAAGCCAACAAATGCGGCAAATGACTGACCGCCGCAAACACGCGATCATGGTCCTGCGGGCTCATCTGACTCATCACCGCGCCGCATGCTGCCCAAGCTGCTCGCACGCGTTCAATGGCTGTAGGTTCGTTCTCTGGCAAGGGCGTGAGCACAACCTTCTTGCCAACATACAAATCAGCACAAGCGGCAGACGGGCCGCTTTTTTCAGCACCCGCAATCGGATGGGCTGGCACTACGTTTGCAAGACGATGCGCGAAATGAGTGTACACAGCCTCAAACACATCCGTCTTGGTGCTACCTGCGTCCGTCACTAGGGTCTGTGCTTCCAGATGCGGCGCGGCGGCAGCCATCACGCTGGCCATTTGACCAACTGGCATCGCGAGCAAGAGCAAATCCGCCCCCTTCAGCGCAACAGCCCAGTCCGTTGCCACCTCGTCCAAGATGCCCAGCTGACGGGCCTCTTCAAGGGTCTCGCGGCGACGGCCAATACCCACAACGGTCTTCACGAGCCCTGCCTGCTTGAGGGCCAGCGCAAAGGATCCGCCGATCAGCCCTACTCCACAAATAACAATTCGTTCAAACATTTCAGGCCTTCAGTGCGAAGGCCAAAGCCTCGAGGAAGCGCACATTTTCTGCCTCAAGGCCGATCGTCACACGCAACCACTCCGGCATCCCGTAATTGCCAATCGGACGGACGATCACGCCTTGCTGCAGCAGGCGACGATTAACGCCTGCACCATCGCCAACCCGGAACGTTACAAAATTACCCGCCGACAGAATGTGCTCCAGATTCAAAGCATCCAGGCCTTTAATGATTTGCGCCATGCCTGCGCGGTTCGTCTCGAAGCTGCGCTGCAAAAAATCATCGTCGCCCAGTGCCGCCTCGGCCGCAGCCAACGCAACGCTGTTGGCATTGAACGGTGCGCGAACACGATTCATCAGATCCGCAACCGCCGGATTGGCAACCGCATACCCGATGCGCAAACCTGCCAAACCATAAATCTTGGAAAAGGTGCGCGAGATCACCAGATTTGGAAAGCGCGCCAGCCACTGCACGCTGTCATAACGCAGCTCCGAGGGCAGATATTCGTTGTAAGCCTCATCTAGCAGCACAATCACATCACTGCGCACGCGCTCGAGAAAAGCTTCGATCAGCGCGCTAGGAATGAAGGTGCCGGTCGGATTGTTCGGATTGGCCAGGAATACGATCCGAGTGTCTTCGGCAATCGCATCTGCCATTGCTGCCAGATCATGGCCATAGAACCGTGCAGGCACTTCAATACCTCGCGCCCCCACACTCTGTGTCACCAAGGGATAAACCGCGAACGCATGCTGTGCATAGACAGCACTGCCACCTGCCGGCAAAAAAGCGCGTGCAGCCAGTTCCAGCACATCATTCGAACCATTACCGAGCACAAAAAAATCCGTACTCACACCCAGCTTTTGTGACAAAGCCTGCTTGAGCCCGAATCCATTCCCATCCGGATAGCGTGCCAGATCGCCAACGGCCGCTGCCGCAGCCGCCTTTGCCTTCGGACTCATACCCAATGGATTTTCATTGGATGCAAGCTTGACGATAGTCGACTCATCCAGCCCCATTTCGCGAGCCAACTCAGCGATGGGTTTGCCCGGAACATAGGGCGAGATACTACGAATGTACTCCGGGGCACGCTGTGCGATGCTCATGAATCAGCTCCGATGAAACGGGAAAAACAGGGCGCTACGCCCCGAATCAAATGGCCGCGACAGGGTAAGAACCGAGAACCTTGACGAACGCCGCACGATCAACCAAAGCACTCAGCGCCGCAGCAACGGCGGGATCCTCGCGATGCCCCTCGACGTCGACGTAAAACACGTACTCCCACAAGCCGGTACGCGAAGGACGCGACTCCAGCTTGCTCATGCTCACGCCCTGATCGGCAAATGGTTGCAGCAAGGCATGGACAGCGCCAGGCCGGTTCGTTGCGGAACAGACCAGCGAAGTCTTGTCGCGCCCTGACGGGCCAGCATCGTGCTGGGCAATGACCAGAAAACGCGTTGTGTTATTCGGATCGTCTTCAATCCCGGCAAACAGGATCGGTAGCTCGTAAAGTTGCGCAGCCCGCTCACCCGCAATGGCCGCGGCCTCCGGATCTGCCGCGGCGAGGCGAGCCGCCTCGGCATTACTGGAAACAGGATGGCGCTCGATATGCAGCGCATGATGCGCAAGCCAGTCATTACACTGCGCCAAAGACTGCGAGTGGGAGTAAATGCGCTTCACGGCGGACAGATCGGCCGCGCGCGTCATCAAATTCTGGCGAATCCGCAGACTGACTTCACCACACACCGACACATTGCCAGAAAGCAGCAAATCCAGAGAGCGACTGATCGCGCCTTCCGTAGAATTCTCTACCGGCACCACACCATATTCAGCAGCCCCGGCTTCGACGGCATGAAACACATCGTCGATTGTCTGCTGTGGCAAAAGCACCGGCGCACCACCAAAATGTTTGCTGGCAGCAGCCTCGGTAAAAGTACCTTGCGGCCCCAGATGGGCCACTTTGAGCGGCTGCTCCAGACCCAGACACCAGGACATGATTTCGCGAAAAATCCGCTGCACAGCCTCGTTCGACAGAGGACCCGGATTCTTGTCGGCAATATTGCGCAGAACCTGCGCCTCACGCTCCGGACGATAGAGTGGGCCGCGCTTGACCTCCCCAACTCGCTGCGCACATTTAGCCCGCGCAGCCAGTCGCTCCAGTATCTCCGAATCCAGTCGATCAATCTCTGAGCGCAACTTCAGCAGTTCGTCACTCATTCCGGACTGCCCTCACCTGCCGTTTCTTCGCCGCCACTCTCAGCAACGCCCTCATCCTCGACACTTTCATCATCACTGTCAGCAATCTTGACGATGGACGACAGACGGGAACCCGCATCCAGATTGATCAGGGTGACGCCTTGAGTGGAACGGCCCAACTCGCGGATATGCTTCACGGGCGTACGGATCAATACACCATTATCCGAAATCAGCATCACCTGATCAGTCGGATCGACCAGCACAGCCCCTACCAGCTTGCCGTTACGCTCGGAGGACTGAATTGCAATCATGCCCTTGGTGCCACGGCCATGCAGCGTGTATTCACCAATCGCCGTACGCTTGCCGTAACCATTTTCCGTCGCGGTCAGCACGCTCTGGGTTTCACCTTGCGCCACCAGCATGGACAATACGGCCTGACCATCTTCCAGCATCATGCCGCGTACGCCACGTGCCGTACGCCCCATCGGACGTACATCCGTCTCGTTGAAGCGTACCGCTTTACCGGCATCCGAGAAGAGCATGACATTGCAATCACCATCGGTAATTGCAACGCCGATCAGGAAGTCGCCATCATCAAGACCGACAGCGATAATCCCGGCTTTGCGCGGATTGGAGAAGTCAGTGAGCGGCGTCTTCTTCACGGTACCCTGTGCGGTTGCCATGAAGATGAAGTGGCCCTCATCAAACTCCTTGACCGGCAACACGGCAGTGATTTTCTCGCCCTCAAGCAAGGGGAAGAGATTGACGATCGGCTTGCCACGCGAGGTGCGATTACCTTCCGGCACTTCATAAACCTTTAGCCAATACAGGCGGCCACGGTTAGAGAAGCACAGAATGAAGTCGTGCGTATTCGCGACAAACAGCTGATCAAGGAAATCATCCTCCTTCATCGATGCAGCCTGCTTGCCCCGCCCGCCACGCTTTTGCGCACGATAATCCGTCAGCGGCTGACGTTTGAAGTAACCCGTATGCGACAAGGTCACAACCATGTCTTCGGGCGCAATCAGATCCTCAATATTGATATCGGCAGTATTCAGCACGATTTCCGATTTGCGCGGATCGCCAAACTGCTCACGAATCGCCCGCAACTCGCCATCAATAATGACCGTGATGCGCGCCGGCTTGGCAAGGATGTCGAGCAGATCAGCGATCTCGGCCATCACATCCCGATACTCGCCAACGATCTTGTCCTGCTCCATGTTGGTCAGGCGCTGCAGTTGCATTTCAAGAATGCGCTGAGCCTGTACTTCGGAGAGGCGATAACCCTGCTTGGACAAACCAAACTCGGCAGCCAAACCCTCTGGACGATAGCTATCCGTCATCGCACGAGACAGCATCTCCTCCACCAGTTGCGAACGCCAGACCCGTTCGGTCAAATCGCGTTTGGCATCACTCGGCGTCGGAGCCGCCTTGATCAGGGCAATGATTTCATCAACATTGGAAAGCGCAACCGCCAAGCCCTCAAGCACATGGCCGCGTTCACGCGCCTTGCGCAATTCGAACACTGTACGCCGCGTCACCACTTCCCGGCGATGAGACAGGAAGCACTCCAGCATCTGCTTCAGATTCAACAGGCGCGGCTTGCCATCAACCAGCGCCACCATGTTCATGCCAAAGGTGTCCTGCAACTGGGTCTGCTTGAACAGCTTGTTCAGCACAACCTCCGCTACTTCACCACGCTTGAGCTCGATCACTACGCGCATGCCGGACTTATCCGACTCGTCACGCAAATCCGAGATCCCTTCAATTTTCTTGTCGCCAACGAGCTCGGCAATTTTCTCGATCAGGGTCTTCTTGTTTACCTGATAGGGAATCTCGTCAATGATGATTGCTTGGCGATTCCCCTTCTCCATGTCCTCGAAGTGAGTGCGCGCGCGCATTACCACTCGGCCACGGCCGGTACGGTAGCCGTCATGTACGCCCTGCAAGCCATAGATCAAGCCAGCCGTCGGAAAATCGGGCGCAGGCACAATCTTGATCAGCTCCTCAATATCTGTATCCGGACTGGCCAGCAGCGTCAGACACGCTTCGATTACTTCCGAAAGATTGTGCGGTGCGATATTGGTCGCCATCCCCACGGCAATCCCTGAGGAGCCATTGATCAGCAAGTTCGGAATGCGCGCCGGCAGAACAGTCGGCTCCAACTCCTTGCCATCATAGTTCGGCTGAAAATCAACCGTCTCCTTGTCGATATCCGCCAGTAGGTCGGCAGAAATCTTCTCCAGACGACACTCTGTGTATCGCATGGCAGCGGCCGAATCGCCATCAATGGAACCGAAGTTCCCCTGCCCGTCCACCAGCGTATAGCGCAGTGAAAAGTCCTGAGCCATCCGCACAAGCGTGTCGTAAATGGCCGAGTCGCCGTGCGGATGGAACTTACCCATAACCTCGCCGACAACCCGCGCGCACTTCACGTACGGGCGATTCCAGACTGTATTGGCTTCATGCATCGCATAGAGAACTCGGCGGTGCACAGGCTTCAAGCCGTCGCGCACATCCGGTAACGCACGTCCTACGATCACGCTCATCGCGTAATCGAGATAGGAGTGACGCATTTCTTCCTCTAAACTGATTGGCAGCGTTTCCTTGGCAAACGAATTCATAGGCGCTTATGAAGGTCCGGTTGAGTGCGCTAAAAGACGGCAATTGTAACATGCCCGCCAACCGCCTTCGCGGCCCCATTCACCCCATAACCCACCCATCAGCCTCCAACCCCGCATGAACACTCTGCGCAATGTCGATCTGATCATAGAAGCTCGCTGGATCATTCCGGTTGAGCCCGCCAACACGACTCTTGAGCACCACGCCGTTGTAATCGACAAAGGCTTGATTGCTGACCTACTCCCCATTCACAAAAGCCACGAGTGCTACACCGCAACAGAAATCGTCGAACTGCCTGAGCACGTCCTCCTCCCGGGCCTGATCAATGCCCACACCCACGCAGCCATGAGCCTGCTGCGCGGCATTGCCGACGACTTGCCGCTGACGCCCTGGCTACAAGACGCAATCTGGCCAATGGAACAAAAGCTCGTTTCCAGCCAATTCGTCTATGACGGCACATCTCTGGCCGCAGCTGAGATGCTTTGCGGCGGAATTACCTGCGCCAGCGACATGTATTTCTTCCCGGATGACGCTGCGCGTGCCTTCAGCGACGCCGGCATGCGCGCGGCGCTGGGCATCACGATCATCGACTTCCCCAGCAACTACGCAACCACAGCCGACGATTATCTCCACAAGGGCTTGCAAGCCCGTGAAAACTGGAAAGAGAATCCACTCATCAACTTTGCTCTCGCCCCTCACGCCCCCTACACAGTTTCAAACCAAAGCTTCGAGCGGATTGCAACCCTTGCAGAAGAACTCGACACCGGCATTCACATTCACATACACGAAACCACTCAGGAGATCCGTGGCAGTCTGGCTCAGCACGGCGTTCGCCCACTCGCTCGCCTGGACGGCCTCGGCCTGATTGGGCCAAACTCTCAACTGGTTCATGCCGTATACCTGACCGAATGCGAGCAGCAACTGATCGCCGCACGAAACTGTTCGGTTATTCACAACCCAACTTCAAACATGAAGCTCGCGAGCGGCATCGCCCCGGTCAACAGCATGCTGGCTCAAGGTATCAATGTCGCACTGGGCACGGACGGAGCTGCCAGCAACAACCGCCTTGATATTTTTCAGGAAATGCGACATGCCGCCCTGCTGGCAAAAGTGACTAGCGGTGACGCTAGTGCGCTCCCGGCCCATCAAGTTATCCGCATGGCCACCCTGAACGGAGCCCAATCTCTCGGCCTTCAAGAGCAGATCGGCAGCATTCAACATGGCAAAGAGGCGGATCTGTGCGCGGTCAGCCTTGGCTCGCCACAAAACACCCCGTGCTATGACCCAGCCTCGCACTTGGTTTACGTTGCCGGACGAGAGTCCGTCACCGACGTCTGGGTTCAAGGCAAACCCCGAGTACGAACGGGCAGCCTGTTGCATGCAAGCAACAAAGAATTGCTGAGCATTTCACGCCTGTGGCAAAATGCCACGAAGCGCTGAATGGTTCTGCCATCAAGCTGAGTACAGCAAAATCTGAAGCACAGACTTGCTGCACTGGAGAGTTGAAAACGGCTTGGCAAGAGTTATTTGTCGGCTGGTAGTTTTAATGGGGGGCATCGGGAAGCCGCTCTGTCCAAATGTTGTATGCAATCAGACTTGCAATGAGGAGAATATGAAAAAATCACATTTGTTCATTCTGGCAGCCATCGCTGGCTTTGCCGCCAGTGCCCAAGCCCAGATCGTCGTGAAATCGGCGCCCGTTCAGCCCTATGTTCTGGGCGCTGGCAACATCGTTGCAAAAGACGGCCTTGGCAACTGCCTGCGCAGCAACAACTACTCCACTGATCTGATCAAGAGCGTGATGACCACCGAAGACAAGCCGGTTGGCGTTGCTTGCGGCGAAATCAAAGCCGACGCTCCTGTCGCAGCTCCAGCCGCAGCTCCAGCCGCAGCTCCGGCAGCCAAGCCGGCAGCCGCACCTGCTGGCGGTACGGCTCCTGCAGCACAAAAGGTCAGTCTGCCTAGCGACGCGCTGTTTGCCTATGACAAGGCCGACCTGAGCGACATGGGTAAGAGCAACCTGACGACTTTCGCTGACAACGCGAAAAAACTGAAGGCTCTGGAAGTGATCATTGCTGTCGGCCACGCTGACCGCATTGGCTCCCCGGCTTACAACCAGAAACTGTCTGAAAAGCGCGCTGCCGCGGTCAAGGACTTCTTGGTTGGTCAAGGCATCGCCGCTAACAAGGTCTACACTGAAGGCAAGGGCGAAGCTCAACCTATCACCGGCAAGACCTGCGAAAAGCTGGGCGCTGACAGTGGCAAGAACAAGAAGTTGGTTGATTGTCTGGCTCCGGATCGCCGCGTCGAACTGGAAGCTGTTGGCACGAAGTAAGCCAATTTCTGCAGTAGAAAAAAGCCCAGCGCAGGCTGGGTTTTTTTTCGTCTTCTGATTCAATCGAAATCAATCACTCAGCAGCACATTCAAGGAAACACATGCCTCTCATCAATGCTGACGAAAAGGAACTGGCCAAGTTCAGCGAATTGGCCCATCGCTGGTGGGACCCTGAGTCGGAATTCAAACCTCTGCACGAAATCAACCCCTTGCGCCTGAACTGGATTGACGAACACGCTTCAATCGCTGGCAAACAGGTGCTGGACATCGGCTGTGGCGGCGGGATCCTGACCGAAAGCATGGCCCGCAAAGACGCCAAAGTTACTGGCATCGACCTTTCAGAGAAAGCCTTGGCCGTCGCTCGTTTGCACCTTTTCGAAAGTCAGCTGAGTATTGACTATCAAAATGTCTCTGCCGAAGAATTCGCCAAACGACACCCCGCCACGTTTGACGTCGTCACCTGCATGGAAATGCTGGAGCATGTTCCTGATCCAGCCAGCATCGTAAAGGCTTGCGCCACACTGGTAAAACCCGGCGGTCATGTCTTTCTATCGACGATCAACCGGAACTTGAAAGCCTATTTATTCGCTATTGTAGGCGCAGAATACGTCCTGAATATGTTGCCACGCGGCACTCACGAGTATGCAAAATTCCTGAAGCCGGCAGAACTTTCACGCTATTTGCGCGACGCTGATCTTGAGGTTCAGGAACTCATCGGCATGCATTATCAGCCGCTCAACAAGACTTACAGCCTTGGAAACGGCAGCGATATAAACTACCTGATGCGCGCAATCAAACCGCAGAACTGAGCGAATCAAGTCTTGCAAGCAACAGCCCGAAGAGCCGCTCTGGGCGGACTTCTTCAGGCATGCCAGCACGCCTCACAACTCCTCGTCTTGCGGCTTGAATGCTGCCATCAGCTGCTGCTGAACATTGAGCGGAGCAGCTTCATACTCTGACAGCTGCAGGGTATAACTCCCCTGCCCGCCCGTAATCGACTTCAGACGACTCTGAAAATCCGCCAGTTCGGACAGCGGAGCCCGGGCATTGATCACGATCATGCCGGCACGGGTGTTGCCTGTAGTGGTTACCTGACCACGGCGCACCGAAACCTCCCCCGAAACGTCACCATAAGCGGAGTCCGGCACAGAAATTTCCAGATCAACCAGAGGCTCCAGTACAACTGGACGAGCGCTTTTCATTGCGTCTAGAAAAGCCTTCCTGCCCGCAGTTACAAAGGCAATTTCTTTCCCGTCCACAGGATGAGTTTTTCCGTCGTACACAGTGACCTCAACATCCTGAACCGGGAAACCTGCGATTGCACCAGAAACCAAAACCTCACGCACCCCCTTCTCAACAGCAGGAATGAACACGCCAGGAATAGAGCCGCCCTTTATTTCATTCTTGAAGCGAAAACCTTCACCCCGAGCCAGTGGTGCTACGCGCAAAAAAACCTCACCGAACTGGCCTGCACCACCACTCTGCTTCTTATGACGACAATGCCCTTCCGCAGTATGGGTAATGGTTTCACGATAGGGAATGGTCGGCGCATGACTATCCACCTCCAGCTTGTACTGCGCGCTCATCCGCTCCAGCACCCGACCTAAATGCATCTCGCCCTGACCACGGATCACCACCTCATGTGTAGTGGGGTCGCTCTCCACATAGAGCCCCGGATCCTCTATCGCCAATCGATGCAGGACTTCCGCTAGCTTCTGCTCCTCTCCGCGCCGTTTGACGCGCACAGCCAAGCCATACACGGCGTGCGGAATAGGTAAAGGCCGAAAATGAATTTGCGCGTCTTCCTGTGCGTCATGCAGTACCGCGTCAAACACGACATCCTCAAGCTTGGTAATCGCGCAAATTTCGCCGGGCCCCGCGCTGTTTATCGCCGTCAATTGCTTCCCTTGCACACTGAAAAGATGGGCGACCCGGCAAGGCTTTCGTGCATCTCCGACATACAGCATGCTGTCGGGAGTAATCGTTCCTTGCAGTATGCGGAGCGTTGCGATCTTCCCCAGATAGGCATCCACCTCAAGCTTGAATACATGCGCAATCACATGCTCGTCAGGCAAATGCGAGACATTCAACGGCTCAGCGGACTCAGCTTGTCCTCCAAGCCACTTTTCAAACAAAGGCGGATTTCCCTCAAGAGGACTGGGCGCGAGGCGCACAATAAAATCGAGTAACTCGCGCAAGCCGGCCCCGCTTCGTGCCGAAGTAAACAAGACCGGAATCAGATGTCCTTCCCGTAACGCCTGCTCGAACGCGTCGTGCAGTAGATCTGGTGCAATCTCTTCACCACTCAGATAACGTTCGGTCAGGGCCTCATCGACCTCGACAATTTGCTCGACGATCGCACGATGCGCATCCTCGACACTGCCAAAATCCGTCGGGCCGGCTGTGAAATTAAAAAAACAATCCACAACTTTTTTACCGCCTTCGGCGGGCAGATTTATCGGCAAACACTCCCGACCGAATGCGGACTGCAAACTCTCCAGAAGTTCAGGCAAGTTCAATCGATCCACATCAATTCGATTCACCACGACAATCCGGCACAGCTTCCGGGTTTGCGCCCACAACATCGCTCTGGACGCACTTATTTCTATGCCATTTTGGGGATTAAAAAGAATCGCGGCAGTCTCAACCGCATCCAGCGCCGCCATTGCTTGGCCGGCAAAGTCAGGAAAGCCCGGCGTATCAAGCAGTTGCACCCGGACATCACCCTGATCAAGATACGCCGCCGCCAGTTTCGCCGTATGTTGATGCTCTTTTTCAAGAGGATCGTAATCACAGACTGTAGTACCCTTTTCAACACTCCCTGCAACTGGGATTGCCCCTGCCAGAGCCAACAAATTCTCAATCAAAGTGGTTTTGCCTGAACCCGCATGACCAAACATGGCCAGAGTACGAAGATTATCTGCAACCAGCATATCCGCATCCCCTCTTGTAGATATTGTGTGGATCCACACTACACCCGCAGCCAGAGGGTTTCAATCGGCATTCACCACAGCGAAGAGCTTTGCCCTTCTGGGCTTTTAGCATCCCAACCTCAGCGCAAATTGAATACGCAAGAGCTCACAAGACGGCGCCTGAAGAACCGCACCTGGCTTGCCTCTTCAGCAAGCCATGCTGCAAAGGCAGGCGCAGCAAGGCTGTTCAGGCAAAGGCAAAAAACCTCCGGCAGCGACCACCTTCAACCTAAAAATTTGCGGGCCCAGAACAAACAGGTAATGGTCTTGGCGTCAGTAATACGCCCATCAAAAACTGCCTGCTCAGCTTCATCAAGAGCCATTTCAAACACCTCAACCGACTCGTCTTCATCAAGATTCTGCTCGCCCGCCGTCAAACCTTGAGCCAGAAAAATTTCGATACGCTCATCCGAATACCCAATGCAATTATGCATCGTGCCGAGATGACGCCAAATCGCAGCCGTATAACCAGTTTCTTCCAATAATTCACGCGTGGCACATTCCAAAATTGTGTCACCCGAATCAATTTTCCCCGCAGGCAATTCGATAAATACCCTGTCCAATGGATAACGAAACTGGCGCTCAAAAATCAGCACGCCAGGGCGCAACTCGGCTATCACAACACACGCACCGGGGTGACGTACAAACTCACGCAAAGCAGTCCTGCCATCAGGCAAGCGCACTTCGTCGCGCAGAACCTTGAGCAACTTCCCTGAAAAAACATCTTCACTGGATACGAGCGTTTCGATCATTTCTTCACCCATAGAATTTGTTCGAAAAAAAAGCCAGCGATGCTGGCTTTTCTTTTCCTGTGATCAAGCCTACTGAACGCTCTGAATCACGATTACGCACAACTGCACCAGGAACCCGGGGAAGAGCCCGAACACGGCCAGCGCCAAAACGTTTGCAGACAATACAGTTCGAACACCACGCCCCGCCTCGATTGGAGCCAAGTTCACTGGCTCATCGAAGAACATTACTTTGACGATACGCAAGTAATAAAAAGCGCCAATCAAGGACATTGCAACGGCCAACACAGCCAAGCTCGCGTGCCCCGCCGACCATAAGGCCTGCAAAACGAAGAACTTGGCAAAAAATCCCAGGAAAAACGGAATCCCCGCCATCGAGAACATCACTATCGCCATCATCCCCGCCCACCAACTGCTACGCTTGTTGAGGCCTTTGAGATCGTCAATATCCTCTGCTTCAAACCCGGCTCTAGACATCAGCAACATGACGCCAAAGCCCGCCAAGGTAGTCAGCATGTAGCTCAGCGCGTAAAACAGTGCAGACACATAGGCAATAGTTGAACCATTCAGGCTTGTCGACGCGAACCCCAGAAGCAAGAAGCCCATGTGTGAAATGCCGGAATACGCCAACATTCGCTTGAGATTGGTTTGCGCGATCGCGGAAATATTTCCCAAAATAATTGAGGAAACACCCACAAACAGCAGCATCAACTTCCAGTGATCGACCAATCCCCACAAACCAAACGCCAACAAGCGGCAGAGCATTGCAAACGCGGCAAGTTTGGAAGCGGAAGCGATAAACAAGGTTACCGCAGTCGGCGCGCCCTCATAGACATCAGGAATCCACATGTGAAAGGGCACGACGCCGAGCTTGAAAGCGATGCCGGCCACCAGAAACACCAAACCGAAAAGCAATACCGTACGATTAGCGGTCTGCGGATCGACCAATGCCAGACCGACATCCACCAAACCCAGTGACTGGGTCGCGCCATAAACCATGGACATGCCATACAGCAGCAGACCGGATGCCAAAGCACCCAACACAAAATACTTCATGGCAGCCTCGGTGGAACGCACCGAATCCCGATTGATCGCAACCAGTGCGTATGAGGACAAAGACAGCAACTCCAGCCCCACATACACAGTAATCAGACTGGCAGCAGAAATCAGCACCATGATGCCGAGCGTCGCAAACAACACCAGCAAGTAGTATTCAGGCGACTCCAGCTTGCGATCCTGCAGATAGCGGCGGCCATACACAAGCACCAACGCAACCGCCGCACAAACTGCAATTTTCAGCAAATCCCCAAGCGGATCCGCCAGATACATCTGGCCAAAGGTGAACTGAGGTTCGCTACTCCCCAGATAGCCGAGAGCGATCTGCCCAATGTTGCGGATAAATTCCCCGAGCGGAGCCTGAGCATACAGTTTGCCGACAGTTGCAGAAAAATCGCGACCGACAAAAATTGTGACTCCGGCACCAATCAGCAATGCGGCGTGCGTCAGGTAATAAGTAATCTGACTCGCACTGCGGCGGGCAAAGGACACCAGCAGCAGCATGAACAAGCCAATAGCAGCCACCGTTATTTCGGGGGCTGCGGGAGAAAAACTGGGTATCTGGAATTCCATCATGCGCCTGTACGATTAAGCATCGATCAATCGGTCACAACTTGCCGGCAGTGACATGCCGGAGCAAATCAGCAACTGAAGCATGCATTACGTCGTTTATCGGGAAGGGATATAGCCCCATAGCCAACACACAGAGAGCCAACACGGCAAGGAAAAATCCCTCACGCAAATTTATATCGGCAAGCCCCGCTACATTCGGATTCGTCACAGCACCAAACATCACGCGCTTATACATCCACAAGGTATACGCCGCGCCAAGTATCAAGGTACTTGCAGCCGCGAAGCCTACCCAGAAATTGAACTTGATTGCGCCGAGAATGACCCAGAACTCACCAACAAAACCGCTGGTTGCCGGCAGTCCGGCGTTCGCCATGGCAAACAGCATGAAAAACGCAGCAAACTTGGGCATTACATTTACAACGCCACCGTAATCTGCAATTTGCCGGCTATGCATGCGATCGTACAAAACACCAATGCACAAAAACATGGCGGCAGAAACGAACCCATGCGAAATCATCTGAACCAGTGCACCTTCCATCCCCAAGGGATTGAAGATGAAAAATCCCAGCGTTACAAAACCCATGTGTGAAATTGACGAGTAAGCAACCAGCTTTTTCATGTCCGTCTGGACAATCGCCACAAAACCGATATAGATAACCGCAATCAGGGACAGGGCGATCATGACCGGCGCCATCGCCTGACTTGCGTCCGGCACGACGGGCAGAGAGAAACGCAGAAAACCATACGCACCGAGTTTCAATGCAATGGCGGCCAGCACAACCGAACCACCTGTAGGGGCCTCAACGTGGGCGTCGGGCAACCAAGTATGCACAGGCCACATTGGCACCTTGACGGCAAAGGACGCCAGGAAAGCCCAGAAGATCAAAGTCTGGCTATGCATATCCAGCTTCAGCGCATGCCAGTCAGCAATCGCAAAACTTCCTGAATGCTGGAACAGATACACAAAAGCCAGCAACATCAACAAAGAGCCTGCCAGGGTGTAGAGAAAGAACTTGAACGCGGCATACACACGATTGGCGCCCCCCCAGATCCCGATAGCCAGATACAAGGGAATCAGGGAAGCTTCAAAAAACACATAGAACAACAAACCATCCTGCGCGGCGAATATCCCGTTCATCAAACCGGACATGATCAAAAACGCGGCGATGTACTGTGCCACCTTCTTTTGGATAACCGCCCAACCGGCCAATAAAACAATCACCGTAATGAAACTGTTAAGCACTACAAAAGGCATGGAAATGCCATCCACACCAAGCGAGTAGTGCGCATTGAACCCACGAATCCAGCTCGTGAATTCAACAAACTGCATAGCACTGCTGCTCGCATCGAACTGCATATACAGCGGCAGCGTTACCAGAAAGCCCATTAGCGCAAAGAACAGGCCCATCGCACGCGCAACGTGTGCATGGCGGTCTGAATTCGCACACAGCGTCAATAGACCACCGAAAATCGGGATCCAGATCGATAGACTGAGATAAGGCACACTGGTCATCTTTGCTTTCCGTGAATTCTTTTCTGTCTGAAGTTCTCGCGCCTCAGGACGCGAGCACTCCGGTCTTCAGGTAGGGCCACCACAGTGCCAGCAGCAGCACTACACCGATGACAATCCAGAACGCATACTGATACAAGAGGCCGCTCTGCAAAAAGCGCGACATCCTGGCGACCCAGCCAACAAGGCGCGCAGATCCATTCACAATCACGCCATCAATCAGCATCTGATCACCGACCTTCCACAAACGAGCCCCCAAGGCACGAGCTCCGCCAGCGAACACGATCTCATTGAAACGGTCGAAGTAATACTTGTTGTCCAGCAAGGTATACAAAAATCCGAAACGCTTTTGCAACGCGGCAGGAATATCCGGGCGCTTGAGATAGAAGAACCAGGCCAGAACGACCCCACCCAAAGCGAACCAGGCGGGCGACTTGATGCTGAACCCGTGCAGCCCCATAGCCCACGCGCCATGAAACTCCTCGCGCATCTCACCCAAGACGTTGTGGGCCTCGTTAACGAAAATCGTTCCCTTGAACCACTCGCCAAACAGCATCGGCTCAATGGTGATAAAGCCGATCAAGATTGAAGGCACTGCAAGAAGGATCAAAGGCAAGGTCACGACCCACGGGGACTCATGCGGCTTCTGTCCGGGAGCCAAGCCATGATGATGATCCGACGCGGACTCCTCGTCGGCGTGATCCCCATGATGATCGTGAGCATGACCGAAGCGCTCCTTGCCATGAAACACCATGAAATACATGCGGAAAGAGTAGAAAGCGGTAACAAGCACACCCGCCATCACGCAAAAATATGCGTAGCCCGACCCGGGAAGCTGCGAGAGCTTGACGGCTTCGACAATCGACTCTTTGGAATAGAAACCGGAGGTAAACGGCAGGCCGATCAGGGCCACCGAGCCCAGCAGGGAGGTGATCCAAGTGATTTTCATGTACTTCCACAGACCGCCCATGTTGCGCATGTCCTGATCATGATGCATGCCGATGATCACCGAGCCGGCGCCCAAGAACAGCAAAGCTTTAAAGAAAGCATGCGTCATCAAATGGAAGACCGCGGCAGAATAGGCTGAAGCGCCCAGCGCCACCGTCATGTAACCCAACTGCGAGAGGGTCGAATAGGCCACAACACGTTTGATGTCGTTCTGAACGATGCCGAGAAAACCCATGAACAGCGCTGTAGTTGCGCCAATCACCATCACGAAGGACAGCGCGGTTTCCGACAATTCAAACAGCGGCGACATGCGTGCCACCATGAATATCCCGGCGGTCACCATGGTCGCGGCGTGAATCAAGGCCGAGATCGGGGTTGGGCCTTCCATCGAGTCAGGCAACCAAACGTGCAGCGGAACCTGGGCGGATTTACCCATAGCACCGATAAACAAACCGATACAGATCGCCGTCATCAGCGGCCAACCCGTTGCGGGCACAACCATCTGAACCAGCTCCGGCGCCTTGGCAAACACCTCCGCGTAATTCAGGCTGCCGGCAGATGTGGCGATCAAACCGATACCCAACAAAAACCCGAAGTCACCGACGCGGTTAACCAGAAAGGCTTTCAGGTTGGCATAGATAGCAGTCGGCCGCGTGTACCAGAAGCCGATCAGCAGGTAGGAGACAAGGCCCACGGCTTCCCAACCGAAGAAAAGTTGGAGGAAGTTGTTGCTCATCACCAGCATCAGCATCGCGAAGGTAAACAGCGAAATATAGCTGAAAAACCGTTGATAACTGGGGTCTTCGGCCATGTAGCCGACAGTATAGATATGCACCATGAGTGACACGAAAGTCACCACCAGCATCATCATTACGGTCAGGCTATCGATCAGGAAACCAACTTCGAAATCAATTCCACCACTGCTCGCCCACGTATAGAGAGCTCCGTTAAAAACATTACCGGCCTGCACATCCAGATAAATGAACACAGACGCGACAAGGGCTGTAGCAACGCCCAAGATCGTGACCGAGTGTGATGCGGTGCGTCCGATCAGCTTGCCGAACAGACCCGCCAAAATGGCGCCTGCCAGCGGAGCCAAGGGCACGAGGAGATAGAGTTTCTGCATTGAAGTCATCAGGCTCTCAACCCTTCAGGCTGTCGAGATCATCGACATGAATGGAGCGCAGGTTACGGAACAGCACGACAAGAATGGCCAGGCCAATTGCCGACTCGGCTGCAGCCACAGTCAGGATGAAGAAAACGAAAATCTGACCCGCCGAATCACCAAAATAGCTGGAAAATGCAACGAAATTCATATTGACGGCGAGAAGCATCAACTCGATTGCCATCAGTAATACGATCAGATTTTTCCGATTAAGAAAAATCCCGACCACGCTGATCGAAAACAGGACGGCTCCAAGAATCAGGACGTGTGAAAGCGGCACCATCATTTCGCGACATCTCCCGTGCTCTCAGCCACGATTTCTTCCTTTTCTGCTGGAATCGAATGAATCACCAGACGATCTTTTGCCTTCACTGCAATCTGAGCCGACGGATCGATACGCCGTATTCCTTCGCGGCGTCGATACGTTAGCGCAACCGCAGCAATCATCGCGACGAGCAAAATCAACGAAGCCAGCTCGAAGGGATACGCGTAATCCGTAAAGATAACGCGCGCGAGATTCTGGGCATTGCTGTAGGCCACATCAACAGCTTGGGGAGCCGGCAGGCTTTCCAGCCTGAAATAACGCCCATTCAGGACCATAGCCATTTCAGCAACCATGATCGTTGCAACCACCAGGCCAACCGGTAGATAACGCCAGAAACCCTCACGCATTTTTTCGACATTGATGTCGAGCATCATCACCACGAACAGGAACAGCACCATCACAGCACCCACGTAAATCAGGATGATGGCAATCGCAAGAAACTCGGCCTGCATCAGCATCCAGATCATGCCCGAGGTAAAGAAGGCCAATACCAGATAGAGCACGGCGTGCACGGGATTACGCGCCGTAATGACCCGCAACCCGGCGAAGACGAGAATCGCCGAGAAGAGATAAAAACAAATTGTCGTAAAGGAAATAGCCATGGATCCCTCGGTTAAACCTTCTGCATTCCTGCTTCAGCGATATTTGGCATCGGCCGCACGATCTTCAGCGATCTGCGCCTCATAGCGATCACCCACGGCCAGAAGCATCTGCTTGGTGTAGTAAAGATCCCCACGCTTCTCGCCGTGGTACTCAAGTACCCGGGTTTCCACGATGGCATCGACAGGGCAAGCCTCTTCGCAAAACCCGCAAAAAATACATTTCGTCAGATCAATGTCGTAACGCGTAGTACGGCGCGAACCATCGTCTCGCTGCGCAGAATCAATCGTGATCGCCAGCGCCGGACAGACTGCCTCACACAATTTGCAGGCAATGCAGCGCTCTTCGCCATTCGGGTAGCGACGTAGCGCATGCAGGCCCCGAAAGCGTGGACTTTGCGGCGTCTTCTCTTCCGGATATTGAATCGTGATCTTGCGCGCGAACAGATGCCGCCCCGTCAGAGCCAACCCCTTGAGGAGCTCGAACAGAACAATACTGCCGAAGAAATTTTTCACAGCACCCATGATTTACTTCCAGATCGACAAGGGTGACAGGATCCAGGCGCCAAGCACAAACACCCAGAGCAAGCACAAGGGGATAAACACTTTCCAGCCCAGACGCATGATCTGGTCGTAACGGAAGCGCGGAAAAGTAGCCCTGAGCCACAAGAACAAGAACAACAACACCGAGGTCTTCGCCAGCAGCCACCAGATGCCATCGGGCAAGAACCCAACTGGTGAGAGCCATCCACCCAGGAAAAATACGGAGGTGAGTACTGCCACCAGAATCATGTTGGCGTACTCTGCGATAAAGAATTGCGAAAAAGCCATGCCAGAGTATTCAACCATGTGGCCGGCAACAATTTCGGATTCGCCCTCCACGACGTCGAATGGCGCACGATTGGTTTCGGCCACTCCTGAAATGAAGTACACCACGAACATCGGCAACAGCGGCAACCAATTCCAGCTCAGAAAGCCCAGGCCCATCTGAGCAAACAACCCTTGTCCTTGCCCACGCACGATGTCAGAAACATTCAGACTGCCTGTCACCATCAGCACGCAAACCAGCGCAAAGCCCATTGCTAGCTCATAGGAAATCATCTGCGCAGAGGCTCGCATCGCACCGAGAAAAGCGTATTTCGAATTGGAAGCCCAACCGGCAATGATCACGCCATACACGCCCAACGAGGTAATTGCCATCAGATAGAGCAAGCCTGCGTTCACATTGGCCAATACCAACCCGTCAGCAAACGGCACTACAGCCCATGCGGCCATGGCCGGCATGATCGCCATGATCGGGCCAAGGAAAAACAAGCCCGTACTGGCCTTGGCCGGGGAAATGATTTCCTTGAACAGCAGCTTCATGCCGTCAGCAACCGGCTGCAGCAGGCCCCAAGGCCCGACACGATTCGGCCCGATCCGCACCTGAATCCAGCCAATCACCTTACGCTCGGCGAAGGTCATGTAAGCCACAGCGCCCATCAAGGGCGCGACAATGGCGATGATCTTGAGCAAGGTCCACACCACGACCCACAGCGGGCCGAATAGATCAGCAAAAGGTTGGAGGATTTGATCCATCAGGTGCGCTCCACGCTAAGTTCGCCGAACATGGCTCCCAGAGCCACTGTTGAGGCATGTGCTCCGGAGACCCGCACGCAGCCTTGCGGCACAGACATATCGGCCTGAGAGCGAAGCTGGATGCGGCTCTGCGAGGAACTCACTGTAACATCTGAACCAGCTTCAATACCAAACTGTGCAAGCGTAGCCGGATTCAGGCGAGCACGCGGAGCGGCCGCGTCACGCGTCTTTTGCAAAGGAGGCGAGCGACGAGCCAGAGGGTCTGTCGAGTAGATGCCGATATCCGTAATCCGCTGCAGACCCGTCGGCTCAGCATCCGCCTTGGGAACAACGCCACTCACAACATTACTCAGGCGGGCAGAGAAATCACCTGCCAAAACTTCATCCCGCACCGCATCCGAAGACTCGAAATCGAAGCCATCCAATGCAAACAAATTACCCAGTACGCGCAGCACCTTCCAGGCCGGACGCGTCTCGCCCAAAGGCTTGACGACGGCATTGAAGGATTGCAAACGACCTTCGGTATTGACGAAACTGCCAGAAGTCTCGGTAAACGGCGCCGACGGCAGCATCACATCCGCGTATTCGGCCGCATCACCGACAAAACTTCCGATATGAATCACGGTGCCAGCTTGCGCGAGAGCGGCCTTGGCCACAGCTCCGTCAGCACAATCCAGTGCAGGCTCTACTCCCAACAAGATGTAGGCCTTACGCGGCGACTCGACCATTTGACGTGCGTTCAGGCCGATCGTTGGCACCGCCTTCGTCAGGTAACCGCCGACACTGCCGGCCGCCTCACCCAAAATACCGAAACTGGCTGATGCCAGACGAGCGATCTCCGCCGACAGGATGTGTATCGAGGCGGCATTCGGATGCTGGGCGGCCAGATTCCCCAGGAGCACGGCGCGCTTTTCGCCAGTGAGAAGGACTTCCGCCACGGCCTGAGCCGCCTCACTTTGAATTGCGCTCCCAACGATCTCGGCACATTCGCTTGATACGGAAACATTCAATTTGGCGGCAAGTGCGGCGAGTACAGCAGCTAACTCAGCGACCAACTGCGCTGGAGCCACCACGCTTTGCGCCACCAGCGGAATCAGCCAGTCGTCACTCGTCACATTGACGCGCGCCAGTTTGCCGCCACGACGCACTGCCTGACGCAGGCGCTGCGCCATCAAAGGATGATCTTTACGCAGGAAGCTGCCAACAACGAGCGTCGCATCCAGCGTACTCAGGTTCGCAACCGGCATCCCGAGCCAAGGCGCGCCGGCCCGCTTGCCATCCAGCGAGAAGTCGCTCTGGCGCAAGCGCATGTCGATGTTGTCGGAGCCCAAGCCGCGCACCAGCTTCTGCGCGAGATACATTTCTTCAATTGTGCTGTGCGGAGAAACCAAAGCCGCAATTTGTTCAGCGCCAAAGTCAGTCTTGATGTCTTTCAAGCTGCGCACGATGTAATCCAGCGCAGTCTGCCAATCAACCTTATGCCACTCGCCACCGTGCTTGATCTGTGGCTCCGTCAGACGATCTGCGGAGCGCAACCCCTCATAGGAGAAACGATCCTTGTCAGATAGCCAGCACTCGTTGATTTCTTCGTTTTCCAGCGGCAGCACGCGTTTGACTTCGTCATGCTTGACCTGCACCACCAGATTCGACCCCAGCGAATCGTGCGGACTCACAGATTTGCGACGCGACATTTCCCAGGTACGCGCAGCAAAACGGAAGGGTTTGGAGGTCAACGCGCCCACCGGGCACAGATCAATGGCGTTGCCGGAAAGCTCTGAATCGACCGAGCGATCAACAAAGGCCATGACTTCAGAATGCTCGCCACGATTAGCAATCCCCAACTCCATGATGCCGGAAATTTCCTGGCCAAAACGCACGCAGCGCGAGCAATGAATGCAGCGCGTCATGTCGGTATTGATCAGCGGCCCGAGGTTCTTGTTAAACACAACGCGCTTCTCTTCCTGATAGCGCGAACCGGAAGCCCCGTAACCCACGGCCAGATCCTGCAGCTGACATTCGCCACCCTGGTCACAGATCGGACAATCCAGCGGATGATTGATGAGCAGAAACTCCATCACCGACTTCTGCGCCTTGAGCGCCCTGTCAGACTGAGTGCTGACCTTCATGTCCGCCACCACCGGCGTGGCACACGCAGGCACGGCCTTGGGCATTTTTTCCACTTCAACCAGACACATGCGGCAATTGGCCGCAATGGACAATTTCTTGTGGTAACAAAAATGGGGAATATGCGTACCGAGTTTATTGGCAGCATCCATGACGGTGCTGCCCTGGGCGACTTGCACTTTCTTGCCGTCGATTTCGATCTCTAGCATGCTCAATCCTGGGCCACGTAAATCCGGCTGCCTTCACGTTGCAATTCAACGGGAACGAGACAGCGCTTGTGTTCGATGTGATAGGCGAATTCGTCGCGATAATGCTTCAGGAACCCACGCACCGGCATTGCCGCAGCATCGCCCAGCGCACAAATGGTTCTGCCCATGATGTTCTCGGCGACGTTATCCAGCAAGGCAAGGTCATCAGCCCTGCCCTGCCCGTTTTCGATCCGATGCATCATGCGATACATCCAGCCCGTGCCTTCACGACAAGGCGTGCATTGGCCGCAAGACTCTTCGAAATAGAAATAGGACAGACGCTCCAGCGCCTTGACCATGCAAGTGCTCTCATCCATCACGATGACGGCGCCAGAACCCAGCATCGAACCGGCCTTGGCGATGGCGTCGTAGTCCATCGTCGTATCCATGATGATGCTTGCAGGCAATACCGGCGCCGACGATCCGCCCGGTATCACTGCCTTGAGTTTGCGACCACCACGCATGCCGCCCGCCATCTCCAGCAATTCAGCAAATGGCGTACCGAGACGCACCTCGTAATTCCCGGGCCGATTTACATGGCCTGAGACGGAAAAGATCTTGGTGCCACCGTTATTTGGCTTGCCCAACGCAAGAAAGGCTTCGCCGCCCATGCGCAGAATGAAGGGCACAACCGCAAAAGTTTCGGTGTTGTTGATCGTGGTGGGCTTGCCGTACAAACCAAAGCTGGCGGGGAACGGCGGCTTGAAGCGCGGCTGCCCCTTCTTACCCTCAAGCGACTCGAGCAAACCGGTTTCTTCGCCGCACACATAGGCGCCATAACCATGGTGCGCAAACAGGTCGAAACTGAACTCCGAACCAAGAATGCGCTGTCCCAAAAGGCCCGCTGCGCGGGCTTCTTCAAGCGCCTCTTCAAAGCGTTGGTATTCGGCAAAAATCTCGCCGTGAATGTAGTTGTAGCCGGCTACGCAGCCCATCGCATAACCCGCGATGATCATGCCTTCGATCACGGCATGCGGGTTGTAGCGCAGGATATCGCGATCCTTGAAGGTGCCCGGCTCGCCCTCATCAGAATTGCAGACAACATATTTCGGCCCGACGTAGGCCTTGGGCATGAAGCTCCACTTCAAACCTGTCGGAAAACCGGCGCCACCACGACCACGCAGATTGGACGTCTTCAGCAAACCGATGATTTCATCCGGCGTCGTTTTGTCCGCAATGATCTTTTTCAGCGCCTCATAGCCACCACGCTTGACGTAGTCAGCCATGCGCCAAGTGCGCTCGCCATCCAGATCAGCAAGAATCACCTTTGTTTCGCTCATTTTGACAAGTCCTCGATGAGCGAATCAATCTGCGCACAGGTCATGCGAGCGCACATCTTGTGATTGTTATGCAGCATCACCGGCGCATCACCACATGCGCCCATGCATTCACCCTCTTTGAGGGTGAACTTCCCATCAGCGGTCGTTTCGTTGAAGCCAATGCCAAGCTTCTGCTTCACATACTCAGCCGCCTCAACACCGCCTGACAAGGCACAGGGCAGATTGGTGCACACCGTAATCTTGTGCTGCCCCACCGGTTTGAGGTCGTACATGTTGTAGAAACTTGCCACCTCATACGCAGCCATAACGGGCATGCCCAAGTAGGACGCAACTTCCTCAATAGTTTCGCTGGAGAGCCAATGCATCTCCTGCTGCGCAATGCGCAATGCCCCCATCACGGCCGACTGTTTCTGATCGGTAGGATATTTGGCAATTTCGCGGTCAATTAGCCGCAAGGACTCAATGCTCAACATAGTCGGTTTGTTCTCAGCGGTCGATTTCACCGAACACTATATCCATAGTCCCGATAATCGCCACCACGTCGGCAATCATGTGACCCTTAGCCATTTCATCCATCGCAGCCAGATGCGCAAAACCCGGAGCGCGCAACTTCAAGCGCCAAGGCTTGTTCGCGCCGTCCGAAATGGCATACACACCAAACTCCCCCTTTGGATGCTCCACCCCGGCATAAACCTGGCCTTCAGGCACATGCATGCCTTCCGTGAAAAGTTTGAAGTGGTGGATCAACTCTTCCATATTGCCCTTCATCTTTTCACGCGATGGAGGCGCAACTTTGTGACTATCCGTGATGACGGGACCAGGATGGGCTCGCAGCCAGTCGATGCACTGGCGAATGATCCGATTGCTCTGGCGCATCTCTTCGATACGAACCAGATAACGGTCATAACAATCGCCGTTGGTACCCACCGGGATATCAAAATCCACACGGTCGTACACTTCGTACGGCTGCTTCTTGCGCAAGTCCCAAACGACACCCGAACCTCGCAACATGGGGCCAGTAAAACCCAGCGCCAAAGCCCGCTCCGGCGTCACCACACCCACACCAACCGTACGTTGCTTCCAGATTCGGTTATCGGTCAGCAGCGTTTCGTACTCATCGACATAGGTCGGGAAGCGCCGCGTAAAGTCATCCAGAAAGTCCAGCAGAGAACCTTCCCGCGCGACGTTGAGCTTTTTAACGGTCGACGCGTCTTTATATTTATTGACCTGATACTTGGGCATCTGATCCGGCAAATCACGATACACGCCACCCGGACGATAATACGCAGCATGCATGCGCGCACCCGAGACAGCCTCATAGGCATCCATCAGATCTTCGCGCTCACGGAACGTATACAACACCATGGTCATCGCGCCGATGTCCAAAGCATGCGTACCAATGTTCAGCAAGTGATTCAGGATGCGCGTGATTTCATCAAACATCACCCGTATGTACTGGGCACGCAAGGGAACCTGCACGCCAAGCAATTTCTCAATCGCCATGCAGTAAGCGTGCTCATTGCACATCATCGACACATAGTCGAGACGATCCATATACGGAACAGACTGAATCCAAGTGCGAGTCTCGGCCAGTTTTTCGGTTCCGCGGTGCAGCAAGCCGATGTGTGGATCGGCACGCTCCACGACCTCACCGGAAAGCTCCAGAATCAAGCGCAATACGCCATGCGCCGCAGGGTGTTGTGGCCCGAAGTTAATCGTGTAATTCCGGATATCAGCCACGGCCACCCCCGTAGGACGGCTCGCGCACGATGCGCGGCGTATTTTCACGCGGCTCAATGCTTACGGGCTGATACACCACGCGCCCCTGCTCCTTGTCATAGATCATTTCCATAAATCCGGACACAGGAAAGTCCTTGCGGAATGGATGACCAACAAACCCGTAATCCGTCAAAATGCGGCGCAAATCAGGATGCCCCTCAAACATGATCCCGAAGAAATCGAAAGCCTCGCGCTCAAACCAGCTGACCGCGGGCCAGACATCGTTCAATGTATGCAGCACGGGAAAACTGTCGTCCTGGGCATACACACGCAAGCGCAAACGCCAGTTCTTCGTCACAGACAAAAGATGAGATACCGCAGCAAAGCGGGCCGGATGGGCAATCTGACCGGCATAGCCAGCATAATCCACGCCACAAAGATCAATCAGCTGCTCAAAACCCAGCTCCTCATGATCTCGCAACTGATGAGCGACCTCAATGTAGTCGGCGGCGCTCACGTCAAGCGTCAACTCACCTAGATCGAGACTCAATCCACCCGCGCGCTCTCCGAGCACGCGAGTCAAAACCTCGGCCAAACGTTCCAGACGGGTCATTGAGCAGATACTCCCTCACGCGCGATAGTGCTGGTTCTGCGTATCTTGTTCTGCAGTTGAATGATGCCGTAAATCAAAGCCTCCGCCGTTGGCGGACAGCCCGGCACATAGACATCGACCGGCACAATGCGATCACAGCCGCGCACTACAGAATAGGAATAGTGATAATAGCCGCCGCCATTGGCGCAGGAACCCATGGAAATCACCCAGCGCGGCTCCGCCATCTGGTCATAGACCTTGCGCAAAGCGGGTGCCATTTTGTTGCACAGGGTGCCGGCAACAATCATCAGGTCAGACTGACGCGGACTCGGGCGAAACACGACGCCGAATCGATCAAGATCATAACGGGAACAGCCGGCGTGAATCATTTCCACGGCACAGCAAGCCAGACCAAAAGTCATCGGCCACAACGACCCGGTACGCGTCCAGTTAATGACGGCATCCATCGAGGTAGTCACGAAGCCTTCGCGAAAAACACCTTCAATACTCACAGAGCGCCCTTTGCTGACATAGGCGCCTGGATCAGTCGCGACGCGAGATCACTCCCAGTCGAGCGCGCCTTTTCTCCAGACGTACACGTATCCGATTACGAGAATTCCGAGAAACACAAACATTTCATAGAACCCGAACAGACGAACCGACTCAGTGCCCGCCAACTCTTTGACGATTGACGCCCAAGGCAGCAAGAACGCCACCTCAAGATCAAACAGGATAAAGAGAATCGCAATCAGATAGTAACGCACGTCGAAGCGCATGCGCGCCTCTTCGAAGGCGTCAAATCCGCATTCGTAGGGAGATAATTTTTGTGGGTCTGGTCTGTTGGGGCCTAACAGACGGCCTAAAACCATTGGTGCAACACCGATGGACAAGCCAATAGCGATGAACATCAGAACAGGAAAGTAGTTATTCAGCATTTCTGCCTCCTACAAGGAACTGCCCATCGCAAAACGCCCGCTAACATGCGGGCGTTTCATTCTCTCTGGTGCCGACGATGAGACTCGAACTCATACGGCTTGCGCCACCACCCCCTCAAGATGGCGTGTCTACCAATTTCACCACGTCGGCACTACTGAAACACTCACGGATTATATGTAACAGCCTCGAAGACCGCCACACATACCGCGTATTCTATTTTTTACTTCGGAATATCTTGACCAGGCGCGGACGCCGGCACTACAACAGGCACGACCGGAGCAGCAACGCCTTCCATCAAATCACTCGGGCCTTGCACATGCGACTTTGAGGCAAAGTAGCTAAGCGTAAGGCTCGAAACAAAAAAGAACGCTGCCAGAATTCCTGTTGTGCGACTGAGGAAGTTCGCAGAACCGGAGGATCCGAAAAGACTGCCTGATGCGCCGCTACCAAAGGCTGCACCCATGTCAGCCCCCTTGCCGTGCTGAAGAAGCACGAAGCCAATGACGGAACATCCCAACAAGATGTGCAGCACAAGCAAAAGACTGAACCAGAAGCTACCCATATTGGACCCGAGGCGCTGTTTAACGAAAGCCGGAAGTATAGACAGGCAGAGGCGCGGGGTCAACGAAAACCCGCGCCCATCCTAGCCAAATCGACCCGTGATGTAGTCTTCGGTTTGCTTTTTTTGCGGCTTGATGAACATCTGATCAGTCACCCCGAACTCCACCATCTCACCCAGATACATGTAAGCGGTGTAATCGGACACGCGTGCAGCCTGCTGCATGTTGTGCGTCACGATCAATATTGTGACCTTGTTCTTCAATTCCGTCACCAGCTCTTCAATACTTGCCGTCGCAATCGGATCCAGCGCCGAAGTCGGCTCGTCAAAGAGGATGATTTCCGGATCTGTCGCCAAGGCTCGCGCAATACACAAGCGCTGCTGTTGCCCGCCAGACAAATTCGCACCAAGGCTGTTGAGACGATCCTTTACCTCATCCCACAACGCTGCGCCACGCAGGGACTGCTCGACCTTCTCATCAAGGACTGCCCGACTCCTCTCGCCTCGCACGCGCAAGCCATACGCAACATTTTCGTAGATCGACTTGGGAAAAGGGTTCGCCTTCTGAAACACCATGCTGATTCGCATCCGCACTTCAATCGGATCAACTGCACTATCGAGCAAATTGGTGTTATCCGGATGCAAACGAATTTCGCCCTCATAACGGTTGCCAGGATACAAATCATGCATGCGATTAAAGGAGCGCAGCAAGGTCGACTTCCCGCAGCCAGACGGCCCAATCAAGGCCGTCACTTTGCGTTCATGGATAGGCATGTTCACGTTTTTGAGAGCGTGAAACGCACCATAGTGAAAGTTGAAATCCTTGACTTCAGCCTTTATCCGTTCAGGGGTGCTCACAATAGTCATCTGATGTTCTCTCTGCAAAATCGGTTCAATGGCGGCAATGCAGCAGCATTACCACTTGATATTTTTGCGCAAACGATAGCGCAGCCAGATTGCTGTGGCGTTCATCAGCAAGGTCATGCAAACCAGCACCAGGCCAGCAGCAGCAGCATTGGCCTGAAAAGCGACTTCAGGGCGTGAAGTCCAGTTGAACATCTGGATTGGAAGTACGGTAAAGGCCGCAGACGCCCAATCAAACAGCCCTGCAGTCGGCTCCCCCGTAAAAGGCGCCGACGGCAAATAAGCAATAAAGGTCACAGCCCCAACCACCAGCAAAGGTGCTGTTTCGCCAATAGCACGGGCCATGCCGATAATCACGCCCGTCAAAATTCCTGGCGCCGAATAGGGAATGATGTGATCTCGTACCGTCTGCCAGGTACTTGCACCACAGGCGTAAGCAGCCTCACGCACCATCTGCGGAATCGAGCGAATCGACTCGCGAGTCGCCACGATCACCACCGGCAATATCAGCAGAGCCAAGGTCAAGCCAGCCGTAAAGATGCTGCGCCCCAAACCCAAGGTGTAAACGAACATCCCCAGCCCAAGCAGGCCATAAACAATCGAAGGAATCCCCGCCAGATTCGAAACGTTAATCTCGATGATGTCGGTCATCCAGTTTTTCGGCGCGTACTCCTCAAGATAGACACCCGCAGCGACGCCTAGCGGAATCGCAAACGCAGCCGTGACCAGCATGACCAATACAGACCCCACCCACGCTGCCAGAATCCCGGCCTGCCCTGCCCGGCGCGACGGAAAACTACTCAGGAAATCAAGATTCAGGCGCTCCGCGCCATTCACCCACATTTCGCCAAACAAGGCCAGCAGCGTCAGCACACCTATCATCAAACAAAGAATACCCAGCAGTGCAAAAACCGCATCATTGCGCTTGTGACTTGCGATCAGATTACGAATAGCCTGAAGATCAGCGTCTTTCATATCAATACACCTCGCGATATTTTTTGCGCAATAAATGGCCCATTACATTGAGACCCAGAGTAATCACCATCAAGGTCAGGCCGGCAGCAAAAATCGTCTGATAACCGACAGAATCCTGCGGTAGATCGCCTTGCGAAACGCCGGCAATGTATGAAGCCAAAGTCATTGCTGATTCAGCCGGATTGAATGTCAGATTGGGCTGACCACCCGCTGCGACCGCCACAATCATGGTTTCCCCGATTGCGCGCGAAATTGCCAGCACATACCCAGAGCCCACACCGGAAATGGCTGCAGGAAACACGACACGCAAAGCAGTCTGCAAGCGCGTTGCTCCCATCGCATAAGAGCCCTCGCGCAGACTCATCGGTACTGCGCGCATGGAATCCTCGGCCAATGAACTGACATAAGGAACGATCATCACCCCCATTACCAAGCCGGCAGACAAGACATTGAATCCAGGCAACTCGGGAAACAAGGACTGCAAAAAAGGGGTAACCGTAATCAGAGCAAAATAGCCAAACACGATGGTGGGAATCCCGCCCAACAATTCCAGAATCGGCTTGGCGGCTTCACGCACCGCAAAACTCGCGAACTCGGAAAGATAGATGGCAATCACCGTACCGAGCGGCAAAGCAACAAACAATGCCACAGCCGAACTGGTCAGAGTGCCGGAAATCAGAACCATGATGCCGTAGTGAGCATCGTCAAACAGAGGCGTCCATTGTGTGTCGGTTAAAAAATCGACGATCGACACATGCCGAAAGAAATCCATGGACTCAGACACCAGGATATAAACAATCCCCAGCGTCGTCACCACAGAAATGAATGCAGCCAAAAACAGAATGGCCTCAATTCCGGTCTCCCGGATATTCCGCATCCTGCTCTTGCGCAAGCGATCACTTACCACACTCATGGCGCTCCCACTCTCTGCTATAGCAACTTGAATCATCTGAGTGTACCAAGCCAAACACCTGAAATCACCGAAAAAAACCCCGGGCGCCATCAAGGAACCCGGGGCTTCGCCCTTACACGCCCAAAATTACTCTTTCGGTTCGCGCTTAAGCAGATCAGAAACCTTCACACCCACTTCATTGTGACCACCAAAAGCCGTTCCAGTACGCAGCTTGCCGAAGTTATCGGCAGCATGCTTGTAGTCGGCTGCCGACAACGGAACGTACTTCACCTCTTGCGAATACTTGCCTGCATTTTTCAGGTAAAACTCGATAAATTCCTTCACTTCAGGACGCTTGGCCGAATCGGCATTCACGTAAATGAAGATCGGGCGCGCCAGCGGGTTATAGCTGCCGTCAATAACAGCCTTCTCAGAGGGCAGCACAGCCGTCTTGCCACCTGCCGGAGTAATCGCCAAAGCCTTCAGCTTGCTCTTGTTTTCTGCGTAGTAGGCGTAGCCAAAATAGCCGATACCACCAAGGTCACGCGAGACGCCCTGAACAAGCACATTGTCATCTTCAGAGGCCGTATAGTCGCCGCGTGAAGACTTGGACTTGCCGACCGTAGCTTCGGTGAAGTATTCGAACGTCCCGGAATCTGTGCCGGGGCCAAACAGCTTGAGCTCCCGATCAGGGAAAGCTGGATTAACTTGCTTCCAATTGGTAATTTTGCCTTGTGCAGCCGGCTCCCACATCGCCTTCAACTCTTCGACCGAGATGCTGTTGAGCGGATTTTTTTGATTGACGACCACCGTCAATGCATCAAACGCAACCGGCAATTCCACATACTTGACGCCGGCAGCCTTGCAGGCTTCCATTTCTTTTGCCGTAATCGGGCGCGAGGCATCCGCCACATCGATACGCAAAGAGGCATCGGCGATACAGAATTTCTTGAAGCCGCCGCCGGTGCCGGACATACCCACAGTCACCTTGACAGCGCCTTTTTTCAGCTTCTGAAAGTCTTCAGCTGCCGCCTCTGAAATCGGGAACACAGTGCTGGAACCGTCGACCTTGACGACTGTTTGAGCCTTGGCGGCCAGAGCGGAAAAACCCGCTGCAATCACAATGGCCATGGCGGCCAGCTTGAAACCATTCATTGAATTTCTCCTATCAAGTTGGATCGGATCACCAACATTACAGAGTATATGAACGGATTGTTACAGCTTTGCTACAGTCGCCATGGAAAGCTGATTTTTGGTGTTTACTCAACCGCCAATGTAACCGCCGCCGCAATCTGACGCGCCAAGCGCTCGACCTTCTCGCCATCCGCACCTTCAACCAGCACGCGCAACAAGGGCTCGGTCCCGGACGGGCGCAACAGCACGCGCCCTTCACTCCCCAGCTCGGCCTCGGCTGATGCTTGCGCCGCCGCAATCCCGCCATCTGAAATCCAGTCAAAGCCGGCTTTCATGCGTACATTGATAAGTTTTTGCGGATAAAAAACCAAGTCAACACAGGCCTCAGGCAAACTCTCATTACGCAGACGCAAAGCCGCCAGCACCTGAAGTGCCGAAACGATGCCATCGCCCGTAGTGTGTCGATCCAGACAGATGATATGACCGGAATTCTCGCCACCCAGCTTGAAACCCTTTTCGATGAGCAGCTCGAGCACATAGCGATCACCGACCTTGGCACGACAAAATGGGACACCCAGCCGCTTGATCGCATGTTCGAAACCCAGATTGCTCATCAAGGTGCCGACCACGCCATCCAGCTTGCCTTCGGCCTGCTGGGCCCGAGCAATCACGTAGAGCAGCTTGTCACCATCATAGAGTTCCCCGGCACGATCGCACATCAGCACCCGGTCCGCATCGCCATCGAGCGCAATGCCAATATCCGCGCCACTCTTCAGCACGGCCTCACGCAGACTGGCAGGCACCGTCGCACCCACACCGTCATTGATGTTGAGCCCATTCGGCGCGACGCCAACACTCACCACCTCGGCGCCCAGCTCGTGAAATACCTTTGGAGCAATCTGATACGCAGCCCCATTGGCGCAATCCAGCGCGATTTTCAGGCCGCGCAGATTCAGATCGTTCGGAAAGCTACTCTTGCAGAATTCGATATAGCGTCCTGCTGCGTCCTCGATACGGCGCGCACGCCCAAGCGCCGATGACTCTGCGCAGCCCATCGGCTCATCCAGATGCGCTTCGATTTCCTCCTCGACCGAATCCGGCAGCTTGGTGCCGCCCGCAGAGAAAAACTTGATGCCGTTATCGTAGTAAGGGTTGTGCGAGGCGGAAATAACCACTCCAGCCTGCAAGCGCAGGGCGCGCGTCAGGTAAGCCACGGCCGGTGTCGGGATCGGACCGGCAAGAATTACATGCACGCCAGCGGCCGCAAAACCGGCTTCCAAAGCAGCTTCCAGCATGTAGCCGGAAATCCGGGTGTCCTTGCCGATCAGTACCGCAGGATGCTCACCGGGCTGCAGTTGCTCGCGCGCAACCAGCGTCTTGCCCGCGGCATAACCCAGACGCATCACGAATTCGGGAGTAATCGGGTTCTGCCCAACCAGCCCTCGCACACCATCCGTACCAAAATATTTGCGCGCCACGTTCTATTCCCTCTCAAGTGGATGCGGATTGTGCCCGTCTGACGGACAAGTCTCAATAGACGTTCGGGCGATCCAGATCAATCGCCGCCCACATCGCCAAGGCATCGCGCGTTGCCGCCACATCATGCACCCGCAGAATAGCCGCTCCGCGCTGCGCAGCCAGCACGGCGGTCACGATACTGGCAGGTAAACGTTCGCCAACAGCCCGTCCGGTGAGCGCACCCAGCATGGTTTTGCGCGACACCCCCACCAAGAGCGGGTATCCATGGGCCATTACACGGGACATGCCCTGAAACAGGCTCAGGTTGTGCTCCAGCGTCTTGCCAAAGCCGAAACCCGGATCCAGAGCCACTCTTGAAGCACCCACCCCTGCAGACGCAAGCGCAGCGCACCTCTCCAGCAGAAAGGCTTCCACCTCTCCGACAATATCCGCATAAACCGGCGCTTGTTGCATGCTGCGCGGTTCGCCCTGCATGTGCATCAAACACACGCCGACATCCGAGGCAGCTACCGCCTCAAGCGCGCCCGGCGCACGCAAGGCATTGATGTCGTTGATGATGGCCGCTCCTGCCGCAATCGCCGCACGCATGACTGACGGCTTCACCGTATCCACCGAGACTGGCACACCCAAGCCCACCAAAGCCTCCACCACAGGAATCACGCGCGCCAACTCTTCGTCCACGCTGACCGATTCCGCACCAGGCCGCGAGGACTCGCCCCCCACATCCAGAATTTTTGCGCCATCCTGTAGAGCTTGCTCGCCCTGCTTTAGAGCCATCTCGACCGATCCGGCCAAGCCATCGCCCGAAAATGAATCCGGCGTCACGTTAATGATCGCCATGATTGCCGGCACATCGAATTCGAGCCGGAATCGGCCGCACTGCCAGACAGGCACTTCTGATCTCATGCAAAACATCCTCGACAATACAAGCAAAAAACCCCGCCGAAGCGGGGCTGATTCAAGTGTGAGGTGGCTCAGACAACAGGCGCCGGCGCATTCGGCTCAGCTCCCGGGCCCTCATCCGGCTTTGGCGGCTGCGAACTCGACAAAGGCTTCGGCGGCCGTGGAGCACGCCCTGCCATGATGTCCTTGATCTGATCAGCGTCGATGGTTTCCCATTCCAGCAAAGCGGCCGTCATCGCCTCGACCTTGTCGCGATTCTCTTCAAGCAAGCGTTTGGCCAAAGCATATTGTTCGTCAATGATGCGACGAATTTCCGAGTCGACCTTCTGCATCGTCGCTTCCGACACATTTTTGTGCGTTGTCACAGAACGCCCCAGAAAGACCTCCCCGTCGTTCTCGGCGTAAACCATCGGACCAAGAAGTTCGGACATTCCGTAACGCGTCACCATATCGCGGGCAATCGCTGTTGCTCGCTCGAAATCATTCGATGCGCCGGTTGAAATATTGCCCACAAACAAATCTTCCGCCACGCGCCCGCCGAACAACATGCTGATCTGGGCCAGCATCTGATCCTGATACAGACTGAAACGATCCCGCTCCGGCAAGGACCAGGTCACGCCCAGCGCACGGCCACGGGGAATCACCGAAACCTTATGTACCGGGTCGCAGCCAGGCAACAAAGACCCGATGATGGCGTGCCCAGACTCGTGATACGCAGTAGCTTTCTTTTCCTCCGGCAGGATCACCATGGACTTGCGCTCGGCGCCCATGAAGATCTTGTCTTTGGCGCGCTCGAAATCTTCCATATCCACCAGACGCTTATTGCTGCGTGCGGCAAACAGAGCGGCTTCATTCACCAGATTGGCCAAGTCGGCACCCGCCATGCCCGGCGTTCCGCGCGCCAGCACGCCCGGATCCACGTCAGGCGCCACCGGCACCTTACGCATGTGCACCTTGAGGATCTGTTCACGGCCACGGATATCAGGCAGCGGCACGGTAACCTGACGGTCGAAACGCCCCGGACGCAACAGCGCCGGATCAAGTACGTCCGGCCGGTTGGTCGCAGCGATCACAATCACGCCCGACGCGCCTTCAAAGCCATCCATTTCGACCAGCAACTGATTCAAGGTCTGTTCGCGTTCATCATTCCCGCCGCCCAAACCAGCACCACGCTGCCGGCCAACCGCATCAATTTCGTCAATGAAGATGATACAGGGAGCCGTTTTCTTGGCATTTTCGAACATGTCACGCACACGCGAAGCACCGACACCCACGAACATTTCGACGAAATCAGAGCCAGAGATACTATAGAACGGTACCTTGGCTTCGCCGGCAATCGCCTTGGCCAGCAAGGTTTTACCGGTACCCGGGGAGCCCACCATCAGCACACCACGCGGAATCCGGCCACCCAGCTTCTGGAATTTTGAGGGGTCGCGCAGGAACTCAACCAGTTCGGCGACCTCTTCCTTGGCTTCATCACAACCCGCGACATCCGCAAAGGTGATCGAATTGGCCGATTCATCCAGCATCCGCGCCTTGCTCTTGCCGAACGAAAACGCCCCGCCTTTGCCGCCGCCCTGCATTTGCCGCATGAAGAAGAAGAACAGACCCACCATCAAGGCGATCGGCAACAACTGAAACAGCAAACCTATCAGAAACGACTGCTCCTCTCTGGGTTTGATGGAAACGGCCACACCATATTTGCGCAAGTCTTCGACCATGAACAGATCGCGCGGAGGCGTATTCACCGTTATCTGACGCTTGTCCTGAGTTGTCACGATGGCCAGATCGCTCTGGGCATCCAGCGTCACCTTGTCAATGCGGCCTGCTTTGGCCTCATCCATAAACTGGGAATACTCCATCGTGTTCTGAGCAACCTGACGGTTACTGAAAGAACTGACAAGGGAATAAACCACCACAAGTACCAGCAACCAGATGGCGGCATTTTTGAAGACGTTGTTGTTCAAGGTGACTCCCGATTCACTCCGGCTGAAATTGCCGGATATAACTTGTACTTGACCGATTCTAAGTCTGAACGTTCCCGCCGACAATCAATCTAGCCGACGGTCCATCGATCACATCATTTTTTATCCACGCCCAGCAAGTACAGTTCTGCACTGCGATCACGCGAAGCATCCGGCTTGCGCGACTGCACCGACTGGAACAACTTCAGCATTGCCGTCCGGTACTCCATGAAGCCCGCGCCCTGAAACACCTTGATAAGCATATTGCCGCCTGGGCGAAGATGCTGCTGCGCGAAATCCAGCGCCAACTCGGCCAGATACATCATCCGGGCATCATCACTGACGGCGTTCCCGGACATATTGGGGGCCATATCCGAAAGAACAAGGTCCACGGCACGCCCGGCAAGCAAATGTTCAAATTCGGCCAATACCGAAGCCTCGCGAAAATCCCCTTGTAGGAAGCTCACGTCCGGCAAAGGATCCATGGGCAGGATATCCAGCGCGAACAACTGGCCGCTTGGCTTGACGCGTGGAGCCGCCACCTGTGACCAGGATCCGGGCGCAGAGCCCAAATCCACCACAACCATGCCCGGCTTCAAGAGCTTGTCTTTTTTGTCGATTTCCAGAAGCTTATAGACCGCGCGCGAACGCATGCCCTCAGCCTTGGCCTTAAGCACCCATGGGTCATTCAGATGCTCCTGCATCCAGCCTTTACTGGTTTTGCTGCGTTTCATGGTCGATAACAGGTAAAATCAACGTTTGGAAAAGGAATTGCACTCAAATGCTCGAAATATCATCTTCACTGCGCCGCGACCTGCGCGCAAAAGCCCACCATCTGGACCCCGTAGTCAGCATCGCCGGTAACGGTCTGAGCGCGTCCGTCCTGAAAGAAATTGACCTTGCACTGAAGGCTCACGAACTGATCAAGATCCGCGTCTTCGGGGATGACCGCGAAGCCCGCGCCGCCTATCTGCTGCAGATTTGTGTCGAACTCAAATGCGCCGCAGTTCAAAGCATCGGCAAACTGCTCGTGATTTTCCGCGAGAACCCCGAGCTGCATGTCGTCAAAGCCGCACCTGAAGCCAAGCGTCCGGGTCGTGGCAAACGCCCGCCCCGCGTAAAAGAAGCTGCCTTCGACAAGCGCCCTGGTCGGCCTACCACGGGCAACGCTCCGCGCAAATCGATGGCAGGGGCTCCAGAAGCGCGCTATCGCAAACCCAGCGCCGGTAGCAGCCGCGCCCGCAAGAGCGCACGTTAAGCCTCAAAAAACAAAGGACCGCATCCCGAAAGGGTTGCCGTCCTTTTTTTGTTTCAACGCCTGAAAACCTGCGTCACCAAAGCCAGCCCCAGCACACTTTGGATCAACCAGAGCAGGCTCGCTATCCCGTGCCAAGTCTGGAAACGGTTGCGCACAACCCCTTCCACCATTTCACGTGCGGTCGCACCACGCAATTGCTCGATGATCGGCGCCACGCCAAAGTGCCCGGCGAGGACTAACAAAAGCATCAACGCAATCAGCCACAAAACCAGCAGTCTGAAAGCTCGCGCGCCCTCGCTGAAAAAGAGGTAAGCAAACAGATAAGCCGCACAAGCCATCCCGAGATAAGCCACAGCAGCAAACTGCTTGCCTGCCACGGTACCCGCCAGACTACGATCCGCTACAAATAAAAACAGTGTTGGTGCCGAGATATAACCGATTGCCCACAATGAACCTACCCACAAGGTAATGGCAACAACGTAAAGGTAGTGGGCGAACTGGCGCATCGCGTCAGATATAGCGAATGTCGATGATCTCGTACTCGCGCACACCGCCAGGCGCCTGCACCTCAGCCACATCACCGACATACTTGCCAATCAGCGCGCGTGCAATCGGTGAGCTAATCGAGATTTTCCCCGCCTTCAGATCAGCCTCGTCCTCACCCACGATCTGATACAGCACACGGCCTCCCGAACTCAGATCCTCAAGATCCACGGTTGCACCAAACACACAGCGCCCCTCCGCATCCAGCAAGGTCGGATCAATAATCTCGGCGGTCGACAATTTGCTATCGACTTCGGCAATGCGTCCTTCGACAAAGCCTTGACGCTCTTTGGCAGCATCGTACTCTGCGTTTTCAGATAGATCGCCATGCGAACGCGCCTCGGCAATTGCCGCGATCACACTTGGGCGCTCCACCGTTTTCAGGCGGTGCAGTTCAGCGCGCAGCATTGCTGCACCATTCACGGTCAAGGGAGTTTTTACCATGGCGATCAGCTCAGCAGTGCGTGCAGATCCTGCAGCGCATAAGGTTCAAGGTCATTCAAATGCCGGATGCCCATACAAGCGGCCCGCGCCCCTTCAATGGTTGTAAATATCGTTACCTTCGCAGCCAGCGCGCTGGTACGAATCGAACGGGAATCCACAATGGCTTGCCGCTTTTCTTCTACGGTATTCACCACCAGTGCGATCTCGTTGTTCTTGATCATGTCGACAATATGCGGGCGCCCTTCCCCAACCTTATTAACCGCCGTCACTGCCATCACCCCTGCTTCATTCAGGTAGCCTGCGGTACCTTTGGTCGCCACAACCTTGAAGCCCAGATCCAGCAGTTCGCGCGCGACATCGACCGCCTTAGGGCGATCGGTCTGCTTGACGCTGATGAATGCCGTTCCCGACGAGGGCAGACGCGCACCTGCAGCCAGCTGGCTCTTCACGAAAGCTTCGGCAAAGGTCTTACCCACACCCATGACTTCACCGGTCGATTTCATTTCCGGGCCAAGAATGGTATCCACGCCGGGGAATTTATTGAAAGGGAAGACGGCTTCTTTCACTGAGTAATACGGCGGCACGATCTCGCGCGTCACGCCCTGCGAAGCCAGCGTCTGCCCGGCCATGCAGCGTGCAGCAATTTTTGCCAGCGGCAGGGAGCAGGCCTTGGAAACGAAAGGCACGGTACGTGATGCACGTGGATTCACTTCCAACACATACACCGTCTCGCCCTGAATGGCGAATTGCACATTCATCAAGCCTACTACGTTCAAACCACGCGCCATCATCTCGGTCTGGCGACGCAACTCATCCTGCAACTCAGCCGACAAAGTGTAAGGCGGCAGCGAACAGGCAGAGTCGCCCGAATGCACGCCCGCTTGTTCGATGTGCTGCATGATGCCGCCAATGATGACCTGCGTACCATCAGACATGGCATCCACGTCAATTTCGGTCGCGTCATTCAGGAAGCGATCGAGCAGCACGGGCGAATCATTCGACACCTTGATGGCGTCGCGCATGTAGCGCTCCAGATCCTTCTGCTCGTGCACGATTTCCATGGCACGACCGCCCAGCACATAGCTCGGACGCACCACCAGCGGGTAACCGATTTCGGCAGCAAGGCGGATTGCATCGTGCTCGGTCCGCGCGGTGCGGTTTGGCGGCTGTTTGAGGCCCAGATCGTTGATCAACTTCTGGAAGCGCTCACGATCTTCAGCCGCATCAATCATGTCCGGGCTGGTACCGATAATCGGCACGCCATTGGCTTCGAGATCGCGCGCGAGCTTGAGCGGGGTCTGTCCTCCAAATTGCACGATCACGCCAACCGGCTTTTCGATGGCGACGATTTCCAGCACATCCTCCAGCGTCAGCGGCTCGAAATAGAGGCGATCCGAAGTGTCGTAGTCGGTCGACACAGTCTCTGGATTACAGTTGACCATGATGGTTTCGTAGCCATCTTCGCGCAGCGCCAGTGCGGCATGCACGCAGCAGTAGTCAAATTCGATTCCTTGGCCGATGCGGTTCGGGCCACCGCCCAGCACCATGATTTTCTTCTTATCCGTCGGCAGCGCTTCGCACTCCTCGTCGTAACAGGAATACATATAAGCCGTACTCGAAGCGAACTCGGCAGCACAGCTATCCACACGCTTGTAAACCGGACGAACACCCAAGGCATGGCGATGCAGACGCACGGCCGTTTCTTCGGCACCGAGCAATTTGGCCAGACGACGGTCCGAGAAGCCTTTGCGCTTGAGGCCACGCAACGCAGCAGCGTCAAGGCTCTTCAGCGAACGGCCGGCCAAATTCTTCTCGGACTTCACGATGTCTTCGATTTGCGCCAGGAACCAGGGATCAATCTTGGTCAGCTGATGCACTTCGTCCTGACTCATACCTTCGCGGAAGCCCTGCCCCACGTACCAGATGCGCTCCGCACCGGGGTTGGACAATTCAAGCTCCAACTCCTCGCGATCGCACTCGATTTCATCAAGGCCGTAGACGCCGACCTCCAGGCCACGCAGGGCTTTCTGGAAGGACTCCTGGAAAGTGCGGCCCATCGCCATCACCTCACCCACCGACTTCATCTGCGTCGTCAGGCGCGCATTGGCTTGCGGGAATTTTTCGAATGCGAAACGCGGCACTTTGGTGACGATGTAGTCAATTGACGGCTCGAAGGATGCCGGCGTCACACCGCCCGTAATGTCGTTCTGCAGTTCGTCGAGCGTAAAGCCCACAGCCAGTTTGGCCGCAATCTTGGCAATCGGAAAACCGGTAGCCTTGGACGCCAGCGCCGACGAACGCGACACGCGCGGATTCATCTCGATCACGATCAGACGACCATCCTTGGGATTGACCGCGAACTGCACGTTCGAACCGCCGGTATCCACACCAATCTCCCGCAGCACCGCAATCGAGGCGTTGCGCATGATCTGGTATTCGCGATCCGTCAGGGTCTGTGCCGGGGCAATGGTGATCGAATCGCCCGTATGCACACCCATCGGATCCAGATTCTCGATAGAGCAGATGATGATGCAGTTGTCGTGCTTGTCGCGCACAACCTCCATCTCGAACTCTTTCCAGCCCAGCAGCGATTCTTCGATCAGCAACTCACGCGTCGGCGACAGATCCAGGCCACGCGTACAGATCTCGCTGAACTCCTCGATGTTGTAGGCAATCCCGCCGCCGGTGCCGCCCATGGTGAAAGACGGGCGGATGATGGAAGGAAAGCCCAGCTTGGCCTGCACGGCCATTGCTTCTTCCATACTGTGAGCAATGCCGGAGCGCGCAGACTCAAGACCGATCTTGGTCATTGCGTCTTTGAACTTGAGGCGATCTTCAGCCTTGTCGATGGCTTCCGGGGTCGCGCCAATCAGCTCGACTTTGTATTTATCCAGCACGCCATTGCGCCACAGATCCAGCGCGCAATTCAACGCAGTCTGCCCACCCATGGTCGGCAGCACCGCATCGGGGCGCTCTTTCTCAATGATGCGCTCAACCACCTGCCAGGTAATCGGCTCGATGTAGGTCACATCCGCCATATTCGGATCGGTCATGATCGTGGCCGGATTGCTATTGACCAGAATGACCTTGTATCCCTCGTCACGCAGGGCCTTGCAGGCCTGGGCGCCGGAATAATCGAACTCGCAAGCCTGACCAATGATGATCGGGCCCGCACCAATGATGAGGATGGATTGAATGTCTGTGCGTTTTGGCATTTCTTTACCGGGAAGAGGGAAGGAGAAAGGGAGAAGGGATAAAACCCTTTGCACCCAGCCTGGCCTTACACGCTCTTCACTTCTCCATAAGACTGAATTCTTTTCGACAAAACGGCAAAGCGAGACAAAACCCCATCCCTTTTGCCCTTCTCACCTTACTGTTTTGCTGCCGCCATCAGATCAATGAAACGGTCAAACAGATAGGCAACATCATGCGGACCGGGGCTGGCTTCCGGGTGCCCCTGAAAACACAAGGCCGGACGATCCGTCCAGACCAGGCCTTGCAGGCTGCCGTCAAACAGGGATACATGCGAGGCGCGCACATTGGCAGGCAGCGTTTTTTCATCCACCGCAAAACCATGGTTCTGGCTGGTAATCAAAACGCGGCCAGAATCCAGGTCCTTGACCGGGTGATTCGCACCGTGATGGCCAAATTTCATCTTCAGCGTCTTTGCGCCAGCAGCCAGCCCCAGAATCTGATGCCCCAGGCAGATGCCGAAAGTTGGCAATTTGCACTCAAGGAATTCGCGTGCAGCAGCAATCGCGTAATCGCAGGGCTCCGGATCGCCCGGGCCGTTGGACAGGAATACACCGTCCGGGTTCATGGCCAGCACTTCGGCAGCCGAAGTCTTCGCCGGCACCACGGTCAGCTTGCAACCGCGCTCGGCCAGCATATGCAGGATGTTTTTCTTGACGCCGAAATCGTAGGCCACAACATGAAACTTCGCCTCAGCCTGCTCGATAAAGCCCTTGCCGAGCTTCCACTCACCGGAAGTCCAGGTGTAGGCCTTGTCCGTCGTAACGACTTTGGCCAGATCCATACCAGCCAGACCGGGAAAACCCCGCGCTTCGGCAATGGCCGCTTCAACATTCAGATCCTTGGCATTCGTGGATGTCACCAGACAACCTGCCTGAGCACCTTTTTCGCGCAAGATCCGTGTGAGTTTGCGCGTATCAATCCCGGCAATTCCCACCACGTTCTCGGCCTTCATGTACGCATCCAGCGTCTGCTCGGAGCGAAAATTCGAGACCAGCAGCGGCAGATCGCGAATCACCAAGCCCGCCGCACACACGCGACCGGACTCACAATCTTCGCGATTCACGCCCACATTGCCGATGTGCGGGTGCGTCAGCGTCACAATCTGGCGGGTATAGGATGGATCGGTCAGAATTTCCTGATAGCCGGTAATGGCAGTATTGAAAACCACCTCACCGACGCTCCTGCCCACGGCGCCAATACCCTGTCCATGAAAAACTGTCCCGTCAGCGAGGGCGAGAAGGGCGTAAAGGATGTCCGTCACGATCAATACTCCTGAAAACCGGTGAAATCGGGCCTCTTGTGCTGAATCGCTGTCAAAAAACAACGGGCCAAGCCGGGCTGCCGACGTGAAAAACGGGACCCGTCTTTTCAGACGAGTCCCGCTTGCAAACTCTGACGATTATAGCCCGAAACCGGGCCCTCCGGCAAGGATCGCCGGCGCCTCAAGGCCCCTCTTCCGGTAATTGCGAGCGCAAATAGGCGGCGACGCGCGACAATTCGGCCAGCAATTCCGGCACGCCATGTATCGCCCGCGACACATCTCCTTTGCGCGCAGCCACTTCAATTTGCTGCGCAGTCTCTGCAGCCGTCACGGCGCCAAAAACACCAACCGATGACTTCATTGAATGCGCTACCGCACACAAAACCTTGCCATCCTGATTACGCGCGGCCTGCTCCAGCAAAGCATAATTTTTGGCGTAATCAGCCAGGAAAATCGCAATCAAGGCATGCAGGGACGCCTCATCGCCATCCAGCAACTCACGGGTTTGCGACAGATCGGCCACAGGTGCGTCGTTTGCCTCCATATCCACGCCTGCCGCCAGAGCGGCCAGACCGCCTTCAAAATCAGTCTCCTCCATGCGCCGACTGACTCGCTCAATCGCAGCAAACAGCTCATAGGGCTGAACCGGCTTGGATACGTAATCATCCATCCCGGCCTCAAGACAGCGTTCGCGATCACCCTGCATCACGTGTGCGGTCATAGCAATGATCGGCGTCACCTCCCAGCGCCCGGACATCGCCCAACTGCGCCGCGCCTCGCGCGCCCGGATCGCCTTGGTGGCATCCAGCCCGCCCAGCACCGGCATCTGCACATCCATCAGGATCAGATCAAAACGCCGTTTTTCGAACCACTCAATCGCCTCCTGCCCATCACCGGCTGCGACGACCTCATAACCGGCGCGCTGCAGAATTTTGGTCGCCACGGTCTGATTGACGGGGTTGTCCTCCACCAGCAGAACCGACCGGGCTTTCTGTGGAGGAGAGACTCCCGGCGCACGAATCAGGCTTTCATCGATCTGGAATTCGGCCAGCGGACTTTCCAGCGTCTCATCCTCATCCTGCGCTGGCGTCAGCGCCAGGCGGATCGCGTCGAGCAGGTCATTGGAAGACACCGGCTTGACGACATTCGAGCGCACCCCGAACTGGCGGCAACGCGCCGCATCGTTACGCTGGCTGTCCGAGGTCATCATCATGATGATCCGGTCGCAGGGCGCGCCTTCACCGTGAAAATAGGCCGGCAAGGCGAAACCGCCCGGATCCGGCATGTTCGCGTCGATCAGCATGATATCGAAGGGAAAACCGCTCTTGCTGGCTTGCTTGAGCAGCGCATCGGCCTCTTCGCCGCTGGCCGCCAGATCCACCGAGAAACCCCAGCGTCGCAGATTCCCCGCCAGCCCGCGCGCCGCCACGGCATTGGCCTCGACCACCAGCACATTCATGCGCGCATAGCGCGGATCCGGTCGCTCGGACTTGACCGCATCACGCACGGCGCTGACTTCGATCGTAAATGAAAAGGTACTCCCCGCATCCTGCTCGCTAACCAGCCAGATCCGCCCACGCATCAGCTCTACCAGCCTGCGGCAGATCGCCAAGCCCAGGCCCGTGCCGCCATAACGCCGCGTCGTCGAGGTATCCGCCTGAGAGAAAGCGCCGAACACCTCCGCCTGTTTGCTGCGCGCGATGCCAATCCCGGTATCCCGGATATCGAACTGCAGACGCACCTGCGAGCCTTCGCGCAGCACTGTTTTTACGGAGACTTCGACTTCGCCGTGCTCGGTAAACTTGATCGCATTGCCGAGCAGATTCATCAGCACCTGACGCAGACGATTCGGATCGCCACGCAGAACCTGGGGCGTGTCCTGACTGATGCCGAACACCAGCTCCAGGCCCTTCTGATGGCCGCGTAAAGCCAGAGCCTTGAAGGTATCCGAGATCACTGCCGGCAGCGAAAACTCGATATCTTCCAGCTCCAGCTTACCGGCTTCGATCTTCGAGAAATCCAGAATATCGTTGATGATCGCCAACAGCGATTCAGCCGAAGACTTTACGGTTTGCAGATAGCCGCGCTGCTCGGAATCCAGCTGCGTATCCAGCGCCAGTTCGGTCATGCCGATGATGCCGTTCATAGGCGTGCGGATTTCATGGCTCATATTGGCCAGAAAATCGCCCTTGGCACGACTGGCTGATTCTGCGGCCTCCTTGGCGCGCAGCATCTCCAGCTCCCAGCCCTTGCGCTCGGTCACGTTGCGATGCGTCCCGACCACCCGCACCGGCTGTCCATCGGCCGCACGCGCCACCACCCGGCCATGCGTGGCGATCCAGCGCCAGTCACCATTCTGTGCGCGCAGACGATACTCCGCCTCGAAATCCTCACTGCCGCCAGCCAGATGCAGTTCAATACGCTCGCGCACTGCCACCACATCTTCAGGATGAATCAACAACTCCCAATCCGTCCGGGTATTGCCGAACACCCCCTCGGCGTAACCCAGGCCGCGCTTCCACAGCTCGCTCAGAAAGAACTGGCCGCTGCGCAGATCCCAGTCCCACAAACCGTCATGGCGATTATCCAGCGCCAGCGAGAGGCGATCTTTTTCACGCAGCTGCTGGTCCATCAAACGCACCAGACGCCAAGCCAGCTTGAGCGGCTCGCTCCCCGGATCTTCGAAGCTATCGTTCAACCCGGTCCGCACCGCCAGTGCACGCAAGGCATCGCGCAAAGCCGCGAGGTCCGGACTGGATGCATCAGAGGGTTTGAGCTTTGTCGGCATGAGCCTGAAGCATAAAAGGACGGGGCTTACGCCCCGTCACACAACATCGAATCAGAGCGCTGCCATCTGCGCGCAGGTTTTTTCCAGACGATCCAGCCCTTCATCCAGCTCGGCATCCGAGATGATCAAGGAGGTCGCCAGACGCACCACATTTGGCCCCGCCACGATGTGCAGCACGCCATTGCTGGCTGCCGCCGCCATGAACGCGCCAGCCTGACCGGAAAATTTCGGTGTCAGCTCGCAGCCCAGCCACAGGCCCGATTCACGTACTTCCGAGAAACAGCCGTACTGCGCACCCATGGCGCGCAAACGCTCAGCCGCATGCGCCGCCTTGCGCTTCACGCCAGCCAGCACGTCCGGCGCACTGATCACGTCGAATACCGCCTCTGCCACGGCACAGGCCAGCGGGTTGCCGCCGAAGGTGCTGCCATGCACGCCGGGGGTGAAATGCTTGTCCGCCACCGCAGCGGTGGTCAGCATCACACCGATCGGAAAACCGCCACCGATGCCCTTGGCCGTGGTCAGAATGTCCGGCACCACCCCGGTATTCATATAGGCGTACAGCGCGCCAGTGCGGCCATTGCCGGACTGCACTTCATCGAAAATCAGACTGGCATCAAACTCGGTCGCCAACTCGCGCAACAGCTTGAGGAATTCCGGCTGCACCGGCACCACGCCGCTCTCGCCCACCACCGGCTCGACGATGATCGCGCAGGTGTTCTTGCCGACCACGCGACGCAGCGCCTCTACGTCGTGCAGATCGATATGCACGATGCCGGCCGGATTCGGCCCCATGCCTGACGAATACTTGGCCTGCCCCCCCACCGACACGGTGAAGAAGGTCCGGCCGTGGAAACTGCCGTTGAAGGCGATGATGTCGATTTTCTCCGGACCATACTTGTCGACCGCACACTTGCGCGCCAGCTTCAAAGCCGCCTCGTTGGCCTCGGCTCCAGAGTTGCAATAGAAAATGCGCTCGGCAAAAGTCGCCTCACACAGCTTCTTCGCCAGGCTCAGCGCCGGCTCATTCGTGTAGTAATTCGACACATGCCACAGCTTGGCAGCCTGCTCGGTCAGCGCCTTGACCATTACAGGATGGGCATGCCCCAGGGAAGTGACCGCCACGCCCGCACCAAAATCGATGTAATCGCGGCCCTGCTGATCCCACAGGCGTGAGCCCTCGCCTCGCACGAAAATCATCTCGAGCGGGGAAAACACGGGAACCATGTAGCGATCAAAATCGGCGCGTTCAACAGCAGGCTTCACTTCAAAACCCCTTTTTCAAAAAAGACGAGGCCGCCCACACGAGCGGCCAGACAGCATTTTAAGGGCAAAGCGCGGCGAACTGTTTGTGTCCCTCCCATTCCGACGGGCGGCGAAGCTCATCGACATCTGCCAGCTGAAGAGCCGCTCTGCGCGTTGATCTACAAAGCACATGCCAGTACAAGTCCGCCAGATATGCCTGCGCAAGACAGACCTCCGAAGAAGTCCGTCCCGCGCGGCTCTCCAGCTACTCAGTCCTCAGCACTCATTGCTCAGTCCTGTGCGTAACGCCTCAACCCGTCCCGCCCACCGTCAGTCCATCAATCCGCAGGGTCGGCTGGCCGACGCCGACCGGCACGCTCTGGCCATCCTTGCCGCAGGTGCCCACACCGGGATCCAGCGCCAGATCGTTGCCGATCATGCTGACCCGGTTCAGCACGTCCGGACCGTTGCCGATCAGGGTTGCGCCCTTGACCGGGTAAGTGATCTTGCCGTTCTCGATCATGTAGGCCTCGGCCGCCGAGAAGACGAACTTGCCGCTGGTGATGTCGACCTGCCCGCCGCCGAAATTCGCGGCGTACAGGCCATGCGTCACCGAGGCGATGATCTCGGCCGGATCCTTGTCGCCGGCCTGCATGATGGTATTGGTCATGCGCGGCATGGGCAGATGCGCAAAAGATTCGCGCCGGCCATTGCCCGTCGGTGTCACGCCCATCAGGCCGGCGTTGTGCATGTCCTGCATGTAGCCGACGAGAATGCCATCTTCTATCAGCGTGGTGCAGCGGGTCGGATTGCCTTCGTCATCGATGGTCAGTGAACCGCGCCGGCCAGCGAGCGTGCCGTCATCAACCACAGTGACGCCCTTGGCCGCGACACGCTGGCCAATGCGTCCGGCGAAAGCCGAACTGCCCTTGCGGTTGAAGTCGCCTTCCAGGCCGTGGCCAATGGCCTCGTGCAAGAGGATGCCAGGCCAGCCATTGCCCAGCACCACCGTCATCGTACCGGCCGGAGCCGGTTTGGCAGCCAGATTGATGCTGGCCTGATGCACCGCGCGCTTGGCGTAATCGCGCAGCACGGCATCCGTGAACATGCCGTAGTCGCTGCGTCCGCCACCACCGGACGAGCCCTGCTCGCGACGCCCGCCGTCTTCCAGAATCACCGTCAACGACAGGCGCACCAAGGGGCGCACATCGGCGGCCAGCACGCCATCGCTGCGCGCCACCAGTACCACATCCCACGAAGCGGCGAGCGAGGCCATGGCCTGCAGCACACGTGGATCTTCCTGACGTGCGAATTGTTCGAGGCGCTCCAGCAGCGCAATCTTGGCCGCATCTTGCAGCGAAGGCAGAGGATCGACGGCCGCATACAAAGCCTGCGGTTGCGCCCGAGCCTTGACCTTGGCGCGCCGCGCCTGACCCTGTGCGGCAATCGAGCGCACGGTCAGCGCAGCTTCCTGCAGCGCCGCCGCACTGATGTCATCCGAATAGGCAAAAGCCGTGCGTTCGCCGGCAATCGCGCGCACACCAACGCCCTGCTCGATGTTGAAACTGCCGGATTTGACGATCCCCTCCTCCAGGCTCCAGCTCTCGGTGCGCTGATACTGGAAATACAGATCGGCGTAAGTCAGATCGTGACCGAGCAGGCTGCCCAAGGTCTTGTCCAGCGAGCTGTTGCTCAGGCCATAGGGCGCCAGCAGGATCTGGCTGGCGGTATCGAGGGCGGAGTGCGATGCGGTGAGGCTCATGCGAAGGGTGCTTCCTGTAATCAGTCAAAAATTCGGTGTTTAAGGGCCGGCAGGCTTTCGCGCACGCTGGCAATTCTTTGCGGATCGAAGTGCCCACACACAACGCCCGCCCCGGCGCCCAGACTGGCGACGATCTCGCCCCAGGGGTCGATCAACATGCTGTGACCCCAAGTCTGGCGGCCGGACGGATGCGTGCCGCCCTGCCCGCTGGCCAGCACATAGCATTGATTTTCGATGGCACGGGCGCGCAGCAGAACCTCCCAATGAGCGCGGCCTGTCGTAGCAGTGAATGCAGCGGGCACAACGATCAGATCTACCGCACCCATACGCCGGTACAGTTCCGGGAAACGCAAGTCGTAGCAAACCGACAAACCGACGCGGCCGCAGGGGCCATCAAACGTCACCACCTTGTGGCCCGCCTCGATGGTGCGCGCTTCGTCGTAAGACTCGGCTCCACGCTTGAAGCCGAAGAGGTGAATCTTGTCGTAGCGCGCGACCTGCTCGCCCTGCGGGTTGAAGACCAGACAGGTATTGAGCACATGCAGATCATCAGAGGCTTGCAAGGGCAGCGTGCCACCGATCAGCCAGACAGAGTAACGGCGTGCGGCTTCGCTCAGGAAAGCCTGAATCGGGCCATGGCCCGGCGCCTCGCGCAAACCGATCTTGGCCGTTTCATCCGCCGAAATGCAGGCAAAATATTCGGGCAAGAGCACCAGTTGGGCGCCCTGTGTGGCGGCCTCGGCGATCAGGCGCGCAGCCTCGATCAAGTTGCTCGCCACATCCGGGCCGGCAATCAGCTGCACCGCTGCGAGCTTGCAAATCGGCGCGTTCATCGTGGCGCACTCAAATCCACGGCAGGCTCCGAAGCGGCCGGCACAGACAATTTACTTCCCACTTTCTCTACTTTCGGATCAGCCCAGGCACCGGTCACCGCGTAGTCATAGCCAAAAATCTTTTCGACCGGATCGCGCAGCAGCTTCTGCCCCAGATAGACCGCAGCGCCGACCGCCGGATTCAGAATCCCGACAGCGGCCTGACCCACGATTACACCGATGGCGACAGTCTCGGACAGCGTGGGTTGCACGCGCACATGCATGTCCAGCGTTTCATGCGCCAGATCCGCGCTCCCCGTAAGGAACACCTTGGCCGCAGGTCCGCGCACTTCCAGATCGCCGGTATTCAGCACGCCGGCTTCCACGCGCATGTCACCGGTAATGCTGTCGAAGGCAAACCCTTCTGAAAACACATCGCGAAAATCCAGCGAGATCCGGCGCGGCAAGGATTGCAAACTGAGAATACCGATCAAGCGTCCGGCGCCCGGTTCCATCTTGCGGAACTGGCCATCGCTGGCCTTGAGCTTGAGCGCCCCGTTCATGGACGGGTAATGCAGGGTAGTGGGCAGGCCTGCCCAGGCCAGATTGCCCTCAAAGTCCACCGCGCCCTTGCGCAGTGCATTTTCCTGACCAAAACGCCCGAGCATGCTGCCCGCATCCTCGCTGGAAAGCTTGAAATCCAGCCGCGTACCCGCGTTGCGCTGCCAGACGCCCGAACCCGTAATCACCATATCCGGCGCAGTGAGGCTGATATTCTTGAGTTGCCAGCGTTTGTCATCACTCACGGCCTGCAAGGACAATTTGCCCAGATCCATGCTGCGCAAACGGAAATGCTCGGCGACTACATCCAGAGCCGGAGGCTGGCGCAGGGGTCGTCGGCCCTCGGCCGTCACTAGCGCAGGGACTGGCTCAAAACCACCTACCACCGGCTGCAAGGACAACTGCGACAGACGTGCGCGCAAACTGCCATTGCCGGCCTCACTCCAGCTCAGATCACCCGCCAGATCAGGGCCGTCCAGGCGCAAAGTCCAGTTACCGTCGCGACGCAAAGCCTTGCCATTGACATCACGGAAGCGATGCCCAGCTACCCGCAGATCGGCAACCTGCACAGCCACCGCCAATTCGCCAGCCATCCCGCCCGAGCCCGCCCCAAAACCAGCCAGCATGTCTTCGATGACAGGCTGCCATTGCTCTGCATTCACAGCTTTGACAATGCCTGAAACCCGCCAGCCCTGTGCCGGCAGCACGGCATCTTCGCCCACAGCCACCGCGCCGCGCGTCAGCGTGCATTGTTTGTCACTGCACGACTCGCCCCAGGCGACATCGACACGCTGATCCAGCTTCACCCGCCAAGTATTGCTGCTCTCCGGACTGCCATCGCGCGACTCGGCGCGCACGTTGAAATGCAGCGGCCAGCGCTCGGCAACATCCTTGACCATGGGCGGAGGCAGTTCGCTGATCACACCGACCAGATTGCTGTCCACGCTCACGTCAACCAGATTGTGGCGCACGCGAATCAGCGTCGTCACTGCCGTCTCGCCGCTCAAATGATCCCAGGCGGGGTTCGGCGCCAGCTTGCGCAGGCCAGCCATCGTAATCGCACCCTGACCATCAAAACGCAAGCTGCCGTCGGCTTCAGTGACACCAGTTGCGCGCACGCGTTTGCCGAGGAAAGTCGCATCCGCGCCCGGCAAACTCACGCCCTTCTCAGTAAAACCCAGTATCCCCGTTGCCTCGCTGAATTCCGGCAGTGCCGGGATCAGGCGCAGCGTATTGCCGGCAAAGCGGTAATCGCCCTTGACGCGGGTGTGCAGTGCATCGTGCAAAGGCACCTCAATATGCAAATCGAGATTGCCGTTACCGCTGGCACGCAACTCACGCGTAAAACTGCCGGCGATTTTCTCCAATGGGCTGGCATTCACGTAATGCAGGAAATCAGTGGTCGCACCGCTGGCCTTGCCATCGACGGTCAGCACTTGCTTGCCTTCATCCATCAGGTCGGGAATCTCAACCTTCACTGCACGCAAAGGCACGTTCTGGTAGCGTGCCTTGTCAGCACGAATGGTCAGGCGCTGCCGATCCAGCACCAGGCTGCCCTGAATGGCCGTAGCCCCCGGCCAGCCCGGCGCAAAGGTTTCCAGCGTCGCATCAACCAGCTTGCCTTCCAGACGGAAAGCGCCCGGGCTCTTATGAAAAGGGAATTGCGTCAGATCGCCCGTCAGCTGAAAACGCAGATCTTCGCCGCGCCCAGCGGTCAAAGATTCATGCAGCCAATTCTCCACATAATCTCCGGGCATTTTCGGGATGTAGCGCCACACCGCATCCAGCTGCGCGCGCTTGGCCTGTGCATGTATATCCAGATAGCCCGGCCCTGCGGCCCGCGCCTGCCAGTAGCCCGAAACATCGGCGCTGGTGTGCGGATTAACGACGCGGCCGCTGGCAATTTTCACGGTCAGCGCCTCCTGCGCACTGCCCTTGGGCTTCTCGTAGGACCAGCCGCCGGCCAGATCCAGTCGGGTCAATAGCATGCTTTCGGTCAATGCAGTCGGCACGCTCAGTGCGCCATCTTTCACGCCCAGCTTGAATTCACCCTTGCGCTCGGTGCCCGTGACCTGCACAGACAGGCCCGTAAAGCCGGGGAAGCTCCCCACCGGCTGCAAGCTCAGCGCCTCGGCACGCGCACTCAACTCGAAATGTTCGATCTTCTCCGCCGGCCCCTCCCAGGTCAGCTTGCAATCCACAATGCGCCCGCTCGGCGCCGCCTCAACCAGACGCCTGGCTGAATCCGCCGGCAATGGCAGATAGGCCGACAGCTGCGAAAGCACGCGCACATCCAGCTCGCCGGAGGAGAAACTGCCCTGCGCCGGACGTTGGTCATCGGCCATCAGATACCGGAAGCCGATCCGTGTCGGCCCGACGCGCAGGCCGTCCTGCGTTGCCAGACTCAGGCGCTCGGCCGCGAAATTGATTTCATCTTCGCGGGCGTTCAGCGTCACGCGCCCCTGCAAGGACGCCAGATCCAGCTGCGGCAACTCCTTGCCAAAACGCAACGCCACATCCGCCAGCGCTACATCCGCCGTCAGGCTTTCCAGATGTTTGCCATCGAAACTGAGCCAGGTGCGTATCCCGCCTCGCCCACGCGGCAAGGCCAGCGGATAGTCCAGCCATTTCTGCCACACCGCCAGATCGGCCTCGTCCAGCGACAGGTAAATGCTGCCCCGCCAATCAGCCAGATCCTTGAAGCCACTGCCATACAGATCGCCGCGCACATCCAGATTGGCCGAATAGGCTGCCGGAGGACTGGCCAGCAAGGCAAAGCGGTGCGAATCACCAGAATTTTCCAGACGGAAGCTAACCTGATCAAGCGCCAGCGGCGGCGCATCCCGCTGCTCATCAGTCCACACCAGGCGTGCATCGCGAATCACCACCTGACGCTGGCCCAGCACCAGATCGCCCATACCGGAATCAGCGCCACCGCTATTGATGTGCAGGCCCGCGATGAAAATCCGCCCATCCGCCAGACGCCGGAGATCCAGTTCAGGCTTGATGACCTCCAGCCGGTACAAACGCAAACTCCGGTAGAACAAGGAAGACCAGGCCATCGAAGCCTCAATCTGCGGCAACTCCAGCGCCACACGATTCTCGTGATCAAAAATTTTCAGACCACGAATCGACAACTCCGGGCGCAAGCCTTGCCAGTTCGCATCCAGTGCCGCGATCTGCACCTTCAGACCCAATTGTTGCGACAGCGCCTGCTCGATTCGCTCCCGCTGCTCGGCAATCTGCGGCGCAGCAACATAACGCAGGAGCAAGAAGCCAATGGCCAGCACGAAAAAACCCAGCCACAGAAAACGCCAGGCCAGACGCGGCAGATGCAGCGGCAGGCGCACGAGGCTGCGCCAATGCAGGGCTGCCGCCAGGCGGGTACGCCAAGTCGGCGATTTATGGGAATCAGTCGGGATGTCGGCCATGAAGGGCTGGACGCGGCGCGCAGCAAGGCGGCATGATGAAGTCGGTGGTGATTTTAACCCATGGGCGACAGATCACAGGCAAATGCCGTGACAGCGCGAAACGCCGCAGAAGAAAATCAAAGAAAGCCATTTGAAACAAGCGTGGCCTGAAGAGCCGCATCCCGCTTCGATCTACAGCAAGCCTGCCTGAAGACGTCCGCCAGTAGCGGGTCTGCAGCACACCTCCCTTTGAGAACCTTTGCATCGTATCCATCCTTTGCGGTAAAACCCTTTAAAACTTCCACACGATGCCTGCCATGACCTCAAGCCAAGCCCTGATCGACGCCGCCAGCTCCCACAGCCGCTACCTCCGCAGTCTGCTCAGTGCCCGCGCCTGGCTGCCTGAACGCCTCGCCAGCAGCCTTGAGCATGCGTTGACGCGCGCGGACCTGGATTCGTTCCTGGCGGAGAGCCCGCTCGACGAAAGCACGCTCGGCCCGCGCCTGCGCCAACTCAAATCCTGGGTCGCCGCGCAGGTCATGGTTCGCGATCTGGCCGGCCTCGCCCCGCTGGCGGAAGTCACCGGCGCGATGACGCTACTGGCCGAAGTCGCCGTCAGCACCGCCCAGCGCGTCCTCAGCGCCCATCTGGCGATCCGCCACGGACTGCCACGCAACGCCACTGGCGAGCTGCAGGAACTGATCGTGATCGGCATGGGCAAGCTGGGCGGCGGCGAACTGAATGTTTCGTCGGACATCGACCTGATCTTTGCCTATCCGGAAGACGGCGAGACGGACGGCGCACGGCCCATCGGCAATTTCGAATTCTTCAACCGTCTGGGCCGCGCAATGATTGGCGCAATCTCCGAGCTGACCGGCGATGGCTACGTTTTCCGCGTCGACATGCGCCTGCGCCCGAACGGCGACTCCGGCCCGCTGGTGGCCAATTTCGACATGCTGGAGAACTACTTCATCACCCAGGGCCGCGAATGGGAACGCTATGCCTGGATCAAGGCCCGCCCGCTCACCGGCACGCATCACGAGGAACTGAAGGCCATCGCCCGGCCCTTCATCTTCCGCAAGTATCTGGACTTTGGCGCCATCAATGCCATGCGCGATCTGCACGCGCAGATCCGCCGCGAAGTCACCCGGCGCGAGATGGGCAACAACATCAAGCTCGGCCCTGGCGGCATCCGCGAAATCGAATTCATCGCCCAGGTTTTCCAGCTGATTCGCGGCGGTGGCGATCAGGGTCTGCGCATCCGCCCGACCCTGCGCGTGCTCGATGCGCTGGTCGAGCGCGGCCAGCTCAGCGCCGAAGTTGTCGCAGATCTGGCCAGCGCCTACGACTTCCTGCGCCGTCTGGAACACCGCATTCAATATCTGGATGACGCGCAGACCCACAGCCTGCCTGATTCTGCAGAGGATATGCTGCGTCTGGCGCACTCCATGGGCTTCTCCGACGCCCCTGCTCTGCAAGCCAAGTTGGACGCGCATCGCCAGCGGGTCGGTCAAAATTTCGATGAAGTCTTCGCCGACCCGGTGGCGCAGGAGCATCCGCTTGAACCGGTCTGGCAAGGCGCCTGCCAGGGCGGGCCGACCTGCGACTGTCTGGGCGAGCTGGGTTACCGTCATCCGCACGAAAGCGCCGCCCGCCTCGAAGCCTTTCACAACAGCGCGCGTCTGCGCAGCATGGGCGAAGATGCCCGCAACCGGCTCGATGCGCTGATGCCGCGCATCCTCGAACTCGCCGCCGTGCGCACCAATCCAGACGAAACCCTGGCGCGCATGATCGAGCTGCTCGAAGCCATCTGCCGCCGCGCGGCCTATCTGGCCCTGCTGCAGCAATATCCGCAGGCCCTGGCGCGCGTGGTCGAACTGGTTTCCAGCTCCAGCCTCGCGGCCAGCTATGTGACGCGCCACCCGCTGCTGCTCGATGAATTGCTGGACGGTCGCCAGCTCACCGTGCAACCGGACTGGAGCGCCTTTGCCGGCCAGCTCGCCGGCGTCATGGACGATCTGGGCGATGACGTCGAACGCCAGATGGACGTGATGCGTGAATCCCACCATGCCCAGCTCTTCCGCCTGCTCAATCAGGATCTGGCCGGCGGACTCAGCGTCGAGCATTTATCCGATCATCTTTCCGCCCTGGCCGACGCCATCCTTGCCGAAACCCTGAGGCTGAACTGGCGCCGGGCCAAGCGCCACGCCCCCGAACACCGCTTCGCCATCCTCGGCTACGGCAAACTTGGCGGCAAGGAACTGGGCTACGCGTCCGATCTGGATCTGGTCTTCGTGCACGACGATCCCGACCCGGAATGCCAGGTGGTTTATGCCCGCATGGCCCAGCGAATCAACACCTGGCTGGACAGCCGCACCGCCGCCGGCCACCTTTTCGAAACTGACATGCGCCTGCGCCCGAATGGCGAATCCGGCCTGATCGTCGTCTCGCTGGAAGCCTTCGAGCAGTACCAGCGCAATGACGCCTGGGTGTGGGAACTGCAAGCCCTGACTCGCGCGCGTTTTTGCGCCGGCAACGCTGAGGTCGGCGCGAAATTCGAAGCCCTGCGCAGCAGCCTGTTGGCCGAAGCCCGCGACATTGAGAAACTGCGCAGCGAAGTACTGGCGATGCGCCACAAGATGCGCGACTCCTTCGCCAACAAGGGCGAAGGTTTCGAGCTCAAGCACGATGCGGGTGGCCTGATCGACGTGGAATTCATCGTCCAGTTCCTGGTCCTGGCCCACGCCCATGCCCATCCGGAGCTGACCGAAAACAAGGGCAACATCGCCCTGCTCGGCCGCGCCGCAGCGGCGGGTCTGATCCCCGAAGATCTGGCCACGGGCAGTGCCAACGCCTACCGCACCATGCGCCATGCTCAGCACGGCCAGCGCCTGAATCAACTCAAGAGCCGGGTGCTGGATGGCAGCCTGGACGCCGCACGCATACCAGTGCAAGCCTTGTGGCGGGTAGTATTCGGGGAGTAACACAGAAGCGAAACGCAGCTGGGAGGATGTATTTTGGCTTCAATGACGACTGGCTTTAGCTGATCGGGCGGTTGGCAGCCGAACTGTTCCAACCACCCGAATCCAGCAACGCACGAATGGATTGTGCGTTTTGCTACTTGTCTCCGGACATCCTTGATGAACTTGGCGTCACGTCTTCTTATTGTCACCGGAACACCAAAAAGTGTGACTTAGTTGGCACTCCGGTGGCGAAAAGTAACAGAGACCCTCTTCCTTGTGAATGTATTTTGTAGGAATCCGTCTTACACCTGACCGGCGGTTTCAGGACATACATCAGCGGAGGTGTCGATAAGCTGCTTGGCAATTTTTCTCGAAAAAAGAAGATTCACCCTTGATCGAATGCCGCAGAATCTGCAGATCAAATCCGGATGCCCGCACAGCCGCCCGCAGTCTCACTCTCACACGACCCTACCCGCACAACCAATCCACGCGCGGCTCTTCAGGCAGCCCACTAAAATTGCGACTTGCGACTTGCGACTTGCGACTTGCGACTTGCGACTTGCGACTTGCGACTTGCGAATGCGACTTGCCGCCTAAACCGCCACCCGCCGTAAAACCTTGATCCCCTCCGGCGCAATCGCGGCGACGGCATCAGCCTTCAGTTCGGCAGAGAGCGAAGCGTGCAAGCCCAAGGGCTGGCGCGGATGGAGCTGGAAATCGGTCTTCATGCGTTCCAGCTCGGCCTTGTTGGCGTGGAAGTAATGCACGGCCTGAAACACTTTCGGCAGATGCGTGATCAGATGCCACAGGCTCCAGCGGTGCTGCCACAGGCGTTTGGCGAAGCGCTGGCGATAGGCAGTACTCTGGTAAAAACGGCGGATATGCCAGTTGTAGAGCGCATCCATTTCGTCCCGTGATGCGAAGCCGCTCGGCTTGAAAACAAAATTCAGACAATTCATCAGGCGCCAGTCTTCGATCAGATCGCCTTCCTGCCCGCTCGCACATTCATCCCACAGCGGCGCACCGTAAAGCGGGCTGAACTTGGTCATGGCCATGTCATCCAGATCCAGTGACAGGATGAAATCACTGGTGGTCCTGAAGGTTTCCGGCGTCTCGCCGGGCAGGCCGAAGATGAACAAGCCCTTGGCGCGCAAGCCAGCGGCGTGGATCTTTTCGACCGTCTCACGCACAGCCTCAAGGCTCACGCCGGCCTTGTGGCGCGCCATCATCGCAGGGTAGGCCGATTCGACGCCCATCGACACCATCACCGCACCCGCCGCCTTGAGCAGACGCAGCATCTCATCCGAGGTGTGGCCGGTGCGGATCGCGCAGTTGAAGCTGATGCCCAGCGGCTTGTCGATCAGCAGCTGGCACAGTTCCGTAACGCGGTTTTTCTGCGCCGAAAACAGGTCGTCGTACAGATTGATGTGACGCACACCGAAACTGTCGCGCAGGTGTTTCATGTGCGCGTAGATGTAGGCCGGCGAATTGACCTTGTACATGCGCTCGAACACCGTGCGCTCGCAAAACGAACAGGTGTAGGGACAGCCGCGCGAGGTCATCATCGTCGCGCCCCAACGCTTCACGTAGCCGAACAAGGGCAAGTGATAGCCGGCCGGAAAGCCCTCGAGTTTTTCCCAGGCGGGAAAAGGCAACTCATCCAGATCCTGAATGCGATCCCGGCGCGGGTTGGTGACGATGTGCTCGCCTTCACGCCAGACGAGGTTGCCGATATCCTTCTGCGCCAGGCCATTGGCCAAGTCGAGCATGGCGCCCTCGCCCTCACCGATGCACAGATAATCGATCTCGGGAAAGTGCCCCAGCAGCGGCGCACCGATGGACGAGGCGTGCACGTTACCAAAGGCGATCCTGATCTGCGGCGCACAACTGCGAATCAGCGCCGCCATGTCCACCGCATCCATGAAGCCCGAAGTGGTGGCCGAGAAGCCGATCAGCTCGGGCTGCGTAGCAAGAATCTGATCCACGTTCGCCTGGGCTCCGCGCGGCGCCCTGGGGCCCAGGCAATCATGCACGGCCGTGGGGTGGCCGTGTCGTTCCAGCCATGAAGCGAGCTGCAGCACCCCGATGGGCGCCATGCGATTGGCCAGCACGGTGAAATCCGGCTGGCCGGGAACAAAATTGAAGCCGGCAGGATGAACCAGCGTAATGCGCATGCGCGCTACTCTTCGCCCAAAGCGAGTTCCGCAACGGATTCGCCCAGCATCTGCGCCAGCACTTCGACGATGAAACCGTGGTCATCGCGCTGCGCCAGGCCGGACACACCGACAAAGCCCACCACGCCCGTGCCGCGCACGCGGATCGGGAAGCCGCCACCGGCCGCGGCGAAATCCGCCAGCGCGATGCCGTAACGCTCGGTAATCGTCAGGCCGCGCTGCAGCAGGTTGTGGCCAATGGCGTAGGAGGCTTTGTGAAAGCGCTCGACCACATTGCGCTTGCGCCGCAGCCAGTCGGCGTTATCCGGCGAGCTGCCGGGCAGCGCGCTGTAGAACAGCGGAAATCCCATCTGACGCACCTCGATGGCGATCTTGTAGCCTCGCTTGATCGCCGCTTCGCGCAGCGCACAGCCCAGCGCCCAGGCGGTATCCGCATCGAAGTTCGCGAACTGCAGGCGTTCTTCCTGCAAAGCCATTTTTTCTACATCCTGTTCGATGGTCATGCCAGGCACTCCTCCGGGGTGATAGTCCGATAGCCGCGCACGCGCAGCCAGTCAGCAAACAGTTCGGTCCAGCGCTCCACCGGCTTGCCTTTGGCAAGGCGAATGCCGTGGCCGTGACCGCCGCTTTCAAACACATGCAGTGCCGCCGGGATGCGCTGGTGATGCAGGCGATTGTAAAAATTCACGGCATTCTCCACCGGCACCGACGCATCATCGGCCGCATGGCAGATGAAGCACGGCGGCATGTCCGGGCCGACCTGCTCTTCGCAGGACCAAGCCTTGACCAGCGCCTCGGATGGATTGTCGCCCAATAATTTCTCGCGCGAACCCGGATGCGCCCAACGCACATCCATGGTGATCACCGGATACAGCAGCGAGACGAAATCCGGTCGGGCCGATACCGCATCCACCGCGTCGACCGGCTTGTACACTGACTTTGCAAAGAGGGTAGCCAGAGCGCCAATCACATGGCCGCCCGCCGAGCAGCCCATCGCGCCGACCTTGTCTGGAGCCAGTCTCCAGGCAGCGGCATTCGCGCGCACCAGTCGCAGCGCGCGCTGCGCATCCTGGAGTGGGACATCAGAACGCGAGGCATGGCCTTCGCCGGGCAGACGGTATTTGAGGATGAAAACAGTGATGCCAAAGGTGTTCAGCCACTCGGCGATCTCGATACCTTCCTTGTCCAGCACCACGCGGATGTAGCCGCCACCGGGCGCCAACACGACGCTCGTGCCATTAGGTCGGGCCGGCACATAAGCCGTCAGGGCCGGCCGGCTGATACCGGTGATCGCCCGATCCATAAAGGCCGCCACATCCGGGCTGCGCTCCTCGATGGTTTCGGTGAGCTGCACACCCGCCGAACCGGGCGGCACGTCAGGCCACAGGGGAATTTCTTGCAGATGGGTGAGGCTCTGGGTCATGAGAATCCATCAATGTTTGAGTCAGCGGAGGCGTCAGTATCGCGAAGCAGCGCCGGGCGCGCTTGATCGCGATTGCCGCATCAACCCTGCTTCACGCCCAACAGCTCCGCAGCATGCGTGCGCGTCGTGCCGGTGATGTTGACGCCGCCCAACATGCGGGCAATTTCTTCGATGCGCCCGGCTTCGTCCAGATCCATCAGGCGCGAGCGGGTCGCGCCGTCGTTGGTTTCCTTGAGCACACGCCACTGCCAGTTGGCCTGCGCAGCCACCTGCGGCAAGTGCGTCACGCACAGCACCTGACGCTTGCTGCCGAGCTCTCGCAGACGCCGGCCGACGATCTCGGCCACGCTGCCGCCGATACCGGAATCGACTTCGTCGAAGATCAGGGTCGGGGTGGATTGCGATTCGGAGGTGATCACCTGGATCGACAGGCCGATGCGTGACAGCTCACCACCCGAGGCGACCTTGGCCAAGGGCCGCAAGGGCTGGTTCGGATTGGCCGCAACCTGGAATTCGATGCGCTCGAAGCCGACTGCGGAACCGTCCGGCTCCGGCTGCAAGGCAATTTCGAAACGCCCGCCAGCCATCGCCAGTTCCTGCATGGCGTTCGTCACCGCGGCGCCCAGCGCTTGTGCGGCTTGCGTGCGGCCAGCGGAAAGCGCTTGCGCTTGAGCCGTGAAGGCTTTGTGAGCGGCGGCTTCGCGAGCTTGCAGCGCGGCCGGATCGGCGAGCTGGGTCAGATTTTCCAGACGCGTCACGGATTCGCTCAGCAGTTCAGCCAGGCCATCCGGCTGCACGCGGTATTTACGCGCCAGGCTGACCACCGCCTCGATGCGCTGCTCGGCCTCGTTCAAACGCGCCGGATCGAGATCGACGCGATCACGATAACGGCGCAGCGCGTGGCCGGCTTCGTCCAGACGGATGGCCGCGTCGGAAAGCAGCTCGGCGATTTCGCCCAGACTGCTGTCGTAGCTGCTCAATTCGGAAAGCCTGGCCGCGATGCGCTCCGCCTCGGCCCCCAACGGCGCCTGCCCTTCGCTGATCGCCTCGAGCGCCATCTCGGCGCCTTCAAGCAGGGACGCGGCATGCGCCAGACGGGCGTGCTCGGTATTCAGCGCCTCCCAGTCGGCGGCATTGAAGCCCAGATTCTGCAATTCCTTGACCTGATGGGCGAGCAGATCGCGCTCGTGCAGCAGCGCCTCGGCGCCCTTCTCGGCTTCTTCACGCGCACGCCGTGCGGCCTGCCAATCGCGATACAGCGCGCCGACTTCCTTCGCCAAAGGACGCAAACCGGCGTGGCTATCCACCAGATCACGCTGCGCATCCGCGCGCAGCAGCGCTTGATGCGCGTGCTGGCCGTGAATATCGGCGAGGAAGTCGCCCAGTTCGCGCAGCTGAGTTGCGGTCGCCGGCATGCCATTGATGTAAGCACGCGAACGCCCGCCGGCATCGACCACACGGCGCAGCAGCAACACGCCTTCATCGGCGGACAGATCATTGGCCAACAGCCAGGCAGTCGCGGGCGAATCAGCTGCGATTTCAAATTCAGCGACCAGATCGGCCTTGTCGCAACCGGTACGCACCACGCTGCCCTCGGCACGCTCGCCCAGCAGCAAGGATAAGGCGCCGAGCAGGATGGATTTGCCCGCACCCGTCTCGCCGGTGAGCGCGCCAAAACCGGCGCGAAAATCCAGTTCGATCCGGTCGACCAGTACAAAATCCTGAATCAGCAAACGCAGCAGCATGGGTTCAATTCTTTAGACGGTAATCGGGGGAAAGAATCGGCAGGAACCAGAAAACTCAGGCCATGTGCGGCAGCGCACTCCAGTGCAGCTTCTCACGCAGCACGGCAAAATAACTGTAGCCCTCGGGGTGCAGCAGGGTCACGCCTTGCTGCGAACGCACGACCCGCAGACGGTCGCCGGCGCGCACCTCGAACAGGGTCTGGCCATCGCAATGCACCACCGCATCGCGTTCGCCGAGCACAACCAGCTCGACCGTGCTTTCCTGCGCTAGCGCCAGCGGACGATATGTCAGCGCATGCGGGCACAGCGGCACCAGCACAATGCCGGCCAGACGCGGATGCAGAATCGGGCCATTGGCCGAAAGCGCATAGGCGGTGGAGCCGGTCGGGGTGGCGACGATCATGCCATCCGAACGTTGCGAATAGATGTACTCACCATCCACATGCAGTTCGAATTCGATCATGCGGCCGATTTCACCGCGCGAGAGCACGATGTCGTTCAGCGCCATATTGGAAAACACCAGCGCGCCATCGCGCCAGACTTCGGCTTCAAGCAAGGCGCGGCGCTCGCGCAGATACTGTCCGTCAAGGATCTCGCCAACGCGCACCAGCATCTCGTCGTGCGACACATCGGTCAGAAAGCCCAGACGCCCCTGATTCACGCCAATCAGCGGCAGATTGTGGCCCGCCAGCGCGCGTGCGGTCGTCAGCATGGTGCCATCGCCGCCCATCACGATGACCAGATCTGCGCCCTCGCCGATCTCGTCAAAACAACGCACCCGCACCGGACCGGCATGCCCGACGGACTCGGCCGTCTTCGCCTCCAGCCAGACTTCCAGGCCCCGGCCATGCAAAAACGCAGCCATGCGCGACAAGGCCTCAGCCACGTCCGCGCTCTGGTATTTGCCAACAAGGGCAACGATCCGGAATTCCTCGCTCATGGGCCGGGATTAAACCACAGGCGGCGCGGCTTGGTATTTGCGCAGCGCGGGATTTGTTGCGTGGAGGCATGGTTTCGCTGGCGCGAGCGGGCCGGGTTGCTCCCCTCGCCCTTCAGGGGAGAGGGGCTGGGGGAGAGGGTGCGCATTCACGCCAATCGGGCCTGCTCGCCCCCTCCTGACGCTGCATGCCACACGAAGACATCTTGGGCGGGCGGCAAGCGGGCGCAGCAAGCAGCGCCCCTACACGCGACTTGCGACTTGCGACTTGCGACTTGCGACTTTCAGAGGCTAGCCCGAAAAGCCGCGCCCAGAGGCCCTCTCCAGACAGCCATGCCGCACAGCCAATATGGACGCGCCTATCCAGCCACCCCACCCGCAGAGCCTTGCTGCAAGCGGCTCGCTGCCTCAAGGCTCATCAGGCTGCGCTCACTCGCGAAACTGCGCAAAGCCCCGCTCAGCGGATCGCGAAAGCTCAGCGTCCGCGCCAGCAACTGCAAAGGGCGCGCGCAATCATCGGTATTCTCGGCCAGCAAGGCGGGATAAATCCGGTCATGCAGGATCGGCATGCCCAGCGACGCGCAGTGCGCACGCAACTGATGTTTGCGGCCGGTGACCGGGCTCAGGCGGCAACGCGCCAGGCCGCCAGACTGCTCAATCAGCTCGATGCGCGTTTCGGTATTCGGCTCACCGCTTACCTCATGCATCTGCATGAAGCAGGAATCCTCTTCCAACCGGCTGCGATGAATGCGGGGCAGGCTCAGATCCTGGCGATATGGCGCGATGGCCTCGTACTCCTTGCTCACCGCCTTGTCCGCAAACAGCGTCTGATAGGCGCCACGCGTCGCAGGCTGTACCGCAAAAACCACCAGCCCGGCCGTTTCGCGGTCGATGCGATGAATCGGGCTCAGCGTATCAATGCCGAGTCGGCGCTTGAGGCGCACCAGCAAGGTCTCCTGCACATACCGCCCGCTCGGCATCACCGGCAGGAAATGCGGCTTATCCGCCACCACCAGCCAGTCATCCTGAAACAGCACACTTTCCTCAAACGGAATCGGCGCCTCATCGGCCAACGAGCGGTAATAGTAAACACGCAAACCCGCCTGAAACGGACTCGACGCGCTGACGTGACGGCCACACTCATCGACCACCGCGCCCGCTGCCATGCGCGCCGCCCACTCGGCCGGCGCGACATCTGGAAAACGCTCGCACAGAAAATCCACAATACTGCGCCAGGCCCCCGCCGGCAGTGCAATGCAGCTCGGGCTGACGCCATTCAGGGTGGGCGGAACGCGCGCGGGTTTGTTCATATCGGGATCAGGAGCAATCGGGAAGCGCCCCAATGATAACGCCCACCCTGCCACCTCCGCCGTGGCGCGACAAGCTCCAGCACTGCGGCTAACGGAAAGCCTGCTCGAGATCCGCATCCAGCAAGCCTCTCCAACGCCCCGTCCCGCAGACACATGCCCCGAGCGGCTCCTAGGCATGCCTCTTTACTCAGTCCGCAGTCCGCAGCACGCAGCCGTGAGCGCAAGCAGCTGATCTGTTGCACGCACACAACATCCGCGCCAGCCAAAATGCCCCTCTTCCAATCGCTAATATCGCCTGAACTCAGCAGCGCCCAACGCACACAGCAAGGCATGAGCCCCGACACGCCTCACAGGAAGAGATCGTCAAAACCGCCAAAAACAAATGTTTCCGGTACCAATAGACCTCAGTTTGTAAGAGAATATCTTATAGAGCCATAAGCAAAACTTGGTCGCAGAACCAAGCCAAGGCATACATCAGCAGGTTTTCAGGAGGAGTCAGAAATGTCCGTAGTGCGAAATTCAAGTCTGGCCGCCATCGTGGCGGCCGTAAGCATCCTTAGCGCCTGCGGTGGCGGTGGTGGCGGCAGTAGCGGCGGATCAGACAGCGGTGGAACGACTGCGGGCAGCTCTTCTTCAAGCAGCTCAAGCTCTTCGGGCGGCGGCAGCGCAGGCACCTGCCCGGCGATCACGCTGAGTGCCACAGATGCGGCCAGCTACACCGGCACCAGCACACCAATGCAGACTGCCGATTACTACCGGGAAAGCAAGGGCGTCACCAACCCGAAAATCCTGCCCTTCCAGGCAATTGATGGCAAGTACGGTTACAAATACATTGCCGCCCCCGCCATGCCGGCCTGGCAGTTCGCCACAACTGATCCTAGCAATGGTGTGCTGAGCAGCCTTGAATGCGATGTTGCACCGGATGTCGGCTGGCACAACTACGTGCGCAGCAGCGGCACTTCGCCAAGCATCACACACAGCAAGGTCGTCGTAACCGGTGGCCGCAACGCCGCCGCCAACCGCATCTACACGGTTTATAACGGCCAGCAGCTGACTGCCGCACTGAACGAAGGCGGCCTGGAGCCGAAGATCGTTCGCGTCGTGGGTCACATCGACCTGCGCTACAGCGCCAACAACACCGTCTTCAAGGAATACATCAGCTACACCGACCAGAAATTCGGTGGTTCGATCAGCATTCCGTCGAATACCACGCTAGTCGGCATCAACGATGCCAGTGGCAATCCGGCACGCATCACCGGCACATCGATCCTGATTGGCGGCGAACTGGGCTCCGGCACAGACGACCCTGAGGCTGGCTTCAAGGCCTGGATCGCCGCCGGCAATGATGGCGATCTGTATCCCACCTGGACGCGCAACGTCATCGTGCGCAACCTGAAGATCGATACGCCCTGGGACGTTGATCCGGAAGACTCCGGCAACGGTTACGCCGATGGCGTCACCCTGTCGCGCGCCCAGAATATCTGGATCGATCACCTGAGCATCACTGACGGCGACACCCCGGACAGCATGGCCAGCGACACCCGTCACGACGGCGCGCTGGACATTGTGCGTGGCTCCGATTACGTCACCCTTTCCAACACTTTCTTTGGTGACCACGGCAAACTCACGCTGGTCGGCAATGGGGATTCAGGCCGCGCCTGGAGCGATCAGGATCGCCTGCACACCACCTTCACGGGCTTGTGGTGGAGCGGCGTTGCCTCGCGTCACCCACTGATCCGCTTTGGCCAACTGCACACCTTCAACAACCTGATGCAGGGCACCAGCAATACGCCAACCTACGGCCACCAGTTTGCAGGTGGTCTGGACGTACGCTACAACGCATCAGTATTCTCCGAGAACAACTTCCACCTTTTCACCGGGCTTAAAGCCTCTGAACTGTGTGGCAAGATCATCGGTGGCAAGGCGGGGACGGGATTCCGCACCGCGGGCAATTACTTCATCAGCGACACCGAAGACGGCAAAGCCTGGCCTTTCGCAGGCCCGGTCAGCGTCGACGCCGCCATGAAGCTCCAAACCAAATGCATTTCCGAGCTTCCTGCCGCCGACATTGCCTGGACGGTGCCTTACACCTACAGCGCCGTCTGTGCAGCACAAGCGCGTCGCAATATCGAGATCAACGCCGGCGCAGGACGTATCGGCCTGAATGCGGTGCTGGGCACATCCACCGACACACTCTCCAGCAACAGCTGCTACGAAACGAATGTGTATAGCGGCAGCTCTTCGAGCAGTTCCAGCTCGTCTGGTGGCGCTTCGTCGAGCAGCTCCTCATCGAGCTCGTCTTCGGGTGGAACGACGACGCTGCCAGCGCCGGTATTGAGCGCATGGTCGAGCGCTGACTATGCAATTCCGACCAACACAAGCCTCTTTACGACGGGTTACGCCAAGGCAACGGTTGAAGGTGTTGAAAAGCCGGTCTTTGTTCTGAATACCAGTGCAAGCAGTGTCACGGTTGACGCCAACGGAGTAATCACCATTCCGCCCAGCACAATCATGTCGTTCGGAGCGCTGGCATCAACGGTCACCACGGCTACCACAACGCCAGGTGGGATGTTCAGCATCAACAACAAGGCATGCACGCTCAAGGTTGTCATTCCTGAAACCGGCATTGGAACTACGACCAAGAAATTTCAAATCATGGTCGACAACAACACCGACTCAGGCGGCAATTCAGTGCATGGCTCGTCATCACGCTTCTACAACACGGCCGCAAACACTATCACCGCGCAAACTCTCAGTTTTCCTCTGAACTATGCAACAAGCGGCTTCACAGGCGGATCCTTCATCGCATTCCGGACGGAATCAAGCGTAACCATGAAGATCAGCAGCATCAGCCTGAACTGCATCTAAGCTTTACCTCACAGCAAGTCTTTAAGCCGGGTGTCGCGAGACCCCGGTTTTTTTTCGTCCGTGCTTTCTCCACAGAAACAGCCCGGCTTGACAGCCCGGCACTATTTCACGCACACCACCGGGCAATTGGCCAAGTGCAGCACCTTGCGAGTGACGGAGCCGAGCGCAATTCCGGCAAAAGCGCCGAGCCCGCGCGAGCCGATCACGATGGCATCGCACGCAAGGCGGTCTGCTTCAATCACGATGGTCTGAGCCACGTCGCCCTCACGGAAATGGGCCTGCGCACTCAGTCCGGCATCCTTGAGCAAGGCTTGAGCCGATTGCTGAACGGCATGACAGTGAGCCTTGAGGTGCGCCTTGATCACCTCGGGCTCCATGCCGTGGGTCTGCCAGGCTTCAGGCTTGGGCTCGACAGTGAGCAAATGAATTTCGAGCGCGCCATGATCGCGACAGAAATTGATGGCAAAGCGAACGGCATTATGGGATTGTTCCGAACCGTCAACGGCGAGCAGGATCTTGCGCATGATGGCCTCCGTGCAGGATGAAAACCTCTGCTTTCAGCATAGACCGGAGGCCATCATGCGGAAGATATTCAGCGCAGCCTGATTCACCCGGGCGCAAGCGCAGCATTGCTCGCGAGTATTCGCGAACAATGCCAGGCGCGCTGCTTCAACCTAGAAACCGTAGTTGGACGCGCCCGAGTGGGCCGTGATGCGGTGCGTTGGCAAGGCGCGCCGACGCAGCGGGCCTTTGCCCGCAAGGAGAAGCAACGCCGCCAACGTGCGGCAGCGTGGCTCAATCGGGTGTGTAGCGTTCTCACCCCAATGGTGAGGGTTGTCGTGTGGACGAAGCTGAGTGCTCATGCGGACTTGCCAGCGAATAGAAGCGGTCAACTGCGGTTTCTAGGTTCAACGCTTGTGAATTATTCCAAACGGCGTGCCCCGCCTTTCGGAGCGGCTTCAGCTCAGGCCTGCCACCGCAAACGGCTCAACGTTTCGCCCTGGCAAGCGCCGCCGCGAAAGCATTGTTGGCCGGCGCCTTTTCAGCTGCCCGGGGAGCCGCAGCTGGCTTGCCTCTTGGAGCATTGCCTCGCGAATCCGCGTCCGTATTGGGTTTGCGGACGGCCTCGTCGGACAAGCGCATCGTCAGCGCGATGCGTTTGCGCGCCAGATCGATCTCGACCACCTTCACCTTGACGATGTCGCCGGCCTTGACGACTTCGGCCGGGTCTTTGATGAAGCGGTTGGCAATTGCGGAGACATGGACCAGGCCATCCTGATGCACGCCGATATCCACGAAAGCGCCAAAATTGGTGACGTTGGTCACCACGCCTTCAAGCAGCATGCCGGGCTCCAGATCCTTGATTGCCTCGACGCCTTCGCGGAAGGACGCGGTCTTGAACTCGGGCCGCGGATCACGACCGGGCTTGTCCAGCTCCAGCAGGATGTCCTGCACGGTCGGCAAGCCGAAACGCTCGTCGGTGTATTTCTTCGCATCCAGATTCTTCAGCGTGGCTGAATCACCGATCAGCTCGCGTGCTTTCTTCTGCACGTCGGCCAGAATCTTCTCGACCACCGGATAGGCTTCCGGGTGAACGGAGGAGCGATCCAGCGGATTGCTGCCATCGTTCACACGCAGGAAACCCGCGCACTGCTCGAAAGTCTTGTCGCCCAGACGCGGCACTTTCTTCAGCGCCGCCCGACTGGCAAAGGCACCGTTGGCATCGCGGTGCGCCACGATGTTCTGCGCCAGCGTGGTGTTGAGGCCCGAAATGCGCGTGAGCAACGCGACCGAGGCGGTATTCACATCCACGCCCACGGCGTTCACGCAATCCTCGACCACCGCATCCAGCGATTTGGCGAGCTTGCTCTGGTTCAGATCGTGCTGGTACTGACCAACGCCGATGGCTTTCGGCTCGATCTTCACCAATTCAGCCAGCGGGTCCTGCAGGCGACGGGCAATGGATACCGCGCCGCGCAGGCTCACGTCCAGCTCCGGGAATTCCTTGGCGGCAAGCTCGGAGGCCGAGTACACCGAGGCTCCGGCTTCGGACACAACAATGCTCGTCACCTTCGCTGGCGCGGTGCGCTTGATCACCTCGCCCGCCAGCTTGTCGGTCTCGCGACTGGCCGTGCCGTTACCGATGGCGATGAGTTGCACGCCATGTTTCTCGACCAGCTTGGCGAGCGCGTGCAGCGAGCCATCCCAATCCTTGCGCGGCTCGTGCGGGTAGATCGTGGCGGTGTCGAGCAGTTTGCCGGTGGCATCCACCACGGCCACTTTCACGCCGGTACGGATGCCGGGGTCCAGACCCATGGTCACGCGCGGGCCAGCCGGCGCAGCGAGCAGCAAGGCCTTCAGATTCTGGGCGAAGACGCGGATCGCCTCTTCCTCGGCGCGTTCGCGCAGCTTGCCCATCAGGTCCAGATCCATCGACAGCGCTAGCTTCACGCTCCAGGTCCAGCGCGCCGTGTCGACCAGCCACTTGTCTGCGGCGCGGCCCTGATCACGAATGCCCGCGGCGACCAGAATCTTGCGCTCGCAAGGATTGGGTTCCGGGCTGCGCGTGCCGTCTTCGGGATCGGTGTCCAGCGCCAGTTTGACGCGCAGGAATTCTTCGTTACGCCCGCGGAACAGCGCCAGCGCACGGTGCGAGGGGATGTTGCCGAGCTTTTCGCTGTACTTGAAATAGTCGCGAAACTTGGCCGCTTCCTGATCGTTTTCCTTGCCCTCGGCAACTTCGACGCGGACCACGCCATGTTCGCTGACGTATTCACGCAAGCTGCCAACCAGCGCGGCGTTCTCGGCGAAGCGCTCCATCAGGATCTGACGCGCACCGTCCAGCACGGCCTTGGCGTCGGCAAAACCGGCGTCGGCATTCAAATAGGCTGCGGCCGCGTCTTCCGGTTTCAGCGTCGGATCGGTGAGCAGCGCATCGGCCAGCGGCTCGATGCCGGCTTCGCGGGCGATCTGCGCTTTGGTGCGGCGCTTCTGCTTGTAAGGCAGATACAAGTCTTCGAGGCGCTGCTTGGCCTCGGCGTGTTCGATGTCATGGCGCAGTTGCGGCGTCAGCTTGCCCTGCTCTTCGATGCTGGCCAGCACCGCCGCGCGGCGATCCTCCAGCTCACGCAGATAGCCCAGACGCTCTTCCAGATTGCGCAGCTGCGTATCGTCCAGACCCTCGGTAACTTCCTTGCGGTAGCGCGCGATGAAGGGCACGGTGGCGCCGCCATCGAGCAATTCAATGGCGGCAATGATCTGACGGGGCTGGGCGCCGAGTTCGGCGGCAAGACGGTGAGCAATGGAAGGCAGCATATTGGGGACTGGGGACTGGGGACTGGGGACTGGGGACTGGGGCGGGACTATGCCCAAGCCGAGGGACCACGGCAAGGACTATTGATTCGGCCCAACTTCGGTTTGAAACGTAGGTGCGACTTCAGTCGCACGCCGCGCGTGAATGGCCGACTGAAGTCGGCCCTACATCCATGCACTTGCAACTGGTTACGGGCCGAATCAATCGGCCTCCAAATAACGACAAACCTTGAGGCGCTGAATGCACACGAACCCAGACACTGCCTGAAGAGCCGCTCTGGGCGGTCTTCTACAAGGCACATGCCTGAAGACGCAAGCCCGGAGCGGCTCTTCAGCCCACCAACTCACAAAAACCCTGCTTGCCACAGAAAAGCTGTCATACAAATACGGGTAAGCCCTAGTCAAAAACCTTCGGGTTAACCCGTGCAAATTCGTTATAGATCAAATGCTTGGCCTATTTTTTTAGAATCACAAAGAATGGCCTTACAACTTCCCCAAGATGTAAGGCAGAATGCGCCCACTTTCAGGAGGTATTCACATGGCTGACACCCAGCCGGACAAAAAATTGAAAGCCGCAGCAGGCAATCGGGTCGATACCGTCTACGCGGGAATCATCGAATCCATGTCCAGCGGCCTCTATCCGGAAAGTGCTCGCCTGCCCACTGAAACCGAACTGGCGCAGAACTATGGCGTGTCGCGCCCGACCGTACGTGAAGCCCTCTCGCGTTTGCGTCTGGATGGGCTGATCGCCTCGCGCCGCGGATCGGGCAGCTATGTGCTGCGCCGACCGGATCGCAATATCAAACGCTTCGCCCCTATTGAAAGCATTGCCGACGTGCAGCGTTGCTTTGCCTTCCGGATTGCCCTGGAATCGGCCAGCGCTGGCATGGCCGCTGACCTGCGCAGCACACGCGACATGGAAGAAATTCATGCGGCCTTCGAGGCCATGGAGCTGACTCGCAAGGCCGACGACAACATCGGCTTCGTCGAACACGATTTGCAGTTCCACCTGATGGTCGCCCGCGCCTCGCAGAATGTATTTTTTGTCACCGCTCTGGAAATGATCATCGAGCAGATGCGCGTAGGCATGCGCCTGGCCTTGAATCTGTCGCTGGAACGCGAACGGGTATGGCGCGAATTGGTACAGATCGAACACCGCGAAATCATGACCGCTATTCAGAAAGGCTCCTCCGTAGACGCGGCTGAAGCCATGCGCTTTCATCTGGGCAACGCCCGGCGGCGTTTGTTTGAAGGACCGAGCCAGAAATAATCAGTATCTGTTGCTTCAACACAACAGCACAGCAAACACCGAAGGGCATGGCACCCGGACCGCCATGCCTGCAGTGGTATCGTCCTCAAGGATTCAACTGGCAAAGTAAAGGGTTTCTTCTTATTGTTACTCTGTCGGAACGAGTCTGTAATTTGAGGTTGTACGGCTCAGGCCGGACGTTTTTTGTTTTTGTTTTTTTGTCACTCTCTAGGAGACACAATGATGCGTGCTTCAAAGCTGGCAGTACTCCTGGCTACGGCGGTCTTCGCCGTAGCCCCCGTAGCAGCCCTTGAACTGAAAGCGGCTGACGTTCACCCGGAAGGCTACCCGAACGTAGTCGCCATGCAGAGTCTGGGCAAGAAGCTGGATGCCGCCACCAAAGGCCGCCTCACGCTGAAGATGTTCCCGGGCGCCGTACTGGGCGACGAAAAATCGATGATCGAGCAAACCCAGGCTGGCGGTATCGACATCCTGCGCACCTCGCTCGGCCCGCTGGGTCCGGTTGTGCCTGAAGTGAACGTGTTCAACATGCCTTTCGTGTTCCGCAGCGAAGCGCACATGCGTGCAGTGGTCGACGGCCCGATCGGTGAAGAAATTCTCACCAAGATCACCAACAGCTCGGCCAATCTGGTCGCACTGGGCTGGATGGACGGCGGCACCCGCAACCTTTACACCAAGAAAGCTGTGCGCAAGCCTGCTGACCTGGCTGGCCAGAAGGTTCGCATGATGGGTAACCCGCTCTTCGTCGACACCATGAACGCCATGGGCGGCTCGGGCATCTCGATGGGTTTTGGCGAGCTGTATAGCGCCATGCAAACCGGCGTGGTCGATGGTGCTGAAAACAACGTTCCGTCCTATGTGACGGGCAACCACTTCACCGTCGCCAAGGTTTATAGCCTGACGGGCCACCTGATCATCCCCGAAATCTTCGTGTTCTCGAAGGCCAAGTGGGCCAAGCTGTCCGCCGAAGATCAAACCCTGATCAAGAAGCTGGCCCGCGAAGCCCAGATGGAACAGCGTCAACTGTGGGACAAACGCGTCACCATGGACACTGCCCGCATGAAGGCTTCTGGCGTCACCATCGTGGCTGACGTCGACAAGGACGCATTCTTCAAGGCTACCCAGCCGGTGCGTGACAAATATGGTTCTGCTTACGCCGACCTGATCAAACGCATCCAGGCCGTCAAGTAAAACAGCAGGAAGGAACTGGCGGGTCTCCCCTGATCCGCCAGTTTTTTTGTAGTTCTCAGGAGCAAGAAATGAAAGAAACATACTGTTCAGCAATGGACAAGGTCTATTGGCTGTGCATCTGGATTGCCGGCCTCGCCATGGTAGTCATGACCATCGTGATCCCGATCCAGGTTGTCGCCCGCAAGTTTTTCGATTCTGGCCTGTCCTGGCCGGAACCTGCATCACTGATCTGCATGATTGTCTTCACCTTCATCGGTGCCGCCGCCGCCTATCGCGCGGGCAGCCACATTGCCGTCACCATGATGACGGATCGCCTGTCGCCCAAAGGCAAAGTCATTGCTGCACGCATTGTCGACATCCTGATGGCGCTGGTTGCACTGTTCATCATCTGGTACGGCGCCGACCGCGTGCTGTTCTTCATGGGTACAGGCCAAAGCCTGCCGGACTTCCCCTCCGTGCGCGTAAGCTGGACTTACCTGCCGCTGCCGCTGGGTTCGCTGGCCACATTGCTGTTCATCATTGAAGCCATCCTGTTTGGCTCGCAGCATAATCGCCCGATCGTCATGATCGGCAATCATGGTGGCGACACCGAAGAAGAGCACAAGTAAGGAACCGCGATCATGGATGCTTTCGTAATAATGGGTACTTTTTTCCTGCTGCTGGCTGTTGGCCTGCCGGTAGCCTACACATTGGGGATGACAGCCCTGGTGGGTGCGATTTATTTCACCGGAGACATGAGTTTTCTGACTACCGTCATGCTCAAGATGGGTGACGGCGTCAACAAGTTCTCCTTGCTGGCCATCCCCTTCTTCGTGCTGGCCGGCGCCATCATGGCCGAAGGCGGCATCGCCACGCGCCTGATCAACTTCGCCTCGATCTTCGTCGGCTTCATCCGCGGCGGCCTGTCACTGGTGAATATTCTGGCCTCGACTTTCTTCGGTGCCATTTCCGGCTCATCGGTGGCAGATACCGCCTCGATCGGCTCGGTCATGATTCCGCAGATGGAAAAGCACGGCTACCCGCGTGACTATGCGGCAGCCGTAACGGCCTCGGGTTCGGTGCAAGCCATCCTGATTCCGCCCAGCCACAACGCCGTGATCTACTCGCTGGCCGCTGGTGGCAGCATCTCGATTGGCGCCCTGTTCCTGGCTGGCGTCGTACCTGGCCTGGTGCTGTGCATCACACTGATGAGCATGTGCATCTACTTCGCGGTGAAGCGCGACTACCCCAAGGGTGAAGTCATTCCGGTCAAGGAAGCCATCCGCATCATGGTGGATGCCCTGCCCGGCCTGTTCACCGTGGTCATCATCCTCGGCGGCATCCTCTCCGGCTGGTATACCGCCACCGAGTCAGCTGCCATTGCCTGCGTCTGGGCCTTTTCCGTCACCATGTTCTACTACCGTGACTACAAATGGCATCAGCTGCCGACGCTGGTTCATCGCACGGTCAAAACAGTGACCATCGTGATGATCCTGATCGGCTTCGCAGCGGCCTTTGGTCACATCCTGACCATGCTGTCACTGCCGACGCAGATCTCGGGCTTCTTTACCGGTTTGTCAGACAACCCCATCCTGATTCTGCTGGCGATCAACGTCCTGTTGCTGATCCTCGGCACCCTGATGGATATGGCCCCGCTGATCCTGATCCTGACCCCGATCCTGCTTCCCGTCGTCACCCAGCTGGGCGTACACCCGGTGCACTTCGGCATGATCATGATGGTCAACCTCGGTATCGGCCTGATTACCCCGCCCGTAGGCTCGGTCCTTTTCGTCGCCAGTGCAGTGTCAGGCCAGAAAATGGAGCAGGTCACCAAGGCCATGATTCCCTTCTTTGGCGCGCTATTCGCAGTACTGATGATCGTGACCTATGTGCCGCAAGTATCCCTCTGGCTGCCCACCGTCGCAGGCGAACTGAACGCACCGCCTTCACTGGAGGACGACGTTGCCAAAACCACCAAAGGCCAGGCCGTCAAGATCGAAGCACTGAAGAACGACACCGACAAGGAAAAGAACGGGATCATGATCGAATCGGTCACCGTTACCGAAGGCAAGGGCGAAGCCAGTGTCGACGAAAACGGGGTCGTAACTTTCACACCGGCAGCGGACTTCACCGGCAAAGCGATCGTCACATACAAGGCGACAGACTTTGTTGGCGGCAGCGAAAAAGCCGAGATCGAGATCACCGTAGCACCTTGATCGAGTACGACCGCTTCACAAACAAAAACCCGGGCAAGCCCGGGTTTTTGTTTGCCTGAGCTATAATGGGATTGCTTCATCGGCAGTCGTTTCTGCCGGTATCGAGACTGGGGGCGACCTGGCTTCGACGTGGGTCAAGAAGCGAAGTGGTGCATACCGAGGACCAGTCACCTCGTAAATCCATCTGGAAAGTTCTACTCGCAAACGACGAGCAATTCGCTTTAGCCGCTTAAGGCTTTAGCCACTGCACTGATTTGTCTCTGGGTCAGGTAAGGTAAAACTTGCAGCAGTGTCATTCACAGAGGCTCGTGCTGTCTCGGGTTACTTGAGACGGAGCTAAAATCAAGGTGACTCGCCCTGTGTCGGCCTGCTGATCGGCAGAGCACAGGGTTAAACAAAAATTGACCAGCTAAGTATGTAGATCCATTCGTGGAAGTCTTGCGGACGGGGGTTCGATTCCCCCCGCCTCCACCATTAAGTGTTCCAAAGCAGTGCAACGAAGGCCAGCAAACCCTGAGAAATCAAGGATTCTGGCCTTTTTTGCGTCCATAGCAGGCCGAGAAGGGCTATTGCAATCCGGGGGCAAAATTTGGGAACACTAGCTATCCAGTCACACAAGTTGCCCCCAAATGACGATCACTGACCTGCAGAACCGCACAGCCAAGCCCACAGACAAGACCCAGCGCCTGTTTGACGGAGGCGGCCTGTATCTGGAAATAGCCCCAGTGGGGGCAAGTGGTGGCGCCTCAAGTACCGTTTTGGGGGCAAGGAGAAGCGCATCTCGCTTGGCGTCCATCCTGACGTGAGCAGCAAGGACGCCCGCCCAGCCACACTCACTCGCCAGCGGCCAGGAACGGCAGCATCATGTGCCCCATTCAATCAGGATTTTTTGATGGCTGCCGGCGCGAACATCCACCTGACGCAGCTTGGTTTGTCCATCTTTGCTCGCTTCGAGCCGATAATTTCCCGGAGGCAACTTGACCAGCAGGAAGGGACCGTTCGAGACGGTATCGAGCAGCGTTTTGCCATTGTGATCGGCAAGAAGCACTTTAACGTCTGAGGTATACCCACTGGTCGATGCGGTTTTAACCACGAATTCAAGCGTCAGCGGGTAGTCTTTTTCAGCCGCCTTCATGGCCGTTGATTCGTCCAGTCCGATGCCGCCTGAGACAAACGTCACGGCGCCCCTTGTCGTGGGCGCCGGCAAATTTGCGGGAAGCTCAGCGGCAAGTGCCAGATGAGTGATCAATACGCCTGACAACACCAACAGAATATTTCTGTGCATGACCATGCTCCTTGATGATTGATCCGATATCGATGAAACCGGAAGGTCGCGATATCCTAGTTCAGAACCCATTCGTCCTCTGTACGACAGCGAACGGATTCGGATTCGGATTCGAACACAAGGGAACTTCGAATAGACGTTTTCGCCGACCACGTCCCCCTTCTTTCGGATTAGCTGAACCCTTGATCGCTATTGGCGGAGAACGCGGAACTTAAAGACTCTGAACTGCAAAGTGGATGCCGAATGCGTGCAGCCAGGCGGAAGTTGGGTGCCGCTCCAGCCGGAGCGAATCAAGGAGCCCAGCAGCCGCCACTCTCCAGCCACCCTGCCCGCACAGCCTTATCCAGCGCGGCTGTGCGGGCAGGTCGCTCACAGAACTTCTGCCAAAACCCTCCCCAGCAGCGCCAGCCCTTCCTCGATCTCGGCCGGGCTGCTGTTCAGTGCGGGCATGAAGCGCAGCAGATTCGGGCGCGGCGCGTTCAGCAGCAGCCCGGCTTCGCGTGCCCGCGTGACGATTTCCGGTGCGACATCGCTGCCCAGCACCAGCGCCCACAGCATGCCGCTGCCGCGCACTTCGCCGAGGCAGAATTGCGTGCTGAGGGCGCGCAGACCCGTGGCCAGTTTTTCGCCCATCGCCTTGGCGTGATCGAGAAAACCCGGTGCGCCGATGGTCTGCATCACGGCGAGACCGGCCGCGCACATCAACGGGTTGCCGCAGTAGGTGCCGCCCTGATCGCCGTATTCGAAACAACAGACGGCTTCGCGCGCCAGCAGGGCTGACAGCGGCACGCCGCCGCCGATGCCTTTGCCCAAGGTCATGATGTCCGGCGCGATGCCGTAGGCGCTGTGCGCAAACAGCGGGCCGCTGCGGCCGCAGCCGGTCTGCACTTCGTCCACGATCAGCAGCAGGCCGAGTTCGTCGCACAGGGCGCGCAGGCCTTGCATGAATTCGGGTGTCGCCGGAATTACACCAGCTTCACCCTGTACCGGTTCCAGCATCACCGCCACGGTCTGCGACCCTATCAGGGCGCGCACGGAGGCCAGATCGTTGTAGATCGCCTTGGCAAAACCCGGCATCGCCGGCGCGAACAAAGTATCCCATCCGGGTTTTCCGGTCGCCGCCATGGTCGCCAGGGTGCGGCCGTGAAAGCCGTTGCTGAAGGTGATGATCTCGTGAGCGCCGCCCTTGTGCAGCTGGCCCCACTTGCGCGCCAGCTTGATCGCGCCTTCGTTCGCCTCGGCACCGGAACTGGCGAAGAAGACCTGATCGAAGCCGGAATGCGCCACCAGCCAGGCGGCCAGATCCAGCGCGGGCTGGTTGTAGAAAGCCGGGCCGGGATTGATCAGCACGCCGGCCTGCTGCGCCAGCGCCGCCGCAATCACGGCCGGGGCATGGCCCAGCGCATTCACGGCCCAGCCCTGTACCCAATCCAGATAACTGCGGCCGGCTTCGTCGAACAGGCGCGCACCAGCTCCGCGCACAAAGATTTGCTGCGGGCGGGGCGTGATCGGCATCAGGGCATGGGGCAGGACGGATGGATTCATGGTGTTCTCCAGAAACGACAGACGAAAAAAAGCGGGCCACGGTGTTAGCCGTGGCCCGCTGGGGGAAAGCTGCTGCAGGGAATCGCGAGGCTAGATCAGCATCGCCAAATTCCGCAGCCCGCCCTCATGCTCGCGCGCCACAGCCTGCCCGGTCGGCGGGCAGCGGTTTGGCGTCGGAACAAGGAGGATGAGGTGCTGTGCATGGACGAATAATGCTGCGGCGGTGCAGCATGGTCAAGTGGGGCACGCTGCCAACGCGGATTCGTCCACATCCACGAAGGGACACAAACCGCCCAGCTCGGTCACGCAGACCCATGCGAAAAAATCAAGCGCGCAAGCCCACTCATCACCTTGCCGCCCGTTTTACATATGTTCGAGAGGCTCAGCCGCACATATGCACCACTCATCACATACGGCTTGTTCCACTATTTTCCGACCAATATATTGCCACGCACGTGGAGGCCTCTCGGTTTCCTGAAAAATATTGGGAGTGGGGTAATGGCACAGTCTGTCAGGCGCGTATTTGTACTGATTTTTATATGGCTTAGCAGTATGGTCTGCGGTGCGCAGGCGGCAGACTTCAGCGCGGGGACGGACTATGCCAATGGCGCTGCCACGCTATGGTTCAAATCGCAGCTCAATACGACTTGGGTAGATGCTCATTACTCTTTGTCCGGCGGCTCACAGCAGAATTTGCGTATGACCTGGAGCGGCGAGCGCAGACGTTTTGAGTATCGCTTCGCTGCCAAGCCTGGCCAGTCGCTGAGTTACTGGTTCACCTATAACAACGGATCACTTGCGTATGACTCAGCGCGCAGCAATACCGTAATCAGCGAACCACCCTCTGTCGTCACAAATGGTGACTTCACAACGGGAACGGAACTGAGTGGTGGCCGCGCCACGCTGTGGTTCGCATCACGCGTGAATACGAGTTGGGTAGATGTACATTTCAGCCTGGCGAGCGGTGCGCAGCAGAACGTGCGCATGAGCTGGAACGCCACGCGCAGCCGCTTCGAGTGGAGCTTTGCTGCACAAGCTGGGCAAACGCTCAGCTACTGGTTTACCTACAACAATGGTACGCCGGCAATCAACTCAGCCAGCACCTCAATCTTATTGGGTAGTAGTGCGGGTAGCAGCTCCAGCAGCTCGTCGGGTGGGTCGAGTAGCTCCAGCAGTTCTAGCAGCTCCTCCAGCAGCTCCAGTAGCTCAAGCAGCAGTTCTTCCAGCAGTGGCGGCACAGGCGATATCCCGATCGGCTCGCGCGCAATGACGATCCAGATCAAGAACGGCACGCGTGGCAATTTTCCAGATACTCAGCTCTATTGGGCGATCATCGGCTTGAAACCGGATACCAAGGTGATGTCATACATCGCCAAGGATGGAAGTGTCGTGCCCGTGTCGGATGCGGACAACAATGGCGCCAATCACCTGAGCAAAGGCGGCGTGAATTACGCCAATTATTTCCACACGGTGGCAGAGGCTTCCTGGGTGTCCATTCCTCCGCTGGAGGGTGCCCGCCTGTTCATGAGCGTCGGCTCGCCAATGTATATCCGCATCGTGCGCGGCGCGGATGGGCGGATGGGATTTGCGGGGGCCAACCTTGGCAACCCGCAAGACCCCAATCAGGATGTGTATTTCGACTTCGCCGAGTTCACGCTACTGGCGAACGGCTTCTGGGGAAACACGACTCGTGTTGATCAATTCGGCTTTCCGCTGACTGCCCGTCTGGTCGGCCGGGATGGCGTTGATAAAACGGTAGGAGAGACTGAAACACGCGCGGGGCTATTCTCGGCCTTTCAGCGTGAAGTGCCCGATGCATTCAAAGGCTTGCTCAAGCAGCCCTACAGAATCGTTGCCCCCGGCAAGGGGACGATGGCGACCGGGGCTCCGTACGCGAACTATTTGGACAGCTACATAAACGAGGTGTGGGACTACTACCGGAACAATGATCTGCGCTTCTCCTTCACCGACGGCACGATGTCCAGCTTTGTTGGCCGCGTAAGTGGAGACACCTTCGTGTTCAGTAAAAACAACGGCGCTGAATACGCCTATATCCGCGGCAAGCCCTCAACGCTGAACGTACTGGAAGGTTCCGGCCCACTGGCCTCCGGTGCGCGGCTCGACCTCGTTGTACAGGCGCAAATCTGCGCTGCGTTGAACCGCCATCTCGTGAAGACGGTGGCGGGTGAACAATGGAGCAATGCCAGCACTTATTACGCCAGCGCTCCAGCAAACTACTATGCCAAGTTCTGGCATCAGCACAGCATCGACGGGCTGGCCTACGGCTTCGCCTACGATGATGTGCGCGACAAGAGCACGCTGTTATATTCCTCGAAACCGCAGGCGCTGGTGATCACTCTGGGCTGGTGATCTGTGCATGCGCCCATCTGAGATGGCGCACCTTGTCGCAAGCAAGAGCCGACCTGCGGGTCGGCTCTTGTATGAGCAGCCGTCTATTTTTTACGCCGGAACTGGTTGACGGCCTCGCGCGCAGCGGCGGGATCGTCACTAAAAATGCCGTCCACGCCCGCCTGCAGATAGGTCAGAATTTCTGCCACAAGATTGCCGCGTGCGGTGATTGACGCCGCATCGCCCTGACGTAGTTCGACAGGCAGGAAGGTGTTTTCCGGGCGCAACGTCCAGATGTGAATACCCAGGCCAGCGGCATGTGCATCGGCGACAAACGTCGTCGCCTGACCCATATGATTGTCTGCCGTACGTGGAATGATGATTTCCTTGTAGGGGCCTACCGCGTCAGCGTAAGTGGCAATCTCGCGCAAACCAGCAGCACTGGTCATATCGGCATAGCCGCGCTTGTCACCGGCCACGATGAAGTCATACGGTACATTCTGCGGCACGCCATTCGCTGCCGGCTTGTTGAGCGGATTGTTGAGCAACTGCACCAGTGGCAGATCCGTCATCGTGCGCAGCATTTTCAGATTGGCCACCTCGAAACTCTGGATGAACACCGGCGCGCCCTTGCCGTGGAATCCGGCGTCGTGCAGAGCCTTGACCAGCGGCTCCTCCAGCGGCATGCCGATGCCGCGGAAATAGCTGGGGTGCTTGGTTTCCGGATAGATCGCAATGCGTCGACCCGTCTTCTGCTCACTGATTTTTACCAGGGCGATGATCTCCTGCAATGTCGGCACTTCGTAGCGATCATCGTGTTTGGCATTCTCCGGGCGATTTGCGGGAATCCGCTCGCGTGCCCGCAGCGTCTTGATTTCGGCCAGCGTGAAGTCCTCGGAAAACCAACCCGTCATCGGCACGCCATCAATCAGCTTGGTTGCCTTGCGCGCCGCAAATTTGGGATGCGCCGACACGTCGGTAGTGCCACCAATTTCGTTTTCGTGACGGGCGACCAACGCACCATCGCGCGTTCTCACCAGATCGGGCTCCACCACATCTGCGCCCATGTCGATGGCAAGTTGATACGCCGCCAGAGTGTGCTCGGGACGATAGGCACTGGCACCACGATGGGCAATCACCATGGGCTGATCATCAGCAGTACGGCCGACACGCACCGACTGACTTGAGCATGCGGACAAGATAAGACTGCAGGCAAGCAGCCCAAACATTTTCGTACTCATGAATCAACCCCCGGTTTATCGTGTGAAGAAAGCAGGACGAGTCTAGGATCTCAGCATGACAAGTTTGCTACGGTCGAATGATTGGCTGTCACACCGATGTAACAAGCCCGCGCAAGACTCGTCGGTCAATGTGGAGAAATCAATGCGTACACCCCTGTTTATCGCCCTGCCCGCTCTCGGTCTGCTTGCCGCCTGCGCGGTCAATCCGGATCGCCTTGACGCACCTCAGGGCAAGGCCTTCGAGCGCATCGTTACCAACGCCCCGGGCGTCGCCAGCATCGAGCATTACGAGGTGCTCCTGCCGGCCCGCGAACATCTGCGCTATGGCAACCAGTTTTCGGGCGGATTTGGCGCTTACCTGCCCTATGCGCCGGGCTCCGGCCTCAGCTATCGCAGCACCGAGGCCGATGGCAGGCTGCTGTTCTGGGGGCTGGGTGATCGTGGCCCGAATGGCGATTCGCCCAAAGTCGAGATCAAGGGCAAGGCGCAGGCCAGCAAGGTCTTCCTCACGCCGGACTTCGTACCGCGGATTGCCGAAATCCGCCTCACACCGGGCCAGCACGCGCGCGTCACGCGCACGATCCCGCTCAGCTACGACGGGCTCAGCGCCTCGGGCCTGCCACTCGCGCCGGGCAATACCGGCGCCACCGGCGAAGTCGCCCTGGATGATCGCCTTCAGCCGCTGGCCTACAGCCCGCGCGGAATCGACCCGGAAGCCATCGCCACGGATCGCGCCGGCAATTTCTGGCTCGCCGACGAATATGGCCCCTTCATCGTCAAGACCACCCCGCGTGGCCAGGTTCTGCTTCAGTACGCGCCGGGCAAAGGCCTGCCGGAAATCCTCGCTGCGCGCCAGCCCAATCGCGGTTTCGAAGGTCTGGCCATCACGCCTGCGGGCAAGATTTACGCCGCCGTGCAATCCACCCTGGATGTCGATGGCAAGACGAAAAATCTCGCCCGCTTCATCCGCATTGTGGAACTCGACCCGGTCAGCGGCGCCACGCGCCAGTTCGCCTATCCGCTTGATCTGGACGACTACAAACGCGCCGGCGATGTGAAACTGGGCGATCTGGTCGCCATCGACGATAGCCACTTCGCCCTGATCGACCAGGGCGAAGGCAAGCGCGGCACGCGCAATGTGATTTACGTCATCGACATTGCCGGGGCTGACGACATCAGCGCCCGCCTGAGCGCCAGCGGAAAAGCGCTGGAATACGCCAGCGCCGCTGAACTGGCGAGCCTCAAGTTCATCCGCAAACAGCGCGTGCTGGATCTGCGCGAATTGGGCTGGAAGCCTGAAAAGGCTGAAGGTCTGGCGCTGATTCCCGGCGGCTTTGCCGTCATCAACGACAACGACTTCGGTTTGAAGAGTGAGATCAGCGGCGATAAAGGCGCAGACATGGGCGCCTACGCCGTGCGTGACGGCCAGCTCAACCATCAGGGCCGCTACAGCCTCAAGCCCAGCCAGGAAGCCACCCAGCTGTGGCTGATCCGCCTGAACAAGCCGCTGCAGAACTGGTTTTCACGCTGAAAACACCGTTCTGAAGAGCCGCACGCAGACTGGCTCTTCAGGCAGGCATGCTGGAGAGGTAGGCTGAGTGCGGCGCTTCAGGCAGATCAGCCTGAAGTCCCTCCCCGCCCATCCGGCGGCGCATGGCCACGCCCGCCAGAGAAAACTTGACCCACCCGCAACAGCTCGCGCAACGTGACACATCTCACGAATTTTGAGTCTGCCATGCGAACACGTCTGCTTGTCCCTGCCCTCCTGAGTTCAATCCTGCTGGCCTGCGGTGGCAGTGGCGGAGGCGGTTCGTCCAGTCCGGCGAGCAGCAGTTCTTCGTCGTTAAGCAGCAGCTCTTCATCCAGTAGCGGCTCGGGCAGCTCCTCAAGCAGCAGCTCCGGCGGTGGCGACAGCTTCCCGGCGGCCGGCAATCCGGATGGCAACTGCAGCGTGCCGGCTGAGGCCGCCGCCGAAAGCGTGACCAGCCCCACAACCGTGATCGGTAACGGCACTCCCGCCAGTTGCACTTCTGCCGCCGTGGTCGCGGGGGTCGCCAAGGGCGGCGTCATTACCTTCAATTGCGGCGCGAATCCGCTGACCATCACGCTCGCCGCGACGGCCAAGATCGTGAACAACACCGGGCCGAAGATCGTCATCGACGGCGGCGGCAAGATCACCCTGAGCGGCGGTGGCACGCGGCGCATCCTGTACATGAACACCTGTGATCCCGCGCAGGTTTGGACGACTTCGCATTGCGACAATCAGGATCACCCGCAACTGACCGTGCAGAACCTGACTTTCATCAGCGGCAATGCCAGCGGCGCCAGCCCGGAAGGCAGCGGCGGCGCCATCTACGCCCAGGGCGGACGGCTCAAGATCGTCAATAGCCGCTTCTTCAGCAACAGCTGCGACGCGACCGGACCGGATGTGGGCGGCGCTGCGGTGCGCGCCTTCCAGCAGTCCAACGGCCTGCCGCTTTACGTAACCGGCAGCACCTTCGGCGGGCGCAGCGATCTGGGCAATGTGTGCTCGAACGGCGGCGGCCTGTCGGCTATCGGCGTGTCCTTCAACGTGCGCAACAGCCTGTTCAGCTACAACAACGCGGTCGGCAGCGGAGCCAACCCGGCACGCGCAGGCACGCCCGGTGGCGGCAGCGGCGGCGCCATTTACACGGATGGCAACACCTTCAATCTGAGTCTGTGCGGCACGAAGATCCACAACAACCACGCCAACGAAGGCGGCGGCGCGATTTTCTTCGTCAGCAATGATTTGACCGGAACGCTGGCGATCACGGATTCGGCGCTGAGCAGCAATGTGAGCCAGCGTTTCGAGACCAGCGGCTATCCCGGCATCTTCTACCTGGGCAGTGGCTCGCCGCAGACCAGCAATTCAACGTTGCAATAGACCCACCTGCAGAGCCGCATCTGGCGGACTTCTGCAGCATGGCATCGGCTTTAGGCTTGCTGGTACTGGATCTACAAGAGGCATACCCGAAGAAGTCCGCCCGGAGGGGCGCTGCGGGCAAGTGATGCATATTCGCTCACGGCACACGCATACCTCTTGGCGCCATACAGGCGGGGACACATATGCCCACCTGAAAGCCGACACACAGTCGCTCGATACCAGAAAACCTCTCGAATTACTCTGATCCGATGGAAACAGAAGGGCCTACAGGCTCGTAAAAACACCTTTTTAAATGCGGTCAAATAAACAGAATAAATAACAAAAAGAGCCTACGTTATTCACTTCTGTGACTTTATACACAGCAAAAATAATAGCTGCATGAGATGATCAAGACGCATGCTAAAAGCATTCACGGCACTCCTAGATGCCTTTTAAAACAAAACACATCCAACAGGGCTAATTGACATGAAAAACGTCTTTCTTGCGCTCATCCTCGCTGCGACTGCATTTACAGCAAATGCGCAACAAAACCTTGTCGTCAACGGCGACTTCGAGACAGGCAACTTCACCGGCTGGACAAAATCAGGCAACACCAGCCTTTCCGATGTCATTGCGAACTCGGTCACTTCAAACAGCACCTATGTTTGGCGTTCCGGCGCAACTGGCTCACTGAACTACATCAGCCAGAATCTGGCCACCACCGTCGGTGGTCTGTACACCCTGTCATTCGATGTATTCAACTCAGCCACGAGCAATCAAACTTTCGAGGCATGGTTCGATGGTGCACTGGTTTACAGCTTCAGCAATGAAGTGCAAAACTGGACGAACCACGGATTTGCCAATCTGGTTGCGACTGGGCTTTCTACAGAATTGAAATTTGGTGTGCGGAACGACCCCAGCTTCACGCGCCTGGACAACATCGGCGTCACCGCCGTTCCGGAGCCCGGCACCTACGCCATGCTGCTGGCAGGCCTTGGGATTCTGGGCTTAAGCCTCAAACGCCGCGCCAGCTGATCGATCAACACCCAAGAGCAATTCCAAGGCGGACCACTCAACTGTTCCGCTTTTTTAATGCCCGTGATTTTGTGTTTATCCATGCACAAAATTTCGCTCTTGGCTCAAAGGATTTGTCGATTTTTACCGCATCACCCCTTCAGATATAACTGAAGGCTCACTCAACAGAGAGAAACGTCATGAAAAAAATACGTGCATTGAGTGTTGTAATTGCTTTGTCCAGCGTCAGCATTTCCGCTCAGGCCATCGAAATCTACAACAACGGCCCAGTCGTGGACGGCGAAAAACTTTCCATTACTGATGGCAGTTCTTGGGGCTGGGGTGCCCAGACAAACTCAAACAATCGCATCGGCGAAGACTTCAGCATCACGGCCGGAGAAATCTGGAACATTGAAAGCATCAACTTTTTTGCTTATCAAACCGGCAGCACTAGTTTCACTTTCCAGACAGCCAACTGGAGCATCATCAGCGGCGACATCAACAGCGGAACGATTGTCGCCTCAGGCATTACCAGCGTGACCGACAACGAACTGGTGGGCTATCGCGTCACAACGACAACGACAACAAACACCCAGCGCGGCATCTATAGCATCGCTGCTGACGTCAGTGATTTTTCCCTTTCTACAGGCAATTACTGGCTGACCTGGAGCCTTGCCGGTTCGCTCTCATCAGGCCCATGGGTGCCCGGCATTGCCAACAATCCGGCTGGCGGCAATGCGGTACAAAGCATCCTTGGGGCTGCGTTTGCCCCCCTCACCCAAACCGGTTCAGAAACCAGCGTCACCCTGCCCTTCGCACTAAACGGCACAGTGAGTGCTGTGCCCGAACCCACCAGCCTTTCGCTGATGCTGGGAGGCTTGGCACTGCTGGGCGGGGCCAGTCGCCGCCGTTCGGCAGTCTGAAGTGCCAGAAAGAGCGTTTCTACTTGCACCATCAAGCCTGACGCCACGCTGAACAGAAAGGCCGCAGAAATAGCTTCTGCGCCCTTTTCACTGCAGCGAACATGCCTGCCCACAGAGCTACGCCCAGCGGGTTTCTTCAAGCAGCCCTCGATCTGAAACGCTCCTGGCTTTGATCTACAAGACACGTGCCCGAAGAAGTCCGTCCGGAGCGGCTCTGCAAGCACACCTTAAGGACTCGAATCAGACAGCAGAATATAAAAACGGGGCGCTCCCGCAAGGAAGCGCCCCGTTTTTTTTATTTCTACTACCAACAATCAGCTGCCGATCAGGCCGCCGTCATTCTTGGTGATCATCACGGTCGCCGAGCGCGGGCGCTTGCCAGCGCCGTAGCCTGCATTGCTGGGCCACTGGCTGGTGTATTTCGTCGGGTCGGCCAGATTGGCTACCGATGTGCCGTCGCCAGGATGCTGAACATTGACGAACAGCACTTTGCCATCCGGGCTTTCGCAGATGCCGGTGATTTCCTGCTCGCTGGGGCCAACGAGGAAACGCTTGAGCTTGGCGCCCGGCTGTTTACCCATCTTGGTCGTGACTGTCGTGGCGCCGCTGGTGACGCTGACGTTGCCGCCATCGCCCACCGTGCCGGGCACGCCGGCAAGCATCATGCAGTTGGTGACATCGGTGTAAGCGCCGTCATCGGTCTGGATCCAGCAGATACCGGTGCTGGCGGTGAAAGCCAGACCGTCCGGGCTGGAGAAGTCATTGGCGTCCGTCAGGCCGGACAGATTCACGCTGGCGGCTGGCGAAGTGGCTTCGGCGCCGAACACATACACGTCCCATGCAAAGCTGGTCGCAGCGGCTTCGTTGCCGGTTTCGGCGATGCGGATGATGTGACCGTGGACGTTGCCCTTCTGTGTGCCGCTGCCCTTGGTATCGGTGTAGGCGCGCGGGTTGGCGGCATCCACCGTGGCTTCAGCGCGGCTGCTGCTGTTGGTCATGGTGAAGTAGATTTCGCCATTGGCCGGATTCACGCCGCACCACTCCGGGCGATCCATCTTGGTCGCGCCAGCGGCATCAGCAGCCAGGCGGGCATTGATGACGATGTCGCCCAGATCGGCAAACGCGTAAGTCGCATAGCCGGCCACGGCGCTGTTGCTCATCGACAGCTCGTGCCAGCTGCCCGTGCCGTCAGCAGCGAACTTGGCGACGTAGAGTTTGCCAGCGTTCAGATATTTGTCACCAGTGGCGATCCGATCCAGCGGATTGGCATCAGCGGCGTCCCACACGGCGGTGGAAACGAACTTGTAGACGTATTCATTCTGGGCATCGTCGCCCATGTAAACCGCCAGTGGCTTGCCGGCCACAGGCTTGGAGATGGCGGCGGCTTCGTGGTTGAAACGCCCCAGTGCACTGCGTTTGCGGACTGCGGCGCTCTTGCTGTAGGGGTCGATTTCGGTGATGTAGCCCTGGCCGTTCAATTCGTTGCGGTAGTCGTCCGTACCATCTGTCGAAGCGCCGGTCTGGCTGATGTTCCAGCGGGCGTACTGGTCGGCAGCGCCACCGGTTTCCCAGCCGTAGCGGCTGCTGGAGTTCTGCTTGCGGCCATAACGATTAAGCGAGACAACGCTCTTTGCGTCACGCAGGGCATCGTCGCCCGATGCGCGCTTGAAATAGCCGGACCAGTTTTCTTCACCGGTCAGCAGCGTGCCCCAGGGCGTCTTGCCAGTGCCGCAGTTGTTCAGGGTGCCGCGCGTTTTGACGCCAGAAGTCGAAAACTTCGTCTTCAGCAAGGCGTGAGCCGCCGCCGGGCCAGCGATTTCGATTTCGCTGATGCCGGTGACGCGGCGATTGAAGCTGGAGGATTGCAGCGTGGCAAACTTGCCAGCTGCCTTCTTGATTTCGACGACGGAGACGCCGTGCGCAGCCACTTCCTTGTCCACCTCGGCCGCCGGACGCGTGCCGGAGGTGGCGCCGTTGGCATGCAGAAACTGTGGAATCACGTATTCATGATTCATCGCCAGCAAGGCGCGATCCGTGCTGCTCTGATCCGGCAAACCGCTGCCGGACAGACCGAAATATTCCATGCCGTCGTGACAGTCACCCGCGCGATTGTCGAAATCGCTGTCAGTGCCATCATTCTTGAAGGCGGCGGTGCCCGCGCTCAGCGGATCGCCCAGGGCGTAGATCACGGATGCCGTGTAGCCCACTGGCACCGTAAACACATCCGCCAGACTCTTGTTGACCGGGGTGAAACCGAGCAGGCCGGTCGTGCCGCCGGAAGAGGAAGAAGATGATGAGGAAGAAGACGAGGACGCCGAGGCACTGTCGCCGGAACTGGTCGATCCGCCGCCGCCACAGGCACTCAGGCCAAAGCCGCCGAAAAGGGCCGCAAACGCGGCGCCCGTGCCGCTCTTGAGCAGCATGCGGCGCTTCACCAGCACGTCCTGGATATGCGTATTGGCGGAGTCGTTATGGCCGATATCGTCCGCATCGGGCATGCCGAGCGTCTTGGTGATTTTGCTCATGAAATTCTCTCTGTGTTTTTTATGGGTGTGCTGCGAGCAGCGAGCATAGACACGCTCTGTGACGCCGCTGTGACAGCGCCATCAAACTCAGAGATAGAAAGCAAAAAAGCCGCGAGGACGAATCCCTGCGGCTTTCGAATTCAGAGCAGGCCTGATCTCAAGCCTTGGGCGACGGAATGTCCTGTTGCCCGTCGGGCGCCAGGCCGGCGATACGCGGCAGCGGCGCCACAACATCGGCATTCTGCGCGCGCTGGCGCAGGGCGTGATCGATCAGCACCAGCGCCAGCATGGCTTCGGCAATCGGCGTGGCGCGGATGCCGACACAGGGATCGTGGCGGCCGGTGGTCTGCATCTGCACGGGATTGCCGTCGCGGTCGATCGAGGCACGATCCTGCGGGATGGAGGAAGTCGGTTTGATCGCCATCGAAACGCGGATGTCCTGCCCCGAGGAAATCCCGCCGAGCACGCCACCGGCGTGATTGCTGAGAAAACCGGCCGGCGTCAGTTCGTCGCCATGCACGCTACCGCGCTGCGCCACCACGCCGAAACCGTCGCCGATTTCCACGCCCTTGACGGCGTTGATGCTCATCATGGCGTAGGCAATGTCGGCATCCAGGCGATCAAACACCGGCTCGCCCCAGCCCGGCGGAATGCCAGTGGCGATCACATCGATTTTGGCACCGATGGAATCGCGCTCGGAGCGGATCTTGTCCATGTAGGCTTCCAGCTGCGGAATGATTTCCGCATTCGGCGCAAAGAAGGCGTTCTCGCTCACGGCTTCCCAGCTCTGGAAGGGAATCGCGATTTCACCGAGCTGGCTCATGAAGCCACGGATCACGATGCCATATTTTTCGCTCAGCCATTTCTTGGCAATCGCCCCGGCCGCCACGCGCACAGCGGTTTCACGGGCCGAAGAGCGGCCGCCGCCGCGATAGTCACGCACGCCGTATTTGTGTTCGTAACTGTAGTCCGCGTGGCCAGGGCGGAAGGTATTCATGATCTTGGAATAGTCGCCACTCTTCTGATCCTGGTTGCGGATCAGCAGCGCAATCGGCGTGCCAGTGGTCTTGCCTTCAAACACGCCGGAGAGGATCTCGACGGCGTCCGGCTCCTTGCGCTGGGTGACGTGGCGCGAGGTGCCCGGCTTGCGCCGATCCAGTTCGAGCTGGATGTCGGTTTCGGTCAGCGCCAGCCCCGGCGGGCAGCCATCGACCACGCAGCCGATGGCCGCGCCATGCGATTCGCCGAATGAAGTTACCGTGAAGAGCGTGCCAAAAATGCTGCCGGACATGGGTTTCCCGATCAATCTGTTCAGGCCCGGATTTTAGCATGGCCGGCGCGGGCCTCTGCCTGCACAGCCGCAGTGGTTGGACCTGTACGGGCATCTTGTCCGGAGAGCATTGCTGCGCGCGGCTCTACAAGCATGCCCGCTCAGTCCTCTGCCGCAGGCAGCAAGCGCCTGATCAGCCCTTCGCCGTCATCAGCTTCAGCAACAGCGGTGCCGTCACGGGATTTTCCATGTAAGGCTTGTAGGTCGCCGTCACACGCGAGGCAAAGGCCATGCTGTCACGCTGATCGACAAATTTCACGCCTTCCTTTTCCAGCCGCATGCGGGCTGCGATCATGCGCTTGGCCCAGATTTCACGGTCTGCCAAGGCAGAATCACGACCCGCCTCACGCAAGCCGGCACGCTCGGCATCGCTGAGCTTGTTCCACACCACGGCCGATACCACCAGGGCCTCGTACTGCACGGCATGACTGGTAGTGACGAAAAATTTGGCGCGCTTGTAGTGCTGATCAGCTTCGTAGGACAGCAGATCGTTCTCTGCTGCGTCGATGTTGCCGGCTTCGAATGCGGCATTCACGTCCTGATACGCCAGCACCTGCGGCACGCCGCCAAGCGCGCTCACCGTTTCGCGCAGATCAGCACGATTCGGAATGCGTACCTTGAGGCCGTCCAGATCACTGATTGAGCGCGGCGGGCGATTGCGCATATAGAAGGAGCGCGTCCCACCGTCGTACCAGCCCAACAGCACCACGCCTTGAGTGGCCATGCTCTGCTCCAGCTCCTTACCCACTTCGCCATCCAGCTGCTTGAACATCTGCTTCGAATCGCGGAACAGGAAGGGCAAAGCCAGCACCCGGGCCTGCGGCGCCAGACGTGCCACAGTGCTCGGAGTGATCACGGCCACGCCGATTTCACCACTCTGCAGACCGGCGATCAGCTTGTTCTGATTTGACGCGGCGGCCACCGGCATCAGGCTCGAATCCAGACGGCTGCTGGTCTCCTTGAGACGCTTGAGCATGCCCTGCAGTGCGATGGTGGTCGGGTGCTCTTCAGGCTGCGGTGACCAGGCGGTCAGATCGGCAGCCTGGGCAGAAATCGACAGGCTGAGCGCCAGTACGGCGAGGGAGGCGAAACGTTTGAACATGGCTATCTTTCGGGCAAAAACGGTTGGATTCGTGAATCACGTGAAGTAATCCTGCCCCAAATAGAGGGTAAACCCCAATCAAAATGGCCAATCTTCGCATTTGCCCGGCTAATGAACGCACGCGTCCGTCAATCCTTCGAGTCGAACCCCTGCCAAAGCCATATGCGGCCACGCTTAGCGGGGATCAGGAGCCTATATGCCGTCTGTAGAGCCAATGGCGTTAAAAATGACGAAACATTTACCCGAACAAAACGCAACTCATTGTTAAAAAATAAAATTTTAGTTAACAAAGACAATCAACCCGGCAAATGCAAACATTTGTCAGGCAACGATGAGGTACCACTATTTGCCAAGTTTTCAGTAACTATTCATCTGCATGGCAAGCAGCCGGAGCCCCCAAACTCAAAGAGCCTCCGGCGCCAATGCCGCTTCAACCAGCCGCACCCAGTAACTGGCGCCAAGTGTGAGGTTCTCGTCATTGAAGTCGTAATGCTTGTTGTGCAAGGTGCAGCCGCCTTCGCCTGGGCCGTTGCCGATCCACACGTAGCAGCCGGGGCGATGTTCGAGAAAGTTGGAGAAATCCTCTGCCCCCATACTCGGGCGTAGCGCCCAATCCACCTGCTCAACGCCGGCCAGCTCGCCAGCCACGGCGCGGCACAACTCGGCCTCGGCAAGCGTGTTGACGGTGGGTGGGTAGCCATCCATCCAGGTGAATTCGACTTTCACTCCGTGCACCGCTGCAATCCCGTCACAGATCTGGCGCATGCGCTGTGCCGTGGCGGCGCGCACCGCCGGGCGCAGCGCGCGGGTCGTGCCACACAGGCGCGCTTCGCCGGGAATCGCGTTATAGGCTTCACCCGCGTGGAACTGCGTCACCGACACCACCACGCCATCCAGCGGATCGATGCTGCGCGAGGCAATTGTCTGCAGCGCCGTCACCAGCGCTGCCGCCGCGACGATGGGGTCCACCGTCAGGTGCGGCATCGCCGCGTGGCCACCGTGGCCCGTGACGACAATGTCAAAGCGATCCGCGCTGGCCATCACCGGGCCCGGCGAAATGCCGAAACGCCCGGCCGGCATGCCGGGCCAGTTGTGCATGCCAAAGATGGCATCAACCGGAAAGCGCTCAAAGAAGCCATCCGCAATCATCGCCGCCGCACCGCCGCGCCCCTCCTCGGCGGGCTGAAATACCAGCACCACCGTGCCATCAAAATTGCGGCGCTCGGCCAAGTATTCTGCCGCACCGAGCAGCATTGCGGTGTGCCCGTCGTGGCCGCAGGCGTGCATGCAGCCTGCGTGGCGCGAACGGTGGGCGAACTGATTGGCCTCCTCGATGGGCAGCGCATCCATGTCGGCACGCAAGCCGATCACGCGCTTCGAGTCACCGTTGTAGATCACTCCCACCACGCCGGTCTGACCGACGCCGCGATGCACCTCCAGGCCCCAGCGCTCCATCTGGGATGCGACCAGCTCGGCCGTGCGCGCCTCCTCGAAAGCCAGTTCGGGAAAGGCGTGGATATCACGACGGATTTCAGTCAGCGCGGCCTGGCGCGCGGCAATTTCGGGGATGATGGGCATAATCAGATCCAAAGTACGCGTAGCCTGGCGTCACGAATAATTGCGCAGCGACATGGCGTTTCCGAGCCCCGAATCTTACACTCGCGGCTTGCCATGATCAGCCCTGAACACCCTTCCGCCCGCTACCGCCCCAGCCACGCACAAGGCGGCTGGCTGCGCTGGCCCTTCGCCTGGACGCTGGCGCTGATCCTCACGCTGGGCATGCTCGCCCTGCTGGCTACCGTCAGCCGTCCCTGGCAAGCCTCGGCGCCGCCACCCGAACGCCTCGCTGTCGCCCTGCATCAAACCGACGCGCCCGCCGTGAAACCAGCCGCGCCCATCGCCCAGCCTGCCGCGCCCCATACGGCAAAGCCTGCGCCGGACAGCGCAGTCAACCTGGCGCCAATCCTGAGCACGCCAGACCCTGCCCTGCAAGCCGCACCTGTATTGCCTCCCAGCCCTACCATCGCGGAGACGACCGCCACGCCTACCTCTACGAACATACTGCCTGCAAACCAAGGCGCAGCGCCGCTTTCCAGCCAGTCAGCCAGCCATGCCAATATCGCCAGTCTGCCCTTGAAGCAGCGCTGCGGCGTGCAGATCAAACCGGTTTTCCCGCAGCGGGCGCGCAACGATGACATCGAACAAGGCCGCGTTCTCGCCCGTCTGTATCTGGAAGCCGATGGCCGGGTGCGTTCCGTACAGATCATCGAAGCCACGCCACGCGGTTACTTCGAAACCGAAACCCGCCTCGCCGCCCTGCAATGGCGCTGCCTGCCCAGCGGCCAGGCCGGCGACAGCGTGCGGGTGTCTTTTGTGTTCGGGCTGGAATAGACGCAAAAGCCGGGAATCCAGAAGGCCTGAGGCTCAGGACGATCCGTTGCAGACCCTCAGACCAAGCGACGGCGAAGCCTGGCCTTGCACCTGAAGGGTGACGAGAACATACGCAATCACTCTTGTGGTGGATCTCTGCATGAGTCATCAGCCCGACTGGATCAAGTCGCCGCCCCGGCCCGCGCCGTGTGCAGCTTTTTATAGCTATCGATCAGGCGCTGGTGCCGATCGAGCCCTTCCAGGTTCATGCTTGTTGGCGTCAAGCCGAAGAAGCGCACGCTACCGTCCACCGAGCCCAGCGCCGCATCCATGCGCGGGCTGCCAAACATGCGGCGGAAATTGGCTTCGTAATCAGCCAGCTCCAGTTCGTCGTCCAGCTGCACTTCCAGCACCACGTTCAAGGCCTGATAGAACAAGCCGCGCTCGACCGTGTTTTCGTTGTACTGCAGCCAGGCTTCCACCAACTCTTTCGCCTCTTCAAATTGCTGCAAGGCGAGACGAATCAGCAGCTTCAGCTCCAGAATCGTGAGCTGACCCCAGGCCGTATTCTCGTCAAACTCGACGCCGATCAAGCTGATGATGTCGGTGTAATTATCCAGTTCGCTGTCTTCCAGTCGTTCCAGCAAAGCTTCAAGGCAGGCGTCGTCCAGACGATGCAGATTCAGGATGTCGGCGCGGAAGGCCAGTGCCTTGTTGGTGTTATCCCAGATCAGATCCTCGACCGGATAAATCTCGGAGTAGCCCGGCACCAGAATGCGGCAGGCCGTGGCGCCGAGCTGGTCATACACCGCCATGTACACTTCCTTGCCCATGCCTTCGAGAATACCGAACAAGGTCGCGGCTTCGTCGGCGTTCGAGTTTTCTCCGTGCCCAGAAAAATCCCACTCGACAAATTCGTAGTCCGATTTGGCGCAGAAGAAGCGCCATGACACCGTGCCGCTGGAGTCGATGAAGTGTTCGACAAAATTATTCGGCTCGGTGACGGCATTGCTCTCGAACGTCGGCCGGGGCAGATCGTTGAGACCTTCAAAACTGCGCCCCTGCAGCAGTTCGGTCAGGCTGCGCTCCAGCGCCACCTCGAAGCTCGGGTGCGCGCCGAAGGAGGCAAACACGCCGCCGGTGCGCGGGTTCATCAGGGTGACGCACATCACAGGGAACTCACCGCCGAGTGAGGCATCCTTCACCAGCACCGGGAAGCCCTGTTTTTCCAGCTCCTCAATACCGGCCACGATACCGGGGTACTTCGCCAGCACCTCCTGCGGCACATCGGGCAGGGCAATTTCACCTTCCAGAATTTCGCGTTTGACCGCGCGCTCGAAGATCTCCGACAGACATTGCACCTGTGCTTCCACCAGCGTATTGCCGGCACTCATGCCATTGCTGAGGAAGAGGTTGTCGATCAGATTGGTAGGGAAGTACACCCGCTCGCCGTCCGACTGGCGCACATAGGGCAAGGCACAAATGCCGCGTTCGGTGTTGCCGGAGTTGGTGTCAAAGAGGTGCGAAGCGCGCAGCTCGCCATCGGCGTTGTAGATCGCAAGACTGTATTCATCGAGTATGCCTTTCGGCAGCGCGTCGCGGCGGCCCGGCTTGAACCAGCGTTCCTCCGGGTAATGCACGAAGGCCGCGTTGGCGATGTCTTCGCCCCAGAACTGGTCGTTGTAGAAATGATTGCAGCTCGCGCGCTCGATATATTCGCCCAGCGCTGACGCCAGTGCGCTTTCCTTGCTCGACCCCTTGCCATTGGTGAAACACATCGGCGAGTGCGCGTCGCGGATATGCAGTGACCATACGTTGGGGACCAGATTGCGCCAGGACGCGATTTCAATCTTGATGCCGAGGCCAGCCAGGAAGGCCGACATGTTGGCGATGGTTTCTTCGAGCGGCAGATCCTTGCCCGCAATGAAAGTGCGGGCCTCGGAATCCGGATTCAGCGTGAGCAAGGCCTGCGCATCGACATCCAGATTTTCAACTTCCTCAATCACAAAGTCGGGACCGGTCTGCACCACCCGTTTCACCGTGCAACGCTCGATGGAACGCAAGATGCCCTGCCGATCTTTGGCGGAGATATCCGCCGGCAGCTCGATCTGGATCTTGAAAATCTGCTTGTAGCGGTCTTCCGGATCAACAATGTTGTTGTGCGAGAGGTGGATGTTCTCGGTGGGAATATTGCGCGTGTCGCAGTACAGCTTCACGAAGTAAGCCGCACACAAGGCCGATGAGGCCAGAAAGTAATCGAAGGGTCCCGGCGCCGAACCATCGCCCTTGTAGCGGATAGGCTGATCGGCGATGACCGTGAAGTCATCGAACTTGGCCTCAAGGCGAAGCTTGTCGAGAAAATTGACCTTGATTTCCATGTGGGATCCTGAAATAGCGCTCAAAACCGAGTCGGCCGCCATTATCGTGCTTTCCTTTGGGGAAAGCCGCGTTTCTCAACACTTTGAGGATCCAGGGTGTCGACAGCAGCATGAGTCGCCGCGACGAATGTTCAAAGGTCGGGTACGCCTTAAAGCCAAGGCGGAGCACCACTACGACAAGGTGCGTCAGCGACACGAGGCAGACCGAACCAGCCAGTGGATCGAATGGCCGTTTGGTGAGCGCGCAGACTGTCCGTTGATAGCGCGATTGAGCAGTCTTCCGTCTTGCAACTCGGTCATAACACTTGAAAGACTGAAAGCAAGCCACTGAAGAGGCGCTTGCAGCGGACCTCTTCGACTACCCTGCCCTGCGACGCTTAAGCAAAGGGCTTTTCCGGGCAGGCATCCCGAAGAGGCATGCTGTGCGCGGGTCTTCAGGCATTGATCAAACGTAGCCGTCCGGATTGTTGCTCTGCCAGCGCCAGGAGTCCGCACACATTTCCCCGATGCCACGCTCGGCACGCCAGCCCAGCTCGTTCGCAGCCATGGCCGGGTCAGCGTAGCACTGCGCCACATCGCCAGCGCGGCGGGCGACAATTTCGTAGGGCACAGGTTTGCCGCTGGCGGCCTCAAAAGCCTTGACGACATCCAGCACGGAATAGCCGATGCCGGTGCCCAGATTCACAGTGAGCACGCCGCTCTTTTGCGCTAGGCGTTCCAGCGCCTTGACGTGACCTTTAGCCAGATCGACGACGTGGATGTAGTCGCGCACGCCGGTGCCATCGGGCGTGGCGTAATCGCCGCCATACACCGACAATTTGGCGCGCTTGCCGACGGCGACTTGCGAGACGAAGGGCATCAGGTTGTTCGGAATGCCATTCGGATCTTCGCCGATACGCCCCGAGGGATGCGCGCCGACCGGATTGAAGTAGCGCAGCAAAGCCACGCGCCAGTCCTTGTCCGCCGCCGCCAGATCGCTGAGAACGAATTCCATCATCCACTTGGTGCGGCCGTAGGGATTGGTCGGCCCGGTCGGAAAATCCTCGCGGATCGGCACGCTGGCCGGATCGCCATACACGGTGGCGGAGGAGCTGAAGACCAGAGTCTTCACGCCCGCCTCTTGCATGACCTCGGCCAGCACAACGGTGCCGGCGATGTTGTTCTCGTAATACATCAGCGGCTTGGCGACCGATTCGCCAACCGCTTTGAGCGCGGCGAAATGGATCACAGCATCGACTTCGTAGCGGCCAAACACATCGTGCATGCCTGCGCGATCACGCACGTCGATCTGGTGGAAGCCGGCCAGCTTGCGCCCTGCCAATCCCTCTACGCGGCGTAATGATTCGACTTTGCTGTTGCACAGGTTGTCGACCACGACGACCTCATACCCTCCTGCGAGCAGCTCAATACAAGTGTGGGTACCAATGTAGCCGGCACCGCCGGTGACCAAGACTGTTTTCATGTTTATCCCCGCATTAACAACACGCCACTCCGAGAATTATTGAGATACAAAACGCTATCGTAAAACCAGCTACGCCGTCACGAATCCATCCTGCCTGTGATCCATATCGAGTTGATATTTATCGAGATAAAACCATCTGAACTGCCCGTATGACTTGAGCCAATCACGTCGGGGAAATCACATCAAACGCGTCACGGCGGCGTGCGCCAATGCCTTTGTCCGATATACGCCAACCAGTTTGACGTCCTCTTCTCCATCTGTAAGCACATGCAAATGTTGAAACACAAACACGCTCTCCATCGCGTCACCGTCAGGGATAGGTATCACACTGCACAAATTTCCGACCCGCCTGATCCTTGGCGGAAAGCGCAGGTTCGATGCCATCGAGCGGCCATTTCACACCGACGATGGGATCATTCCAGGCGAGACAACGTTCGTACTCCGGCGCATAGTAATCAGTCGTTTTATAGAGGAAATCCGCGCTTTCTGACAGCACCACGAAGCCATGCGCAAAGCCGGCCGGCACCCAGAACTGGCGGTTGTTCTCGGCGGAAAGTTCGACGCCCTGCCACTTGCCAAAAGTCGGCGAGGAACGACGCAGATCCACAGCCACGTCAAACACGCGCCCATCAACCACACGCACCAGCTTGCCCTGCGGCTGTTGCAGCTGATAGTGCAGGCCGCGCAGCACGCCGCGCTGCGAGCGCGAGTGATTGTCCTGCACGAAATGCACTTTCACGCCGGTAGCTTCAGTGAAGGTCTTTTCATTGAAACTTTCCATGAAAAAGCCGCGCTCATCACCAAACACCTTGGGTTCCAGAATCAACAAGCCGGGCAGTTCACCTTGAATTACGTTCATGCGTTCATTCCTTGTTTCAAAAATGCCATTTTTCAGCCATGCGCGGCACTTGATCGCGCAGGTTACCAATATGTTCTTCCCACCAGCTGCGCGTGTTGAACCACGGAAAGGCGGCCGGAAAAGCCGGATCCGTCCAGCGCCGCGCGAGCCAGGCCGCGTAGTGAATCAGGCGCAGGGTGCGTAGCGCCTCGATGGCCTGCACCTCACGCGGATTGAATTCCGCAAAATCTTCATAACCGGCGAGCAAATCGCAGAGCTGGCGCGTCATGTCACGGCGCTCGCCGCTGAGCAGCATCCACAGATCCTGCACCGCCGGGCCCATGCAGCTGTCGTCGAAGTCAACGAAGTGCGGACCTTGCTCGGTCCAGAAAACGTTACCCGGATGACAATCACCGTGCAGGCGAATCTGACGCAGTACACCAGCTCGCTCGAAACTCTCCGCTACGCCAGCCAGCGCGGCCTGCAGGGCTTCACGATAGGCGTCACGCAAGTCTTCCGGCAAGTAGGTGCAGGTCTGCACGAATTCGCCCGGCAGCGTGCCGTAGGTGGGTAGATCGAGAGTCAGCCGGTGCGCGAATGTCTGCGTGCCGCCCACGGCGTGAATGCGCCCGATGAAGCGTCCCAGCCATTCGAGCACGCTGGCGTCTTCCAGCTCCGGCGTGCGACCGCCGCGCCGCTCGAACACCGCGACACGAAAACCGCCGACCTGCGCCAAAGTGTCGCCTGCGGCAAGGCGCATTGGCGGCACGGCGGGAATTTCCTGCTCGGCCAGCTCCAGGGTGAAAGCGTGCTCCTCGCGGATCGCGGCATCACTCCAGCGCTCCGGCCGGTAGAACTTGGCCACGATAAAAGGGCCTTCGTCCAGCCCGGCCTGATACACGCGGTTCTCGTAGCTGTTCAAGGTGAGCAGGCGCCCATCGGTGACCAGCCCGGTCGCATCAATGGCATTCAGCACGCCATCGGGCGTCAGGGTGGCGAAGGGATGGACGCAATTGCTCATCGCCCGCGCGCATCACCCCAACGCAGGGCGCAGCTGTCGTCACCCACATAAGCAGTATGGCCGGTGCGGTCCACGCAATAGCGCGGCGACACGACCATCTCGGCGAAGGTCATACCGGCGCCGACGCGGGTGTATTCGAACAGCACGCTGCGCACCACCGTCGCGCTCTTGCGCACATGGCAGCCGTGGCCGATCCAGCTCGGGCCGATGATGGTTGCACCTTCTTCAATGCGCACGCTGGAGCCGATATACACCGGGCCTTCGACGTGCACTTTGTCCCAGTCGATGCGGGTATTCAGGCCGACCCAGACGCCCGGTTTCACTTCCTTGCCGGGCATGTCCATCTGCGCTATCTCACCGCGCAATACACGTTGCAACACGGTCCAGTAATCAGTAACCCGGCCGATGTCGATCCAGTTGAAGAAGCGGTTCTGGGCGTAGAAGGGCAAGCCCTTTGCGACCAGCAGCGGGAACAGCTCACTACCGATGTCATACACCTTGCCGGAAGGCACCAACTCCAGCGCAGCGGGTTCAAAGATGTAGATGCCGGTCGAGGCCAAAGTGCTCTTGGCCTCTTCAGGACTGGGTTTTTCCTGGAAGGAAATGATCTTGCCATTCTCGTCAGACACGACGATGCCGTAGTTCTTCACTTCAGACAGCGGCACGTCCAGCGCCACGACGCTGGCAATCGCGCCCTTATGCTTGTGCTCGTGCAGCGCTGCACCAATATCCAGATCGATGATCGCATCGCCGCACAGCACCAGCGTGGTCTGGTCAAAGAAGCCGGAATTGTCCTGAATGTGCTTCATGCCGCCGGCCGAGCCGATGGGCTTGGGCAGGATGTCGCCGTGCTCGTAAGCGCCTTCGTAGGAGTAGCCGATCTCCACGCCCCAACGGTGCCCGTCGCCGAAATATTCCTCGATCTTGCGGTGCATGAAGGCCACGTTGATCATGATCTCCTTCACGCCGTGGCGGGCCAGATGTTCGATGATGTATTCGAGCACGGGCTTGCCAAGGATCGGAATCATCGGTTTCGGGATGTCCTTGGTCAGGGGACGCACGCGGGTGCCCTGCCCCGCCGCCAGAATCATTGCCTTTGCCATGGATCATTCTCCTATATAAATTCGTGAGCAGCCCGTACAACCGGACTGCGCTTCACTCTTCAGCCTGCATGCCTGAAGAGACCCGCCCGGAGCGGCTCTTCAGACAAGGCTCTTCAAAACCTCAAACCAGCGCTTTGCGCCCGGCCAGATAGTCGGCGATATGCACGTAATCCTGCAGGCTCAATGTTTCACCGCGTGCTTGCGGGTTGATTTCCAGCGCAACAAAATCCGCGTCGCTGACGTAATCGCGCAAGGTGTTGCGCAAGGTTTTGCGACGCTGGCCGAAAGCTGCCGTAACAACTTTTGCGAACAAGGCTTCATCGCGGCAGGCACATTCGCTGGCCGCTTTGGGCTGCATGGACACAATCGCGGACGTAACTTTGGGCGCTGGTTTGAAAGCTGTCGGTGGCACATCGAACAGACTCACCATGTTGAAACGGTATTGCAACATCACTGACAGGCGCCCGTATTCCGCGCTATCCGGCTCGGCGACCATTCGATCGACGACCTCTTTCTGCAGCATGAAGGTCATGTCCTGCACATGCCCGGAAAAACTGGCCAGATGAAACAAGAGCGGCGTCGAGATGTTGTAAGGCAGATTACCCACCACACGCAGCGGCGCAGGCAGACTGCCGAAATCGAACTTGAGCGCGTCGCCCTCGTTGATCGTGATTTGCGCCGGCGACCAGGTTTCCTTCAGGCGCGCAATCAGATCGCGGTCAATCTCGACCACTTGAAGATGCCCGCAAGCCGCCTGCAGCGGCACGGTCAGGGCGCCCAGCCCCGGCCCGATCTCGACGATATTCTCGCCGGGCTTGGGTGCAATCGCACTGATGATCTGGTAAATGACGGCCTTGTCAGTCAGGAAATTCTGGCCGAAGCGCTTGCGGGCGATATGTCCCTGGTGCATGGCTGGATTCCTTATTGGCGCGCCGCGATTTTTTCGCGGATGCGGGGGATGGCGGCAAAACCGGCTTGCTCGCCGCGCAGGATCGCCTCGTGGCGCTGCTGAAAATTGGCGGCCGGCAGGCCATTGGTTTCGGGATGAATGACGATATCCGCATCGCGCAGCTCGTAGGCGCCGATGGTCGTGCCCATGATCGTCATGGTGTCGAGCATCAGATCAATGCTGCCCTGATTGCGTTTGCCGGACGGGCGGCTGCTGATGTCCACGGCAATCACGATATCGGCACCGAGCTGACGCGCGGCGCGCACCGGAATCGGGCTGACCAGCCCACCATCCACATACTCCCTGCCGCGAATTGTCACCGGCGAAAACACGGCGGGAATGGCGGAAGAGGCGCGCACCGCCATACCAACATTACCCGATACAAACACAGCCTGCTGGCCGTCAGCCAGATCGGTGGCGACCACCGCAAACTTGCGTTTGAGGCCCTCGATCGGCTTGCCGCCGACCTGCTGATTGATGAATTTTTCCAGCGCCTCGCCCTTGAGGAAGCCACGATCAAATACCGCCCAGTCGGTGAGGGCACTTTCATCGAGGGCAAAGGCCAGCTTCTGCAAGGCAAACGCATCGCCACCCGCTGCGTACAGCGCGCCAACGACCGAACCGGCGCTGGTACCGACGATGATGTCAGGCACGATGCCATTGGTTTCCAGCGCCTTGATCACGCCGATATGCGCGAAACCGCGCGCGGCACCACCGCCCAGCGCCAAGGCAATTTTCGGCCGGGGCTTGAGCACTGGCAGAGGCTGAACGATCACAACAGGCTGCGGTTTGACAGGCTCGGGTTCAGACTTGCTGCCCAGCAGGCCACACGCCACCAGCGACAAGGGCAGCAACAGAAAAACACTTCTCGGAAACAACTTCACAATCACAGAAATCCTTCAGGTTTAAGGAGCGAGCATGGCCAGCGCACAATCCACCGCAGCATGCAGGCTGCCAGCATCAGCACGACCCGTGCCCGCCAGATCCAGCGCAGTACCGTGATCGACCGAAGTGCGAATGATCGGCAAACCCAGTGTGACGTTGATGCCGCCGCCAAAGGTGGCGAACTTGAGCACAGGCAGGCCCTGATCGTGATACATCGCCAACACCGCGTCACCGCGCGCCAGCTGATGCGGAGTGAACAAAGTATCGGCCGGCAGCGGGCCGATCAGCTGCATGCCCTCGGCGCGCAACTTGGTCAGCACGGGCTCAATAATCTCGATTTCCTCGCGGCCCATGTGCCCGCCCTCGCCCGCATGCGGATTGAGGCCGGCCACCAGAATGCGCGGCACGGCGAAACCAAACTTGTCGCGCAGATCGGCATGCAGAATGCGCAGCGTGCGCGCCAGCGAATCCGGTGTAATCGCGGCAGGCACGTCCTGCAAAGCCAGATGTGTCGTGGCCAGCGCCACCCGCAACCAGGCGCGCGGATTGTCGTTGCCGTATTGCCCGGCTAGCATCATCACGACTTGCGGCGTGTGCGTGCGTTCAGCCAGATATTCGGTATGGCCGGTAAAGGGGATGCCGGCTTCATTGATGATGCTTTTCTGCACCGGAGCAGTGACCATGGCTGAAAACTCGCCGCTCAGACAGCCATCAATCGCTGCATCCAGCGTACGCAGTACGTAGCCGGCATTGGCGGTATCTAGTCGCCCGGCCACTGCGGCGGCACCCAAGGGGACGTGCAGGACTTCGAGCACGCCCGCCTCAGGTACTTGCCCGGCCTGGTAATCGCGCAGGCTGAGGGGCTGACCGATCTGCTGCGCACGCGCTGCCAGCAGCTCACGATCACCGATCAACACGATCCGCGCCGTCAGCGGGCGCAAGGCCAGCGCAGCACACAGCTCGGGGCCGATCCCGGCCGGTTCGCCAGAGGTGATTGCCAGCACAGGAAGCATGGGGCCCACCTTACTCGGGCTTGATTTCCACCCAGGCCGAGTCGCGCATCTGGCGCAACCAGTCCTCATAGGCCTCGTCCATCTTGCGTTCGCGCAAAGCCTGACGCGCCTCCATCTTGCGACGGTCGGCAGTGACATCCACTTTCTTGCGCTCCAGCACCTGGATCAAGTGCCAGCCAAACGGAGTCTCGACCGCAGCACTGATCTCACCCGGCTTGAGGGCATTCATCGCACGCTCAAATTCCGGCACGGTATCCCCGGGCGACAACCAGCCCAGTTCACCGCCCTTGGCTGCGGTGATGTCGGAGGAGTGCACACGCGCCATTTCGGCAAAATCCACACCACCACGAATCCGGGCAGCAATATCGTCAAGACGACGACGCTCCTTGGTCGCATCGCTTGCCGCGCTGGTGCGCACCAGAATATGGCGCGCATGCGTCTGTTCAATTTCGACCTTGCTTTCAACTGCATCGCGCATATCGATCAGCTTGAAGATATGCAGGCCGGCCGCACTGCGCAGTGTCTTGCTGACCTCGCCCTTGCGCATGCCCGGTAAGCCTTCGGCGAAAATCGAAGGAACCCGTTCTAGCGGACGCCAATCCAGCGAGCCGCCCTGCAGGGCATCCTGCGAAGCGGAATACGTCGCCGCCAACTTGGCAAAATCATCGCCCTGACGAATCAGGCGCTGAACATCGTCAGCGCGCAGATTCAAGGCATTCAACTGTTCGGGTGTTGCCCCTTCCGGCGCACGCAACAGAATGTGGGAAAGCAGATATTCACGTGCCTTGGGCGCCGTCGCGCCAGCAGCCAGCAGCGCATCAACTTCACCCTGACTGACCGTGATGCGCGCATCGACTTCGCGCTCACGCAGGCGTGACATCATGATTTCATTGCGAATATTGCTGCGGAACTGCTCCCATGTGTAACCCTCGGTCGCCACAGCCTTGGGCAAATCAGCGACCGGTAATTTGTTCTGCTCGGCAATCCGTCCGATCGCACGATCCAGAGCAACATCATCCACCGTGACACCGCGCAATTTGGCCGTCTGCAGCTGGACGCGATCCAGCACCATCCGGTCCAGTACCTGACGACGCAACAAGCTGGCTGCCGGCGCCTGGGTTCCCTGTGTCGCAAGCTGACGTTCAGCCTGCGCAATCCGCGATCTGAGCTCTGACGCGGTAATAACCTCGTCATTCACCACGGCAACAACACGATCAAGTTCAGCTGCATGCGCAACAGCCGACAACAGCAAGAAGGCCAGCAGGCCACGGGTCAGGCTTTTCATCATGATTGCAACAGGCATAGTCTCGTAAAACATAAGTGAATCAGGGTTGAGTGGCATCACCGAACATCGGATCGCCTACTCCGGGCTCGTTGATCTTGCCATAACCGGTCACGCTGCGCTTGAGCAGACTGACCGGATTGGAACCCAGCGAAGCCAGCCCATTGAACTCGAGCTGCAAAAACACCGAGTTATTCCGCGTCTGGCCATTCGACTGGGCGGTCGTCAACAAGGTCTGCCACACACCACGCACCACCCAGCAATCACCCTTGTACTCCAGTCCGCCAATTGCCTCGGTCAATCGATGGTCACGCATGTTCAGATTGTAACGCCCGACACCATACCAATTGCCCCATAAAGGCCACTGTGCCGAGACATCCAGATCGCGGGAGCCGGCAACACCAGGACTCGGATCACGCACATAACGATAACTGATTGAGGCTGTCTTGGAAAAATCCGGCTGATAACGCAGGGATGTCGTCGCACGCTGCCACAAGCCAACTCGCGGATCGTACTGCACGGCATTGTCCGTCCACAAATCGCGACGTATCCGTCCGGATACGGCACCCAGCATATTCGCAAACCGTCCGGAACGCGGAGTCTCTCCGGGGAGCGTCACGCGCTGCTCCGCAAAGTAATAACGCTGGGCCAGCGCCACGCGCAGCCATTCCTCACCGGAAGAGTTTTCAATCATGCGCGACTGCAGCCCGGCAGTCAGCTGATTGGCGTCCGCAATCCGATCCTGCCCCGAGTAACGATTTTCCGAAAAAATCTGTGCGAAATTAAAATCCGCCAGCCCGGAGTCAAACACCGGAATATCGCTCTGATCGCGATAGGGTGTATGCACGTAATACAAGCGTGGCTCGAGAGTCTGAGTCTGGTCCTTGTCCCCGGATGTCGTATTGCGCTCGAAGACCACCCCGGAATCCAGAGATACGGTCGGAACGCTTCTGCCAATGGTCGAACTCCCGGAGCCATCCCGCCCGTCGATTTCGTAACGGCTAAGATGCGCACCAACTTTCGGCGTCAGATAGAACGCCGAATTCTGCAACGGGTAGGCTATCTGCGGATTCATCGCCATGCGCCTGCCCTCAACCGCAGTCGGATGAGCAAAATCCGTATATTCAACGGGCATCAACATGGACATGCCGTGAAAATCAGTTTGTTTTGCCAGCGCCGTAAACTGCGGCATGCGGTTATAAGGCACGCCATTTTCCGGCTGCAAAACTTGATAGCGTTGCACGAGAAGTCCCCCGGAAAGCCATGTCCCGCTGTTGTAGTTCAGATTAGCCTGCTGATTCAGGGAAGACTGAGAAGTAGAGGCTATCTTCGAGCTCAGGTCAGAAAAATAAGTTTTATCCGACACCTGCGCAGCATCAACGGCGCCGCTCAAGCCATACCCAAAATTCTGGTTATGCTTCCACGAATAAAGGGATCGCGATGTCTGCGTCACCTTATCTTCGTTCAAATACTCACCACGCAAGGTGCCACTACTTAATGGTGTGAGATAACGAGTCTCTCCGCCGACTTGCAGGCCCCGCTCGCTCATCCAGCGTGGCGCCACGGTGGCATCATAGTTCGGAGCAATATTGAAATAGTACGGTACGGTTGCATCAAAGCCCGTGCTATTGGTTGCGCCAAGAGTCATAGGTAAAAACCCCGACTGCCGCCCACCATTAAGCGGGAATTCAGCCCAGGGCATATAGGCAATTGGCACGCCTTTGAATATCAGACGACTATGCGTAGCCTCGCCTTTGTCGCGATCAAAATCCAGCTCCAGATCGCTCATGCGCAAGTACCAGGAAGGATCCGGCGCCGGACAAGTCGTATAGGTGGAATTGGTAAGACGGTAGTGATTCTCGCCCTCCAGATTCAGCAAATCGGCATTGCCGGATCCGGAGATCAGTTGCGTCAACGGTCTTGCAGGACGACCGGATGTGGGCCGAGAATCCACGCTCACGTGCCGCTCACGTTGCAACTGATAACTGGGCGACTCGAACTCGCCGAACCATGTATCCAGATTCATGTGCGCGCTCGGACCTTCGATCAGATCAGCGCCACGCTCCAACCTGACGTTACCCTTCGCCTGCACTTCATTCGCGACCTGATCGTAATAGAGGCGGTCACTGGTCAACACCATATTGCCCCGCTCCAGACGCACATTACCCACAGCGGTCATCTCGACCTGATCGCGCCCATCTATGCGCCCGGCTTCGATCTGGGTGGCACGCGGATCGCGCGGCGTCGCTGGATTCGCTAGTGGCAGCAAGACTTCGGCCGCCTTGATTGCCGCAGCTGAACGTGGTTTGGCAGGCTGCACTGCCGGCCGGCTTTGACCGGTGCCCGGCACAGGCGCCACGGTCTGCGCCAGAAGCGCACCCGGCAAGGCCGCCAACACGGCCAGAACCAACAGACGCGGGCGGGAACTCCAGCCGGGTAAGGTATGACGCAAGCGACAGGTTCGGTTCATGAGCGCCTTGCTGAGTAAATCGAGGAACGGCGGCATGGATGTGCCGGCCGGGTTTGGTAAGATTGCCGGGCATTTTACATGAGCACGTAGGGTCTGTTGATATACATTCGCCGGTCGCGCTCGTGGTGCTTTGGGCGCGGAACAAGGCGCAGCGCCGAAGTCAGGGTGGTCCCCTGACAAGAAGCTGCAACACAGTTCCGTGCTCAAAGCGCCCGAGCCCTGCGGGTTGAAGCGTATGGCTCGTGGCACTGCGTTGCGCTCCTTGTGTGGAGGACCACTCCACACGGCGTCACACGCCTTGTTCCACAAGCCATACGCTTCAACGCGATCCGCCGAATGTATGTCAACAGACCCTAACCCAGAACCGGAGCACGCCTTGCATCGTCAGCAACTAATTCACACTTGGCTAGAAAAAACCCTGCCCGGCAGCCCTTTTACCCTCGCTCCAGCCTCCGCCGACGCCAGTTTCCGGCGCTATTTCCGCGCCAGCTTTGCCGACGGCAGCACCCGCATCATCATGGATGCGCCGCCAAGTCATGAAGATTGCCGCCCCTACCTGCATGTCGGCGAGTTGTTCCGCGCTGCAGGCGCGCATGTGCCCGAAGTCTTCGCGCAGGATCTGGAGCAAGGCTTCCTGCTCCTCTCCGACCTTGGCTCCACGACCTATCTCGCTGCCCTGACACCCGACAACGCCAACGCGCTGTATGCCGACGCGCTCGGCGCCCTCGCGGCCATCCAGCAGGCCAGCCGCCCCGGCGTGTTGCCTGAATACGACCGCGCCCTGCTGCTGCGCGAGATGATGCTGTTCCCTGAGTGGTACATCGCTCGCCACAAGGGCATTACTTTGTCGGATGCCGAGACGGCCGAACTGCTACAGGTTTTCGAGGCCATCATCGCCGTGAATCTGGCCGAGCCGCAGGTTTTCGTGCACCGCGATTTCCACAGTCGCAACCTGATGACATCCAGTCCCAACCCAGGCGTGCTCGACTTTCAAGATGCCGTTTACGGCCCGATCACCTATGATCTGGCCTCGCTGTTCAAGGACGCCTACATCCATTGGGAAGAAGCCCAGAGCCTGGACTGGCTCGTGCGCTACTGGGAAATCGGCCGCCAGCTTGGCCTGCCGGTGCGCGCCGATTTCAACGATTTCCACCGCGACTACGAATTCATGGGTGCCCAGCGCCACATCAAAGTGCTCGGCATCTTCGCCCGCCTGTGCCACCGCGACGGCAAGGAGGCCTACCTCAAGGACATGCCGCTGGTCATGCACTACCTGCGTAGCGCCTGCCAGCGCTACCGCGAACTGCGCCCGCTGCTAAAGCTGCTGAACAAGCTCGACCCCGTGGAGGTGCAAGTTGGCTATACCTTCTGAAACCACACGCCTACTCCATACCGCCGCGCTGGAAGAAGCTCTGGCCGAATTCGCCCATGCGCGCGATTGGGATCGCTTCCACACTCCGCGCAACCTGTTGCTGGCGTTAACCGGCGAAGTGGGCGAACTGGTTGAAATCTTCCAGTGGCTCACCGACTCGCAGGCGGAAGCCATCATGACAAGCGACAAGGCCGAGCACGTGCGTCAGGAAGTCGCCGACGTCTTCCTCTACCTCACGCGTCTGGCCATGGTGCTCGGCATTGATCTGGACGCCGCCGTACAAGACAAGATCGCCATGAACGCACGTAAATATCCGGCGAACCCGGAAGGATCGAAACTGGGTTGAAGACTGGGGACTGGGGGACTGGGGACTGGGGAAGTATGGCCGGAGATCCGCGCCAGTCAATATTTTTCACGATACCTATCTGAAGACACTTACCGGAAGCGGGTCTGCAAGCATGCATCGCCGGGACGCTTGTCCAGTGCGGCTCTTGAGCATGCCTGCGGAAACAGATACCCAGCCCCTGCTCCTCCGGAGACGTTCACGCCGCGCCTGCGGGGCAGCAGCAAGCCTTTTCTGTTAAGGTGCGCCCCAAACATTTCAGCCCTGTCCCTGCCTGCACCATGTCCCAGAATAAGAGCTTTCCCACCGTCAAAAACGGCCTGCACCCGCGCAATCTGCACCGGGAGCGCTACGACTTCCCCGCGCTGATCGCCAGCCACCCGGCTCTCGCCGCCTTCGTGCTGACCAACGCCTATGGCGATGCGTCCATCGACTTTGCCGATCCGGCCTCGGTAAAGATGCTCAACAGCGCCTTGCTCGCCCATTTTTACGGCATCAAGCACTGGGACATTCCACCCGGTTACCTGTGCCCGCCGATCCCCGGCCGCGCCGACTATCTGCACAACATTGCCGACCTGCTCGCCGAGAGCAATGGCGGCGAGATTCCGCTGGGTGACACGGTACGCGGCCTCGATGTCGGCGTCGGCGCCAACGCCATCTACCCCATGCTCGGCCGCGCCATCTACGGCTGGCAATTCGTCGGCACCGAGATCGATCCGGTTGCCGTCAAGAATGCCGAGAAGATTTTCGCCGACAACGCCTGCCTTGCCGGTGGCCTTGAAACCTACTCACATGCCTATCCCGAAGACATCCTGCAGACCGCCGTGCGCGCCAGCGAATACTTCGACTTCACCCTGTGCAACCCGCCCTTCCACGCCTCGGCCGAAGAATCCGCCGCTGGCTCGCAACGCAAGCTGCGCAACATCGGCAAGGCCGTCACCGAAAAGCCGCTGCTCAATTTCGAAGGGCAAAGCCACGAGTTGTGGTGCGAAGGTGGCGAAGTCGAATTCATCCGCCAGATGATCCGCCAGAGCCGCCCGCTCGCGCACCAATGCCTGTGGTTCAGCACGCTGGTGTCCAAACTCGACAACCTGCCGATGATCTACGCCGAGATCGAACGCGTCGGCGCCCGCAACATGCGCACCCTGGACATGGCCCAAGGTCAGAAAATCAGCCGCGCGGTGGCCTGGAGTTTTTACACGCTGGACGAGATGCAGGAATGGGCGCGCAACCGGCGCAAGAAGGCACGCTAAAACGCAAGCATGCTGCAAAGCCGCTCTGCGCGGGCGTCTTCAGTATGGTGTCTTGCAGAGGCTTATTGGAAGCGGCTCTTGAGCAAGCCCCCTGAAATTTTCGCCCACAAAAAAGCCGACCTCGAAAGGTCGGCTTTTTTGTTTCTGCCTATGACAATCAGGCAGCCAGCACGCCCTTGACGTAGGCGGTGATAGCTTCGTCCTGGCTGTTGGCGAAGAAATATTCCTGGAACTTGTCGCCAGCAATGGCGGCCTTCACGAGGTCCTGATCGATGGCCTTCAGAGCGCTCACGATGTCCTTGGTGGCGGCAGCCTTGACATCCTTCAGGATGCCGCGGTTCTTGGCCATGATGGCGGCGCGCTCTTTCGGATAACCCAGACCGCGCTCGCCGTCGAACAGCTTGCGATACACATCTTGCAGGTTCAGTTCGGCAGCCCAACCGAAACCCTTGGCGTAGGCCATGGAGATGGCGTTGCCGTCATTGATCTGGCCGAACAGGAAGGCATCGGTCGGATCGACCACGAGACCGCAGAACACGCCCGGCATCGAGTTGCAAGCCAGCATGGCGCCCATGCCCGTGCCACAGCCGGTGACGACGAAGTCAGCAGCCTTGGAATTCAACAGGATGCCAGCCAGGATGCCGTTCATCACGTAGGTGAGCGAGCAAGCGTCTTCGGCGGAGTACATGCCGTAGTTGAACACTTGGTGGCCCAGCGGCTCGGCAACGGTGCGCAGCGCGGTTTCGATAACGCCGTTCTTGGCGGCCTGGCTGTTTTCACTGATCAGTGCGATTTTCATGTTGTGTTCCTTTTAAAAAAGAGGGGTGCTGCGATATCGAATAATTTCAACTTCTTGTTACTGCATTTGTCTCAAATTTGAGACTGGCCAAAATCCGGTTCCAACTTCAGCCCGACTCAAAAAACCAGGCTCAAAGCCCAGCTTTTTGTTTTTCAACAAAGCCCAAACCGGGCGTTGGCAGAAAACGTAGCGAGCGGCCCGAGGTCGAAGCGAGGAGCAGATACGTACGATTAGTACGTTGAGCACCGGAGCTTCGAGATCGGGACGCGCAGTAGTTTTATGCCAATGCCCCGTGGCATTGTTTGTATTTCTTGCCGGATCCACAGGGACATGGATCATTGCGGCCAACCCGCAACCCGGTATTTTCAAACGGCATCGGCTTTTTCTCGGCCGTTGCGGCGGTCGCCAACGCCTCTTCGTAATCTGCGTGCTGGTATTGCACATTGCTGACGCCCGGACGCACTTCGGCGGCTTCTTCGATCTGCTCTTCGGAACGGATCTGCACGGTCATGAGCAGACGCACGACTTCGCTGCGCACCTGATCCAGCAGGGATTCAAAAAGCTGGAAAGCTTCGCGCTTGTATTCCTGTTTCGGATCTTTCTGGGCGTAGCCACGCAAATGGATGCCTTGGCGCAAGTGATCAAGCGCAGACAGATGCTCGCGCCAGTGCTGGTCGAGGCTATTGAGCATGACGTTGCGCTCGAAACCGGCCCAAGCTTCCGGGTTCACGTTTTTGACCTTGTCGACGTAAGCCTGATCGGCGACTTCAAGCACGCGCTTGAGCAGATCGTCATCAGAGAGGCTAGTCTCTTTTTTCGCCCACTCAGCGACCGGAATTTCCAGACCGTATTCAGCCTTGAGTGCCGTCTCGAAGCCCGCCAGTTTCCACTGCTCTTCAACCGATTCCGCCGGCACATAAACACGGAAGAGTTCGACGATAACGCTTTGACGCATCGAGGTGATGGTCTCGGCGATGTCGGTAGCTTCCAGCAATTCATTCCGCTGGTGGTAGATCACGCGACGCTGATCGTTGGCCACATCGTCATACTCAAGCAGTTGCTTGCGCATGTCGAAGTTGCGTTGTTCAACCTTGCGCTGAGCGGATTCGAGCGAACGATTGACCATGGCGGCTTCGATCGGCTCGCCCTCGGGCATCTTCAGACGCACCATGATCGCGTTCAGACGCTCGCCACCAAAGATCTTCATCAGCGGATCTTCCAGCGACAGGTAGAAGCGGCTGGCGCCGGCGTCGCCCTGACGACCGGAACGGCCGCGCAACTGGTTGTCGATCCGGCGGGATTCGTGGCGCTCCGTGCCTATGATCTTCAGACCACCTGCAGCCAGCACCTGCTCATGCACACTCTGCCATTCGTTGCGCAGCTTGGTGACCTTGTAGGCTTTCTCGCTATCGCTCAGCGCGGGATCTTCCTTGATCTGCGCGGTCTGCTTGTCGATGTTGCCGCCCAGCACAATGTCGGTACCACGGCCGGCCATATTGGTCGCAATCGTGATCACGCCAGGACGACCGGCCTCGGCCACGATCTCCGCTTCGCGCGCATGCTGTTTGGCATTGAGCACGTTGTGCGGCAGCTTCTCACGGTTCAGCAAGTCGGACAGCAACTCGGAATTTTCAATCGAAGTGGTGCCGACCAGCACGGGCTGGCCGCGCAGATGACAATCCTTGATGTCGGCAATGATCGCTGCGTGCTTTTCATTTGCGGTGCGATAGACCAGATCATTCATGTCGATCCGGATCATGTCCCGATGGGTCGGAACCACCACGGTTTCCAGCCCGTAAATCGAGTGAAACTCGAAGGCTTCGGTATCCGCCGTACCGGTCATGCCGGCGAGCTTGCCGTACATGCGGAAGAAGTTCTGGAAGGTGATCGAGGCCAGGGTCTGGTTCTCGGAATTTATCTTCACGCCTTCCTTGGCTTCCACCGCCTGATGCAGGCCGTCGGACCAGCGGCGCCCCACCATCAGACGGCCGGTGAATTCATCGACGATCACCACTTCATTGTTCTGCACCACATACTGCTGATCCTTGTGGAACAGCGAGTGCGCGCGCAGCGCTGCGTACAGGTGGTGAATCAGCAGGATGTTGCCCGGCTCGTACAGGCTGGCGCCTTCGGTCAACAAACCCAGACGCACGAGAATTTCTTCGGCGTGATCGTAACCCTGCTCGGTCAGCAGCACCTGATGCTGCTTCAGATCGACCGTGTAGTCGCCCGGCACGGTAACCGGATCCTGCTCGGTGCCCTCACCCTTCTGCTCGGTGAGCAGCGGTGCGACGGCGTTAATCTTGACGTAGAGCTCGGTGTGATCTTCAGCCTGGCCAGAAATGATCAGCGGCGTGCGCGCTTCATCAATCAGGATCGAATCCACTTCATCGACGATGGCAAAGTTCAGACCGCGCTGGGCACGTTGCGGAACCTCATACACCATGTTGTCACGCAGGTAGTCGAAGCCGTATTCGTTGTTGGTACCGTAGGTGATGTCGCTGGCGTAGGCCGCGAGCTTTTCTTCCTGCGGCTGCTGCGAATAGATCACTCCCACGCTCATGCCAAGGAAGCGATAGATGCGCCCCATCCACTCGGCATCGCGGCGAGCCAGATAATCATTCACCGTCACCACATGCACGCCCTTGCCGGTCAGTGCATTCAGATACACGGGCAGGGTCGCGGTCAGGGTCTTGCCCTCACCGGTGCGCATTTCGGCGATCTTGCCGTTATGCAGCACCATGCCGCCGACCATCTGCATGTCGAAGTGACGCATGCCATGCACGCGCACGCCGGCTTCGCGCACCACCGCAAAGGCCTCGGGCAGCAAGGCGTCAAGCGCCTCGCCCTGAGCCAGACGGGCTTTGAATTCAGCCGTCTTGCCGAGCAACTGCTCATCACTCAGAGCCTGAATCTGCGGCTCCAAGGCGTTAATGGCACGCACTTTCTGCATGTACTGGCGGACTAGCCGATCATTGCGGCTACCGAACACTTTCTTGAGCAGGCCTTGGATCATTTTGTATTTATTGAGAAAAAGCGGCAAAACGGGCATTCTAACATGCAGCCCACCCACAAGCCCGCTAACGATGCGGACCCGACCCCATTCATGCTTGCAGGCTTGCGTTAAGGCAAACCCGCTCTCCTCCTGAACTTCTGCTCATGTTGGGCTTCTTTCCATGGCCACAAGCCCTATCAACAAACTATTCCGCCAGTCGGAAGTTCTCTCCCGCCTGCAGGACCACGCGAATCGCCTGATCCGTCTGCAACGCAAGCTGGATGCAGCCCTGCCTGCGTCCTCGCGCGGCGCGGCGCAAGTCGCCAATTTGCTGGATGGAGAGTTGATCCTGCACGCCACCTCACCCGTAATGGCTACGCGCCTCAAACTCGGCCTGCAAACGCTGAAGGCCAATCTGCAGGCGGCAGGCGAACCGGTTCAGTCGATCACGGTAAAGGTTCGCGTCAATCCCTTTCTGGGCAAGGCGGAGGCCGACGAAGTGAAAGTCCGCCCGATTGGCGAAGGCGGCCGGGAGGCCTTGCTCCATCTGAGTGAAGGACTCGAAGCGGATGATCCGCTGGCCAAGGCGCTGAAGCGCATCGTGGAAAGAAGTGCGAAAAAATAAGTGCTGAGTGCTGAGTGCTGAGTGCTGAGTGCTGAGTGCTGAGTGCTGAGTGCTGAGTGCTGAGTGCTGAGTGCTGAGTGCGCGGGCAGCATATTCCGGGAGCCGCGCCTAGTAAGCCTCTTCAGCATACCAATCCGAAGATTAGCTCGCGCATTGGTTCTGCAACACACCCTCCCGAAGATGCTTACTAGGCGCACCTCTGCAAACGAGCCCACTCAGCACTCAGTCCTCATTGCTCAGCACTCCGCCGCAGGCGGGCAGCTCAGCACTTTTTACAGAATTGGCGCAATCAGCCGTTCGAGAATGAACAGCGCCATGAAGACCAGCGCCACCACCACACCATAGCGGAACAAATTCCAGGCCCAGGTGAAGTAATGCTTCTGGCGCGAGAGGATGCCCAGCCCCACGCACAGCGCTATCGCCAGCAGCAGCAAGAGGCCGATTGCGCGCAGGATCAGCATCAGGCGAAGGCCATTTGAATGGTGAGCTGGCCGCGCAGGGTTTCGGGCAGCACGGCATCGTCTTCGAAGGTAACGATCTCCCAGGCGTCCTTGTCTTCCAGCAACACGCGCAGGATCTGGTTGTTCAGCGCATGGCCGGCCTTGTTGGCAACGTAATGGGCCAGCAGCGGATGGCCGCACAGATACAGATCACCAATCGCATCGAGGATCTTGTGCTTCACGAACTCATCGTCGTAGCGCAGGCCGTCGGCGTTCAGCACCTTGTATTCATCCAGCACGATGGCGTTATCCAGACTGCCGCCCTGCGCCAGCCCCATACCGATCAGCACTTCAAGATCCTGCACGAAACCGAAGGTGCGGGCGCGCGCCACGTCCCGGGCATACTGCTGGGAGGCGAAATCAACGGTGATGTCGGTCGCGGTATTGTCGATGGCCGGATGGTTGAAGTGAATCGCAAAACTGAGCTTGAATCCGTCGTAAGGCAGCAGGCGCACGTACTTGTCGCCCTCGACATATTCGACGGCCTTCTTCACGCGCAGAAAACGCTTGGGCGCGTTCTGCACTTCGAAACCTACGGACTGCAGCAGGAACACAAAGGGCGCGGCGCTGCCATCGAAAATCGGAATTTCCGGTGCATCGACATCCACATAGCAGTTATCCACGCCCAGCCCGGACAAGGCCGACATCAGATGCTCCACGGTACCGATCTTGGCGCCGTCCTTTTGCAGGCCTGAACACATGCGCGTATCAACCACGGCGTACGGATCGCAAGGCAACTCCACCGGCGGATCCAGATCCACGCGGCGGAACACGATGCCGGTATCGGGCGCAGCCGGGCGCAGGATCATTTCCACGCGGCGCCCGCCGTGCAGACCAATTCCGGTCGCCTTCACCACTGCCTTGAGGGTTCTTTGCCTGATCACTACCGATATCCTGTTGTTGTCTAACCAAGTTTTCACCTGAAGTTTAACATCGCCATGCCGACTGCCGGGCAGCGCAAGGGGGGATGGGTCCGACATCGCTACCTATAATCAGGATAGTTGCCTCTCTGGAGTCATCATGGCCAGCCAACCCATCCGTCCCGCTGCGGTCGCCGGTGTTTTTTACCCGGCCGATGCACATACGCTCGCCGCCCAGGTGCAGAACCTGCTGGCCCACGCCACACCTGCCGGCCATCAGCCCGCGCCCAAGGCACTGATTGTGCCGCATGCCGGCTACATTTACTCCGGCCCGGTTGCTGCCAGCGCCTACGCACTACTGGAACCCCTGCGCGACGTGATCCGCCGCGTAATCCTGCTCGGCCCCAGTCATCGCGTCGGTTTTCAGGGCATCGCGCTGCCCAGTTGCGCCGCCTTTGCGACCCCGCTGGGACTGGTTGAAATCGACAGCGAAGCGGTATTCGCCATCGCGCAACATCCCGGCGTGATTTTCGAAGACCGTGCCCACGCACAGGAGCACGCGCTGGAAGTGCAACTGCCTTTCCTGCAGACCGTACTGGATCATTTCCGCATCCTGCCGTTAACGCTTGGCATGATCGACGCCAACACCACTGCAAATCTGCTCGACGCCCTGTGGGGCGGGCCGGAGACCCTGATTCTGGTTAGCTCCGACCTGTCGCACTTCAATCCCTACGCAATCGCGCAGCGCGATGACCGGGCCAGCATCGATCAGGTACTGGCGCTGGAGCCTCCGCTGACGCACGAGCAGGCCTGTGGCGCCACCGGCATCAACGCCCTGCTGCTGGCGGCAAGCCGTCACAAGCTCTCACCGCGCCTGCTGGATTTGCGCAATTCGGGCGACACCGCCGGTGATCGCTCGCGTGTCGTCGGCTACGCGGCCGTCAGCTTCGTCCCCTCACTACACAATACGCACTGACGAGGAATCCGCTCATGCCTGATCGCGCCGAGCTTGCCCAACTCCCCGGCCCCCTGCTCCTCGCCCACGCTCGCGCCGCCATTGCCGCACAGCTCAGTCTGCCCGTCCCCTCTGTACCTGATCATCCCGCCTTGCACAACCCCGGCGCAAGCTTTGTCACCCTGACCCGCCAAGGCCAGTTGCGTGGCTGCATCGGTCACCTTGCGCCCGTCCAGACACTGGGCGCGGATGTTCGTGAAAACGCGCTGGCAGCCGCCTTCCGCGACCCGCGCTTTCCTCCGGTGAAAGCCGCTGAATGGCCCGAGATTGCCATCGAAGTCTCGGTACTCGGCCCGGCCACCTTCACCCACTGCCCAACCGAAGAAGACTGCCTGCGCCAGATCGTGCCCTTCGAAGACGGCGTCATCCTCATCAGCGGCTCACGCCGCGCCACCTTCCTGCCGCAGGTATGGGAGCAATTGCCCGACCCCCAGGAATTCATCGCCCACCTGCTGCAGAAAGCCGGTCTGCCTGTCGCCTTGTGGCCTTCGGACATGCAGCTGGGTCGCTATCAGGTGCAGAAATTCAAGGAAGAACCATGAACCATCCGGCCCGCTGGTGGCACACGCTCCCGGACGGTCGCATCCAGTGCGACCTGTGCCCGCGCGACTGCCACCTGCATGAGGGCCAGCGCGGCGCCTGCTTCGTACGCGAACGCGTCGGCGACGCGATGGTGCTGAATACCTATGGCCGCAGCTCCGGCTTCTGCATTGATCCCATCGAGAAAAAACCGCTGAACCACTTCTATCCGGGCAGCAGCATCCTGTCCTTCGGCACCGCCGGCTGCAATCTGGCCTGCAAGTTCTGCCAGAACTGGGACATCTCCAAGTCCCGCGACATGGATCGGCTGATGGACGCCGCCTCGCCGCTGGCGATTGCCCGTGCCGCGCGCAATGTCGGCGCCACCAGCGTCGCCTTCACCTACAACGACCCGGTGATTTTCGCCGAGTACGCCATCGACATCGCCGTGGAATGCCATGTCGAGAATGTACGCACCGTCGCGGTGACGGCGGGCTACATTCACGCCGAACCGCGCCGCGAGTTTTTCGCCGTAATGGACGCAGCCAATGTCGACCTGAAAGGCTTCAGCGACGAGTTTTACGTCAAGCTCTGTGGCGCCCATCTGGCCCCGGTCCTCGATACCCTGGTGTGGCTGAAACACGAAAGCCGGACCTGGCTGGAGATCACCACGCTGCTGATTCCCGGCGCCAATGACAGCGATGCCGAAATCACCGCCATGAGCCAATGGATCGCGCGCGAACTGGGGCCGGATGTACCCCTGCACTTCACCGCCTTCCACCCCGACTACAAGCTCACCGACCGCCCGGCCACACCGCTCGCCACCGTACAGCGCGCTCGCCACATCGCCCGCAGCGAAGGCCTGCAGCACGTATACACCGGCAACGTGCAGGACCCCGCTGGCGCCATCACCCACTGTGCGCACTGCGCCACACCCTTGATCGAACGCGATGGCTATGCAATCCTCAAATATCGCCTCACGCCTGAAGGCCTTTGTCCGGACTGCAGCACGCCGCTGGCTGGCCACTTCGCTGCGCAGGCAGGCAAATTCGGCAACCGCCGCATACCGATCCAATTGTCTGTAAACCCATGAAACCGATGCACCTGCGCCACACCGACATCCGCATCCAGGCCGAGCGCGCCTGGCTGGACGCCTTGCTCACCTTCGCGCCGGACGTGCGTGGCCTGATCATCTGCGCCGCACCCTACATCGGCCACCTGCGCGGCTCACGCGACAATTACGCCTCCGGCATCCTGCACGAGGCAGGCTATGGCACGCTGCTGGTCAGCATGCTGACGCCCTACGAAGAGAGCCGCGACCCCGACGTGCGCTATGACGTGTCCCTGCTCGGCAACCGCCTGAACGCGCTGCTCACCTGGATCGACCAGCAGGCGGGCCTGAGCGACATGCCACTGGGTCTGCAGGCCACCGGCACTGTGGTCGCCGCCAGCATCCGCCATCTGGTGCGCGAACCGCATCGCGTCAGCGCGCTGGTCAGCCGCGCCGGCCGGGCCGATCTGGCTGGTGCCGATCCGCTGCGCCGCCTGTCCGTACCGATCCTGCTGCAAGTACCCGGCGAAGCACGCGACTTGCTCAAACCCAGCCAGCAGGCCTACGCACACCTGAGCGGCAACAAGCAATGGCACGAGATCAGCAATGCCAGCGCCGGCTTCATCGAACCCGGCGCCCTCGAATCCATTACCCGCGAAGCCTCTGACTGGTTTCTCCAACACCTGCCCGCCCGTCCGCTGCCACCGGCCGCTGAAGATACCCCGACCGCCTGAAGGCCCGCTGCGCCCTGTCTTGCAGGGCAGATCTGGCCTAGGCTGAAATAGGTATTTTCGAGGGGGTCGGCATGATCTCCAGCGTGTCATCCGCCAGTGCCAGTTCCAGCTACGCATCCACTCCCGCGCAGGACAGCGCGCGCGCCAGCGCCTCGTCTGAGGTCTCCGGCAAGGAAAAATCCGTCGCCCAGCAAAAAGCCGACGAACGCACGATTGCCGCCCTCGCGGCTAGCGACCGCAAGGTGCGCGCCCACGAAGCCGCCCATATTGCTGCCGCGCAAGGCCTGGCCGTCAGCGGCGCCAGTTTCACCTACACCACAGGGCCCGATGGCAAACGCTATGCCGTGGGTGGCGAAGTCAGCATCGGCGCCAGCCCCGCCAACACCCCCACCGAAACCCTGCTCAAAGCCGCCAGCATCCGCCGCGCCGCGCTGGCACCAGTCGACCCTTCTGCGCAAGACCGTTCCGTCGCCGCCATGGCCGACCGCATGGGCGCCGATGCACGCCTCGCCCTCAGCCGTGAACAAGCCGCTGCCTACACGCGCAACGAGCCCAGCCAAACCGGCGCCTTGCTCGATATAGCGGCCTGAAGAGCCGCAGCGCGCGGACTTCTTCAGCCCTCATTGCCGCACAGCGCCATCCGGCGGCCCTCTGCAAGCAGCCTGTCTGCACAAGTCCGCTCGGTGCGGCTGTATGGCATGCCGTGCATGAGACCGAAAACAATCCAGATTCCGCCCTGCCGCAAACAGCGCTATCCTCGCGTTTTTCATCCCGCCCGGAGCCTGCTCACATGCCGCTCACCCGCCGCAAATTCCTCGCCCACAGCGGCCTCACGCTGGCCGCCCTTTCACTCGGCGCCTGCGCTGGCAGCCCGGCCAAACTCCGCACCGGCCCGGATGCCGTCGTCGACGCCAGCTTCAACGGCAAGCCTGGCAATCTCGTCAATGGCACGCCCACCTACAAAACCGTGCAGGAAGCACTCGATGCAGCCCCGGTTTTCGGTGGCGACTGGCAGATCAAACTGCGCAAGGGACGCTACGTCGAAAAACTCACCCTCACCAAATCCGGCATCCACCTGATCGGCGAAGACCGCGAGCAGACCATCATCAGCTTCAATGCCTATGCCGGCCAGATGAAACCCGCGGGCGGCCTGTGGGGCACCGACGGCAGCGCCACGCTGACCATCCGAACCACGGACTTCAGCGCTGAAAACCTGACGATCGAAAACAGCTTCGACTATCTGGCCAACGCCGCACTCGACCCGTCCAACCCTGCCTATATCCGGGGCTCGCAGGCACTTGCCGTTTACATCGGCGGCCAGTCCGACCGCGCCAGCTTCCGCAACGTGAAGCTCAGCGGCTATCAAGACACGCTGTGTCCCTACGTCGGCCGAGCCCACTTCGAGCGCTGCCAGATCAGCGGCAATGTCGACTTCATCTTCGGTGGCGGCCAGGCCTGGTTCGAAGAATGCGAACTCATCACCCGCCCCGCCGGCCGCGTCACCAGCAAGGTCGGCTTCGTCACCGCCCCCAGCACCTCCATCAACAAGAGATACGGCTTTGTTTTCAAGCGCTGCAAGCTGCTGCGTGAAAACGCCCAAGTCCCTGTCGCCTGCAGCCCGCTAGGTCGCCCATGGCACCCAAATGGCGACCCGCAAGCCATTGGCAGCGCGGTCTTCATCGAATGCTGGATGGACGATCACATCAACCCCGACGGCTGGGACTCGATGAGCAACACCAACAAGGCCGGCGAACGCGTCACCTTCACCCCCGAAGACTCACGCTTCTTCGAATACAAGAGCAGCGGGCCGGGCGCAGTGATCAACCCCAAGCGCCGTCAGCTCATAGAAGCACAGCTGGCCGACTACACCCGCGACAAAGTGCTGGATGGGTGGAAGCCCTGAGGCACAGAGGGCATGCGCACACCATTCAGCTTACACAAGCAACACGACTGGTGAGTCGCATCCGCATTGGGTATGCAGCATGCTGTACTGAAGAGTCAATGTGGGCGCGACTTTTCAACCAAGCATGCGCAAGACCCTCGCGCCAGACCAATTGCGCCAGGACAAAACACATGAAGCTCCGCCCGAAAGGACTGGAGCCACCCGTCAAAACCCCACTAAAATCCGCCAGCCATTTCAACAACTAAAGATGCAAAAAAGGGGACGCAATGCGTTTGAAAAAATATCTGCTCGGCACGCTCGCGGCGGCAAGCCTGATCTGGACGGGATCTGCGCAAGCAGCACTGTCCTACATGACCGTCGGCGACATACTCAAAGTCAGCGGTAAAGCCGAAGTTGGCGATGTTGAAAAACTTGCCACCAAACTCACTCCGGCAATCAAGACAGTTGTCCTGCAATGGCCAGATGGCTGGAACTGGACCCTGGCCCGCGACCTGGCCAAAGAAATCGAAAAACGCAAACTCACCACGGTCGCTCACGGCTCCTGCAACAGCTACACCTGCGCCATGATGTTCCTGTCCGGCGAACAACGCATGTTCAGCGCCGCAGGCCGCCCAGAAATCCATTACGTATCGCTGAGCTTCTGGGAAGCCAATACCGGCAGCAACCATGCCATTACGTCGGACAACAGTACGATGGATGACATTTTGACTTGGTGGTCGGGCCACACAAAACTGAGCGGCAGCGATTTGCGCGTCTATCACGCATCCATCTTCTATACCCGTGGCAATACCTACTACAACGACCGGAAGGTCTTTTTCCCATCCGAGATAAAAACCCCGAACAGAAACGTTCTGCACTGCGCCGGAGAGTTGCAGGAAAAAACGGGCATGAACGTCTGGTTCCCCGACTGCATGCCGGTCAAGGACGCTACGGCCCTCTCGAAGGGCATCGTCACGACCAATGAGCGGTTCGCCCATCCCTCCCTTGAGTTCAAATCCGACATGGCAGCGCCTGCTGCGACCGGTTTCGCGAAGCTGGAAGACATGCCGGCCCTCAAACTGTCCGACGCATGCCAGACCGCCTACAAGGACTATCTGAAACATCCAAATCCGCGCGCTTTTGCTGTCAGCGAAAACGGGAACTGCTACTGGGCCAGCCCTCAATCAACCGCGCCTTACAGCATCGCCCTGAACAACTGCAACAAGGCCAACAACAACGCCTGTCGGTTCTATGCAGCGGATGATCAGGTGGTCTTCACGCCTTTCGACCAAGCGTTGCCTGAGGTAGCTCCGGCCAAGACCGCCTCCAACTGATTGATCGCAGCTATACAAGCCCCGCCTACCCTCACTTGAAAAGCCGCACCCCGCTTGACTCTCCGCAGCACCCTGCCGTAGAGCCAAGCAGGGTGCGGCTCTTCAAGGTGTAGCAAATGACGATCTGTACAAAGCGACGCGCTCCAGACGCAAAAACACAAGCATTGCGCCGCCGCACATCGCCGGACAACCAATCCCACAAGGCATAAAACTGCGCTAATACCGTACTACGCTATGCTCGCCGTTCAACCATATAAAGCGTCAAATCATTTCAATCAAAAATACAAAGGGAAATCACACATGCAGCATCTCAAACGCACTATTTTCCTTGCCCTGCTGGCCACCATCGGCATCTTCACGACAGGCGCCGCGCAAGCGGATTTGAGCTTCTTCAAACGTGGCGGAGTCATGAAAATCTCCGGCAAGGCTGTGGCAGCAGACGTAACCAAACTCAAGGAACAACTGACTCCGGATATCAAGACCATCGTTCTTTATGCGCCAAGCAACGGCAGTTGGACCGATATCCGGGAGATGACGGACCTCATAGAGAAGGCCGAAGTCACAACGGTTGCACACGGCACCTGCTCCACCCTGATCTGCAGTGCCCTGTTCCTGTCAGGCAAGCAGCGCCTGTTCAGCGGAGCATTGCGGCCTGAGGCAAACTCGGTGCGCGTCGCTATAGGTGAAGGGCATTTCCCCCAGGAAAACGAGAGCAAAGGAACAAAGTGGAACGAGGTAATGGACTGGTATCGCGGACATAGCAATCTGGGCTATTCCAACACAAAGTACCTGCACAAAGATTTCATTCGCGCACCCGGCGTCCTGCCAGTTGAAGCCAAAGTATTCTTCCCTGTCAGCGCCAAAACATCCAAGGGCAACACCATTCACTGCTGGGGAAACAAACAGAATCTTCATGAAGACTGTGAAGCGGTGTCCGATCTTGATGCGCTAAAAGCCGGAATCGTAACGAGTGCAGATCTCTTCCTGAATGCCGAGGAACTCAAAGAGGTGAGTGACATCGCCCCACCAGCACCAACCAGCTTTGCCAAACTTGAAGACGCCCCTCCCTCACCAGCCAGCGACGCCTGTCGTGATCGCTACAAGGATTTCTTGCGTTATGACTCACCGCGTGCGTTCGTCATCACATCAAATGGAGGCTGCTACTTCAACAGCGCTCAAACAGCCACCCCTTACCGTACGCCAATAGAGCGTTGCAAAAAGGAGCGCTCGACTGCCGAGTGCCGTTTCTATGCGGTTGATGACAAAGTAGTATTTACTCCATTCGATCAATCTCTTCCCGAAGCGGTTTCTGGTAAAACAGCATCCAACTGATTGATCGGGTTGACATCCAAGCCGGGCCGTCGCAAGACGGCCCGGCTTTGTTTTTAAACTGCCCGAAAATCGTACAAGGAAATGCTTTAATCAGATGCATGCACGCAAAAAACGGGCCTTTCGGCCCGTTCAGAAATACACCATCGTTCAAGCTGAAGACTCAATACCGGCGTGGCTTTGCAAGCATACCCATTGAGCACTCAGCACTCCGCCGCAGGCAGCAAGCTTTCAGGTCGGCATGATCTTGACAATGGCCAGCGAGATATTGTCGCCGCAGCCCTCGCCACGACTGCGCGCGGCGTTGATCAACACCCGTGCGGCAGCACGGGCATCCAGTTCATGCAATGTATTGCCCAACTCCTCATCGCCCACCAGACCCCACAGACCATCGGAACACAGCAGGAAGCAATCGCCGGGTTCCAGTTCGGGTGCGCCACCGTAATCGATGCGCGGCTCTTTTTCTGCGCCCAGACACGACAGCAGTAGATTGCGCTGCGGGTGATGCAGGGCCATTTCCTCGGTGATGCGGTTGGTGCGGATCAGCTCCCCGACCAAGGAGTGATCAGGCGTGTGCGAGACCATTTTGCCGCGCCGGAAGTGATACAGCCGGGAATCGCCACAATGCGCCCAATCCGCATGACCGGGGCGCAGCACCATGACGACCGCCGTGCTGTGCGGATCGGCTTCGCTGGTGAAACGCGTGAGTTTGATGACGACGTGTGCCTCGTCGATAACGCTGCGCAGGAACTCCTGAGTCGCCTCGCCACTGGGCTGGAATTCCGAAAAATTCTGCTTGGCTTTGAGAATCACCTGCTGCGCGGCAATCGCCCCGCCAGTGTGACCGCCCATACCGTCGGCCAACACGGCCAGAAGACAATCCGAACGGGTCGGATGCGGCAGGATGGCGACACGATCCTGTTGCTCGTGACGATCGCCAATTTGCATGGCACAACAGGTATCTATGGCGAAAGGCATTCGGCTCTTTTAGGTGAATTTGACGATTTTGGTAATTTTATAACTAAACCCATGCTTGCGCGATGGCCGCTCGCCAGACGGTTCGCTATTCTGCCTGCAAGCCGTGAAACATATCGAGCACTGTGTCACACAACTCGTGCAAATCAGCTGGATAAACGCCCAGCTCTTCAAGCACCGGTTTGGCAATCCGCTCCCACTCGGGATTGCTCAAGCCACGCTCTTCGGAATAGATCTGAATCGCCAGTTGCAGCACCGCCACCATCGAGCGTGAAGCCTGCGCAGTGAGGCCCGCCAGATCGTGGTGGTGCAGGATCGCATTGGCCACGAAATCAGGCAAGCGCCAGTGACGGGCGAGCAGATAGCCAATCGAGCAATGATCCACTTGAAAAGCGCGATCTTCCGCTGCGGCGTCCGCCCATTGACTGGGCGGCGCGTTCGTGCCGGTAGCCTTGCAGTAGTCAGGGAAACGCTGCATCAGGATCGGCACGCCACAATCGTGGAAAATGCCAGCCATGTAGGCCTGCTCGGCAAAGATATTGCAAACGGAGACTCGCTCATACGCCACCACGGAAGCGATCTGGGCAATATCGCCAGAGCGTGCCCAGAACTGCTCCAGCATCGGGCTCTTGCTGCCGAAAGCAGCCGTCAAACCATAGGATTGCACCAGCATTGCCGTTTGGCGTACGCCAACCAGGACAAGAATCTGTTCGACCGATTGCGGCGGGCGGCGACGCGCAAAGGCCGCAGAACGGGTGATCTTGTAAAGCATTGCGGTCAGCCCGGCATCCTGCGCAATCACATCGGCCATCACGCGCAGGTCCAGATCATTGGTCTGGAGCATGCTCACCACCTCTTGCACAAGCTTGGGTTGCGGCGGAATACGGATGCCAGAGGAGACCAGTCTGGCTACCTCGGCATCAATCTGTTCGGAACTTTGACAGGCGCTCGTTTGCATCCTCTGAATAACGTCCGGCGCAAGCGGAACTGAAGTCAGGCACGGCAAAAAACGGATTCAGATGACCGCAATCATCAAACGTAAACAGCTGGCAAAACCGACTGCCCAACACAAGGATCGTATGCTGGCCAAATCCAGGAGATAGCACGCCGCATACGCCACGCGTGCCGCGATGAAAATCCAGGCCCACAGTGCCACGCTGCCCGCATCCAGCCCCGCCTGCAGCGCCATTAGTACCGCCGCCACAAACACCGGAAAAGCCTCCCAGCTGTTCTGCTGCGCCCAGTTCGCGCGTTGCGGCCAGCCAGCGAGACGCGCCAGCGATTGGCGCGGCGCGGCGTTGTCGTAATCCACGCCCAGCTTCTTGCCGCCAAACTTGGCGAGTCCCGCGAGCACAAGAGGAAAAACTGCGGCCAGCAGAATGCACAGATAGGCTTGGTTCATGAGCTTCTTTCAGACAAGGAAATCATGCAATCGGAAGGCGGCAAAGGCTTGCCACCGGAAAACCCGGGCCACAACACGCCCAGGGCATGCTCAACCGCGGCCAATTCACCACTGGCCCAGAACTGTTCGCTGCCACCCCGCGGACTGGCGAGCATTCCGCGTTCGCTCAGCTTGCGCTGCACTTGCGCCGCCACCGCCTCGCCAGTGTCGATCACCTGCACACCTGATCCGACGATAGCTTCGACTTGTTTGCGCAAAAAAACATAGTGCGTACAGCCCAGCACGATCACATCCGCGCCACCCGTCAGCAGCGGCGCCAGATGACTTTCGAGCAGACTGAAGAGCCGCGCGGAGCCTTGCTCTCCACGCTCCACAGCTTCGACCAGACCGGTACCAGGGCGGGTCAACACACGCACATTTTTACCGAACTGATCAAGCAGCGCGGCAAAGCGTGCGCTCTCCAGCGTGCCGGTCGTCGCCAGCACGCCAACGACGCCATTCTTCGTCGCAGCCGTCGCCGGCTTGACGGCCGGCTCCATGCCGATCACCGGGACATCCGGCCACTGCGCGCGGATTGCCTGCGCCGCAGCCGCCGTTGCGGTATTGCAGGCCAGCACCAGCGCCTTGGCGCCCTGCTCCAGTAAAAAGCCGCACAACTCGAGTGAGCGTGCGGTGATCAGGGCTTGCGGTTTTTCACCATAGGGCGCGTGGCCCGAATCCGCGCAGTAGAGCAGATCCTCGGCCGGCAGCAGTGCACGGATCTCGCGCAAGACGGACACGCCGCCCACGCCAGAATCGAATACGCCGATGGGACGCGGATCGCTCATCGAACCTGCTTAGATTTTCTTCGCGAGTTCAGCCGCCGCGCCGATGTAGCTCGCCGGTGTCATTGCCAGCAGGCGCGCCTTGTCGGCCGGTGGAATCTCCAGCCCGGTGACGAACTCCTGCAGCGCTTCCTTGCTGATGCCCGCGCCACGCGTCATCTTCTTGAGTTGGTCATACGGATTCTCGAAGCCATAGCGGCGCATCACCGTCTGGATCGGCTCGGCCAGCACTTCCCAGGCGTTGTCGATATCGGCGGCCAGCGCCGCCGGGTTGGCTTCCAGCTTGCCCAAGCCGCGCAGACAGGAATCCAGACCCAGCAGGCTGTGGCCAATCGCCACGCCCATGTTGCGCAGCACGGTGGAATCGGTCAGGTCGCGCTGCATGCGCGAGATCGGCAGCTTCTCGCTGAAATGACGCAGCAGAGAATTCGATACACCGAAATTGCCTTCGGCATTCTCGAAGTCGATCGGATTGACCTTGTGCGGCATGGTCGAACTGCCGACTTCGCCATCTTTCAGGCGCTGCTTGAAGAAGCCCAGCGAGATGTACATCCACAGATCGCGGCAGGCGTCGATCAGCATGGTGTTGGCGCGCGCCACGGCATCGAACAGCTCGGCCATCGAGTCGTGCGGCTCAATCTGGATCGTGTAGGGATTGAAGACCAGGCCCATCGACTCGATGAATTTCTGGTTGAAGGCGGCCCAATCCACTTCCGGATACGCCGACAGATGCGCGTTGTAGTTGCCCACCGCACCATTGAACTTGGCCGTCATCTCCACCGCCGCAATCGCCTTGCGTGCGCGTTTGAGACGGTAGGCGATATTGGCCATTTCCTTGCCCATGGTCGTCGGGCTGGCCGGCTGGCCGTGGGTACGCGAAAGCATGGGCACATCGGCAAGTTCATGCGCGAGTTGAACGAAACGCTCGACCACCTTGTCAAACTGCGGCAGATAGGCCTGATCGCGCGACTCCTGCAGCATCAGGGCGTGCGAGGTGTTGTTGATGTCTTCGGAGGTACAGGCAAAGTGAATGAACTCGGCGGCCTTGGTCACCTCGGGATTAGCGCCAAAGCGCTGCTCCTTCATCCAGTATTCCATGGCCTTCACGTCGTGATTGGTCTTGGCTTCGATCTGCTTGATCGCTTCGCCATCGGCTTCCGAGAAATCTGCCACGGCGCGCTCGAAATCGGCCAGCGTAGCCGCGGAGAACGGCACCACTTCAGGAATTTCAGGCGAGGCGGCCAGCGCCTTGAGCCATTCGATTTCGACGCGCACACGGTTGCGGATCAGACCGAACTCGGAAAAATGCGGACGCAGTGCGTCGAGTTTGCCGGCGTAGCGACCATCAAGCGGCGAAAGGGCAAGCAGGGTATTGAGCTGGGAAGACATGAGCAGTTCCGATGAAAATTGAGCTTTTGAGCGCCGATTATAGCCGGGCGCGCAGGCTTTTCGCCCCGAAGAAGACCTGGCCCGGTACAATTCGCCGGTTACAGAGAGCGGGCACTTGCCTGCGCACAAGGCGGCGCGTCAATGGCCGTCACGCCGCCCACCGCGGCCAATTAGGAAGCTTTAATGAAGAAACTGGATGATTTTCGTCTGATGTTCGGCCAGCGCGAGTTCGTGCCGATCATGATCGGCGGCATGGGTGTCGACATCTCGACGGCCGCTCTGGCCCTCGAAGCCGCCCGTCTCGGTGGCATCGGCCACATTTCCGACGCGATGATCAAGACGGTGAGTGATCGCCGCTTTGACACCAATTACGTCAAGGAAAAACTGAAACGCTATAAATTCAACGTCGCCAACTCTGACAAATCCGTCGTCCAGTTCCGTCTGGAAGAGCTTGCCGAAGCGACCCGCCTGCACGTTGGCAAGACCATGGAGCAGGTCCGCGGCGCTGGCATGGTCTTCATCAACTGCATGGAAAAGCTGACCATGAACGCACCCAGGGAAACCCTTGCGGTGCGCATGCGCACAGCGCTGGATGCCGGCATCGACGGCATCACGCTGGCCGCTGGCCTGCACTTGGGCAGTTTCGCGATGATCGAAGATCACCCGCGTTTCCGCGATGCCAAGCTGGGCATCATCGTCTCCTCTGTGCGTGCGCTGCAGCTGTTCATCCGCAAGAGTGCGCGCACCAATCGCCTGCCCGACTATGTCGTAGTCGAAGGCCCGCTGGCCGGTGGCCACCTCGGCTTCGGCATGGACTGGGCGAAATACGAGCTCTCCACCATCGTCGCCGAAGTGCTGGCCTGGCTGAAGAACGAGAAGCTGGAAATTCCCGTGATTCCCGCCGGTGGCATCTTCACCGGCACCGACGCCGTGCGCTACATGGAAATGGGCGCAGCCGGCGTGCAAGTGGCGACGCGCTTCACCGTCAGCGACGAATGCGGGCTGCCGGACAAGGTCAAGCAGGAATACTTCAAAGCCAGCGAAGACGATATCGAGGTCAATGAAACCTCGCCGACCGGCTACCCGATGCGCATGCTCAAGAGCAGCCCGTCGATTGGCGCCGGCATCCGTCCGAACTGCGAAGCCTACGGCTACCTGCTCGACGCCACGGGCAACTGCTCCTACATCACGGCCTACAACAAGGCGGTGGAAGCCAACCCCGGCGCCAAAAAAGTGTCAGTCATGGAGAAGACCTGCCTGTGTACGCACATGCGCAACTTCGATTGCTGGACCTGTGGCCACTACACCTATCGCCTCAAGGACACTACGAAGAAACGCGAAGACGGCGGCTATCAGTCGCTCACCGCCGAGCACATCTTCAAGGACTACCAGTTCAGCATTGACAACCAGATCGCCCTGCCCGCCTGATCAGGCAGAGCAAGGTAAACAAAAGGCCGCCTGGAGCAATCCGGCGGCCTTTTTGTTGCATGCGCCCCTCGGTGAAGCCTAAAAGGACGCGTACAAGTCCGCATAGCGCGCCGCCACCGCATCGGCCGCAAACACGCTCTGGGCGCGGCTTCTGGCGGCCATCCCTTGCCTAGCCAATACAGACGGTTCTTCGCAAAGCACCTGCCCGATCAGGTCCGCCAGGCGCCGGTCTTCAGCCGGAGGCACAACCCAGCCTGTTTCGCCGACCATCCAGGCTGCGTCGCCCACATCGGTCACCACGCACGGTACGCCGCAACTCATCGCCTCGGCCACCACATTCGGCAACGCTTCCTGAATCGAGCTGAGTACATACAGATCCAGCGCCGGCAGCAGTTGCGGCACATCCTCGCGCGGCCCCAGCAAGATCACTCGTCCCTGCAGACTCGGCGCAGCGAGCAGCGGCATCAATTCTGGATTGTCAGCACTCACATTCAAGCCGATCAGCAGAAAACGCACGTTCGCCTGCGCTGCAGCAACCATGGCCGCCGCTCGCAGAAAACCTGCGTGGTTTTTACTTGGGTGCAGCCGCCCGACCATACCGACCAGCAGCTCATCGACCGCCACGCCCAGCAAGGCGCGCGAAGCCGCATGAAGCGCCGCATCGGGCTTGAATTGCTCGGTATCGACGCCATTCGGCAGCACCACGCCGGGCGCCGCGAAACCCGCCGCTTCATGCTGAAGCTGCGCCGCGCGCGCCACATACAAGGCCCGCGCCGCGAAACGCGACAGCCAGGCATCCGCGCGGATCACCGCCCGCGTGGCACGACTTTCCAGTTCAAGGCGCGCGAGCGTCTGATGAATTCCCAGCACGACTTTCGCTCGTGGCGCGGCAAAGCGTGCCAGATGCGCGGCCAGATCGCCGTGATACATCCAGCCCTGAATGACATCAGGTTTGAATTGACGCACCGCCCGCCACAGTCGCCACAAGCCGCCCAGCGTCGGGCGCGAGGGCGCCATCCCCAATTCAAAGACTTCGATACCCAGCGCGCGCAAGCTGACGCCGACCTCCTGCGGCTCGCGCAAGGACAGCACCGCGACCACCAGACCCTGCGCCTGCAGACGTGGCAGGAGCCGCTCCAGTGCGCGCTCGGCACCGCCCACGCCAAGCCCGGTCGTCACGAACAGCACGCGCTTCCTTACCGCCGTCGCGTAGCGGCACTCTCCGCTCCCCTCCAGCTTTGCTTCCGGCGAAGCCGCTTCAAGCTCCCCTCGCCCGCTTGCGGGAGAGGAGTTGGGGGAGAGGGCACACGGGAGCGGGGCTGGGGGAGAGGGCAACAAACCCCGCCGCACCTTCAACCAGCTCAGCCGGAACCACACCAGATAAGCCAGCGAAGCCGCCACCAGCACCCCCAGCAATCGTCCTTCCGCCACACCGAATCGCCAGGCCACAAAGGTCGCCGCCGCAATGATCGCCGCCGCCAGCCAGATCAGGCGCACGGCAGCCACTGTCGTCAATCCCATTTCCAGTAGCAGATGATGCGAATGGCCGCGATCGGCCTGCATCGGGTTGCGTCCTTCGGCCGCGCGCCAGAAAGCCACCACGATCAGGTCGATCACCGGCACGGCGACCGGCGCCAACACCACCGTCAGTGGCACACGTGCAATCGAGAAGCCCTGCCAGCTCAGGGACAGCTTGAGGATCAGCCAGCACAGCAGCATCCCGACGGCCAGCGCACCGGCATCGCCCAGAAAAACCCGTGCCCGCGCCTGCCAGGGCAAGCGTGCATTCCACAGCAGAAAGCCCAGCACCGCCGAGCACAACAGCGCTGCGATCAGCGCCAGATCGTGGCGTCCGCTCAAGCCCGCAGCGGCGCCCAGCGAAGCGACCGCAATCGCGATACAGCCTCCGGCCAGACCATCCAGCCCGTCGATCATGTTGATGGCATTGAGGATCGCCACCACCATCAACACCGTCAGCGGCACCGCCGCCCAGCCCAGATCCAGGTGACCGGTCAGAAACGGGATCGGCATCGCATACAGCGCCGCGCCCGTGGCATGCACCAGCCACCAGGCCGCGAAAATCTGCACGACAAGCTTGAGCTTCGCCGACAGGTTGCGCGCGTCATCCACCAAGCCCACCACGAATATCAAGGCCATCGGCCCGGCCACTTCATGCAGACCCGCCAATTGCCCAGCTGCCAGCGTTGCCAGCAGAAAGCCCAGCAGCACGGCGATGCCACCCACCAGGGGAATCGGCGCGGCGTGGCGCTTGCGCTCGTCCGGCAGATCCACCAGACGCAAAGTCGGCGCCCAGCGTGCCAGCAGCAGACAGGCGACCGCACTGCTCACGAAGGCCAGCAGGCACAAAAACATGTTCATAGCCGCTCACCCAAAGCCGATTGATACACCGCGCAGGTCTGCACAATCACCTGCTGATCCGAGAAACGCTGCTCGACATGCGCCCGCGCCGCCGCCCCCATACGTGCACGCAAGACCGCATCGCCCAGCAATTGCAGCAAGGCCGCCGCAAGCTGATCCGGCGCAGCAGGCGGCACCAGCAAGCCGGTCTCGCCATGCACCACCACGTCGCGGCAGCCCGGCACATCGGTCGCGACCATCGGCAGGCCACAGGCCGCGCCTTCCAGCAACGCTCGCGGAATGCCCTCGCCTTGCGTGCTGGCCAGCACGACGATGCTGGCCGACTGATTGAGCGCCAGCACGTCGCTACGCTGGCCAAGAAACTCGACCGCGCCTTGCGCACGCCAGGCCATCAGTTCGGCTTCCGTAATGCTCTCCGGATTACCCGGATCGGGAGCACCGGCCAGCTGAAAACGCACGTCCGGCATCTGCGCACGCACAATGCCCGCCGCCGTGACAAGATCGGATACGCCCTTGGAATGCAGCAGGCGCGCCATCATCAGCACGATGGGCGGCTCAGCCTGACGCGGCGCAGCGACGAAAAATGCCGTGTCGATCCCGTCGCCCGCGATCACCTGCACCCCGCTCTGCGCCAGCACGCCATGAGCGGCGAGCGTGTCGCGATTGTCGGCGTTCTGGAAAATCACCTGCGTGCCGCGCAGCGCCCGCCGATACAGGGCCAGCACCACCGGCCGGATCAGACGCGCCTTGGGCGTCTCGGCCAACAACGCAAAGCCCAGGCCGGTCACCGAATTGACGATGCCGCGCACGCCCGCGCGCCGCGCCGCAAACGAGCCATAAATCACACACTTGATCGTGAAGTGATGCACCAGATCCGGTTTCAGCTCGCGATAGAGCTGGGTGATGCGTCGGATCACCGCCAGCTCGGCCAGCGGATTCACCCCGCTGCGCGACACCGGCAACGGCTCCCAGCGAAAGCCCAATTCGCGCAGGCGCGGGCCGTATTCGCCGGGTGGGCTGAGCAGGATCACCTCATCGCCGCGTGCGCGCAAAGCCTTGGCCAGCGAGAGTTTGAAGTTGAAAAGAAACCAGTCGGTGTTGGCGAACAGTACGATCTTCATACCGGCCTGCCTGTCAGACGCCCGCGCACGCTATCGAAATCCGCCATCAACATCACCAATACATACACTGTTGCGCCCACCAGCGCCTTGGCGGCTACGCCAAACCATCCCGCCGCCGGCCACGCCAGCAGCAAACCTGCCATCACGCCCGCGCCCAGCAAAGGCGGCCACAACAAGACCAGCGGCAAGCGATGGCACAGCACGCCACGCCCGGCCCACAAACTCAAACCAATCCCGAGACTTTGCCCCAGCAGCAAGCCCAGCGCCGCACCAGCCGTACCCATCTGCGGCACCATCCACCAGGCGATCAGCAAGGACGCCAACGCCGCACCCGCTATGCTCGCCGAATGCCGCCAGACGCGGCGCGCCAGCAGCAAGGGCAAATCAAAATAATAGGCTTTCACCGCCGCCACAATCGCCGCCGCCGTCACCAGTGGCAGCAGCAAAGACGGAAGCTGCGTGAACGCCGCGCCATACATCAGCGGCACCACCTCCGGCAGCAGCAGTGCAAAGCCCACCCCAGCCGGCAGGATCACCGCCAGGCCCAGCGCTGCATAGCGCCCATACAGGCGCTGCGCCTCGGCAAAATCCTGTTGCCCCCAGGCCAGCACCATGCGCGGATACCAGGCCGTGCACAAGCCGCTGAAAATCAGGCCCAGCGTCTGCTGCGCCAGATCGGCCACGGCGCTGTAACGGCCCAGATCGGCCAGCGGCACCAATTGCTGCAAGAGATAACGGTCGCCCCACAAGAGCAGGTAACCCAGCAAGGAAGTAATCATCAGCGGCCCGGCGAAACCGGCCACCAGACGCAGCATGTCGCGCGATGGCAAAGCCGCGGAATCCGGGCTCAGCACCGCTCCCCACCACCACAACCGCCCGCCGCTCGCCAGAGCCGCCACCAGAAATGCAATCGCCATCGCCGCCAGCACCGCCGCTGCACCGCCACCCGCGCGCAGCACGCCCCAGGCCAGCAGCAAAGTCAGCAGTGCCTTGCCCAGAAACTGCAACGAATAACGCAGACTTTGCTGCGCCGCCGCCAGATAATTCCCACTGAAATCAAACATCCCCTGCGCCAATGCCATACACGCAGCGGCCACCAATACATGCCTGGAGAGCAGCGCCCAGCCTGCCTCTTCAGCCAGCCATGCCGCACACACAAGCAGCACGCCTGTCCCCAGCAGCATTGCCCGCAGAAGTCCGACCAGTGCGGCTCTCAGGGCTAGCTCGCCATAGAATCGCGCCAGCATGCCATTCAGCGGATTGAACAGGATCAGCGTCACCACCGCCGAGGCCGCCAGCCCCAGCGTCAGTTGCCCGTACCCGGCCGGCCCCAACCCGCGCACGATCAGCGCCAGACTGGCCATCGCCAGCGCGCCTGAAGCGATACGCACCGCAACGTAGGCGGCGGAAGTGCGCAGACTCATCGCAGCCCCTCAGCCAGCTTGATCCAGCGCTGCGCCACCGCCGGCGCCGCAAAGATCGCCGCGCGCTCACGCAGCCTCACCTGCAAAGCCAGCCGCGCGTCGTCCTTCAAATCCAGTTGCGCCTGCATCGCCGCCGACAAAGCCGCCACATCGCCGACCGGCAACAACAAGTCCTGCAGATCGGAGCCGAGAATCTCCGGCGGACCATAAGGACAACGCGAGGCCAGCACTTGGCAGCCCTGACCCATCGCCTCCATCAGCACGTTGGACCAACCCTCGAAGCGCGAACTCATCACGAACAGCGCCGCGCGCCGGTAGAAAGGCTGCGGATCGCGCTGCCAGCCCACGCAATGCACGTCGTTCAAACCGAGCCGATCAATTTCGGCCCGCAGCCAGTCACGATCCGGCCCGTCGCCGACGATCACCAGCGGCGGCCTTTTAGCAGGCAAAGCGACATAGGCCGCCAGCACCACATCCAGGCCCTTGGTATGCCGATCCAGGCGGCCGACAAACAGGATGAAGCCCGCCGGCAAGGATTCCGCCACGACACGCGACTCAGCCAAGCCAGCGTCATCACGCTGCAGCAAAGGATTCGGGATGTGCTTCAGGCGCTGGACAGGCAAATGCAAAGCCGCCGCCAGCTCGTCACGCACGCCCTGCGACACCGCCACCACAGCGGCAGGTAAGCGATAAAACAGCGCCAGCAAGGCACGTCGCCCGCGCCCAAGCCATTGCGGATTGTGATGCACGCTGACCACCAACTTGTTCAGCCAGCCGCCACGCAGCCCAGCCAGCGCGCAAACCATACCGGCCTCGTCCATGAAAGCCATCACCGCGTCCGGCTGGAATTCGCGCGCCACGCGGCCCACGACAGCCACGCGGCGCAACGCGGTTTTCAAGCGCGGCCACAACCCGGCTTGCGCAGGCAGATGCATATCCTCAATGGGAACACCGAAATCCAGTTGCTCGCCCGCCGCATTGAAAGCCAGCACCCGCACGCGATGCGTCTGTGCCTGCGCCCACTCGCGTGACAGCACCGCCGCGACCTGCTCGGCACCACCACCATACACAAGGGGAATCACGACGAGGATTTTCATGCGGGCGAAAATGGGCGAAAAAGCGAAGCGCGCAGTATACGTCCTCACCTCAAGCGCAGCCCTGTGACAAGGAGCAAAAGCGCGCCTTTGCACGCTGGAGCCAACAGGCCCGAACACTCCATCCTCCTTTTCAGGGAAAGGTGGGGGTAAAAAAACGTCAATCAAGGACTGGCCTTGTTGCGCAAAACCCCAATCCGTAGACCACGACTTGCGACTTGCGACTTGCGACTTGCGACTTGCGACTTGCGACTTGCGACTTGCGACTTGCGACTTGCGACTTGCGACAGCAATCAGCTCACTGCAAACAAGCCCGCCCACCAATCCGGTAACCGCGCTTGGCCGCCTCGTCATACGCCCGCGCCCAATCATTCAGCGCCGGGCGGTGATAGGGAAAGCCATCACACATTGCCACCACAATGCGCTTGAGCGCCGGACCACGCTCGCTCAGCGCGTAGGCCTCGCCACAACGCATCATCAGATACCAGCCCGGCTTGTACTGCCAGTGCGCATCGCAGCGATCCGCGATCTGCGCCGCATCGCCTTCGTCCGGATGCCAGCTTTGCAGACGCAGGCTCTCGGCATGCAGGGCGAACACCGAATAGCGCGATACCTTTGCCAATTGCTCGCGCGCCTTGATGCGCGTCGCCAGCTTCGTGTCCGGCTCCTCGGCGGCCAGCGTCTGGTAGGCCGCACGCACCGCAAACCAGTCAAACGCCACCCAACTCAACACCACCACAGCCAACGCTGCCACGCCCGCGCCAAGCCAGAGCGGTAAGCGCAGCACCGGCAGACGCAGATTTTCGCCATCTGCCACGCCCATCGCCAACGCCACCGGAACCAGCAGATAGGCGTACCACAGCGGATATTCCACCATGCTGTGCAGGCCCACCACGCCGACACAGGCCAACGCCCACATACGCGCGGCGGTCGGCACAAACAACAGCTGGCGCAGATACCACAGCAGCAGCCCGCCGATCACCAGCACGGTCAGCGGCAAACCGAATTCCGCACCCATGTTCAATGGCAGATTGTGTGCATGCTCGGCAAACTTGGGAAAGGTGGCGGGCGGCGTCGTAAACATCGCATCGATGGACGCCTTGTAAAAAGTCGCCGGCCCCTGCCCCAGCCACGGATGCGCCACAATCGCCTGCCAGGCCGCCGTCCAGTTGAACAGGCGCTGGCCGTTCGAGCCGGCATCGCCCGCCCGATCCAGCGCGGTCGTCACACCGAAGGAATTCAGAATATGGCCGTAGGTCACCAGCGCCTGCGCCAGCACCGAAAATGCCGCCACCACCAGCAAGGCCTGCCCGATGCGCCGTGCCGCCGGATCACCGCGCCACAGGCTCAGCCCGCCCAGCACCAGGAAGGCTGCGGTGTAAAGCAGCGAGCCACGTGAAGCCGAAGCCGCCGCCGCCAGCGCCAGCCAAGCCGCCAACGGCAGCGCTAGCCACGCATTCAGCCAACGCCGCGCGAACAGAAAACTCAAGGAACCCAGCCCCAGGAACAGCAGATCCGCATAATGATTGGCCTGCCCGACATTGCCGAAGGCCTGCAGATAGATCTTGCCCATCACCAGCCCGCCCAGCGTAACGCCGGAAAGCTGCAAAACCCCGGCCAAGGATTGCAGCAGCGCACCCCCCAACATGCCGGCCGCCATCGCATCGACCAAAGTCCCCGAGCGCAGACTCGCCCCCAGCGCGTAGCACAGCAGGAACAAGCCCAGATACACCGCATAGCCCAAGCCTGGCGTGCGCAGTTGCCAGCCCAGACAGGCCAGCAACACCAGCAGGATCAAGCCCGCCGCACCGCCGACCCGAAGCTCCAGCCCCTGCGGCCGGGCAATCACCCACCCGGCAAAGCTCAGCACTGCCGCCAGGGCCATAGCCCACTCCGCGTACACCACGGTTTGCGGATTGGGGTGGATATTGATCAGGGAAGACAGCACCAGACCGACAAACAACGGAATAGCGGCTAGCCAAAACAGGCGTTGAGAGATCATGTGGGCAAATGCAGCAACAATTCAGAGTGCCCGAATCATATTATTGATCAGCCCACAATAAACACCTGATTCATAGCCGGCACGAAGAAACTCAAGCCCGGCCCGCAAAAGAGGCCGGCCTCAAAGAATCAAACAGCGCCACGACATTGTGTCGGCGAATACCGTCCCGGCAAAGTGCCGACACTGCCGGGGGCGTAGGTCGACGCAGCGCCCTTGCAGTGCCAGTCAATACTGCCCTGCGACCCAGGCGCCAATGCCACGTCACCAATCGTCGGAACAAAAAACACAGAATTCGTCGCCGCGGTTAGTTGGGCAATGCCGTTTGACGTAATGTCATACGACACCTTAACTTCACCATTGTTGATATTGATCGAAACCTCAGACACATACTTGGTCACGGTAAAACAATACACAATGCTGCCCGCACAGCCGGTCGAAGCACTGGTGACCTCCTGCGTCACCACAGCCAGATTTCCACTACTCTGCCAGAATTCCCAGACAATTGACTTGGCCGCTTCGGCCAGGGTCAGGCCTTCTGTGACCTTTGAACGCACGGTGTAGTCTTGATAGGCTGGCAGCGCGATAGCCGCCAGAATGCCAATGATAGCTACCACGATCATCAGTTCGATCAGGGTAAAACCTTGTTGAATACGTTTCATGACTAACTCTCCTGAGGAAAAACAGGGATACCCACCGCCTTACATTAGCCAAGTCCGTACCAAGCACACAAGACCTACCCATCAGGAAAAAAGTCTTTTTATACAGCGAGTTAAAAACAAGCCTGATTTCACCCTGATTAACCCAAGCATTCAAAGTGACAAAATTTGTCACTCCCCCTGCCGCATCCCGCCAAATGTTACACAATCACTTCACAATAGGCTCAGGCCAGTCGGACCAGAACGCCCGCTCACGCCAGACTATTTCCATGGACGAAGATCCACTATTTCCAATATTTCGGCCGATTTTGCATCAATCAGCACAGACATTTCTCTTTGCTTGGCAACAAGAGGGATGTATCGGAACCGATCGGCTTGCCGAGCAAATTTTTTCTGTAAATCCTCTAGCCGGGCTTTGGCTTCAGGATTGAGTTTCAATAATTCCTCAATCGCATGAGATTTACCAAGAACCTCTGCGGCATGCTCCTGATAGGGCCGATAGTATTGAGGAAAAACCTGCAAATCAGCCCCTGACATGGATGAAAAAAGAATACGCTGTTTTTCGACTGGATCATTGGGTTGCTCGGCATAAACAAAAACTGGGCCGGATTGAGGAAGCACCTTGAACTCCGGGTGTTTTACTTTTGCCAGTTCGGCAGACTCAATTTGAGAGGCCGCCACCACCTCAAAACGATCCAGCGCAAATACCAGATAGGCCGGCCGGCCTTGATAAATGCTCCAAGCACCGAACACAAATGCCACCAACTGCAAGCAGATGACCGTTGCCAGATCAAATCGGTAGCTAGATCGTGCGGGCTTAACAAAGAACAGGCACAGTATCGGCCCCAGCACAACGTCAACACAAAACAGGATTAACAACACCTTCACCAGCCCCGTTGCGGCGGTCAGGGGCGGCGGACACCATTGCAGCACCGCAAACAAAATGAAACTTGTAACAATGATCGCGCTGATCACCAAATGCGTAACAACCAATTGTGTGCGTGTCAAAGCCATAGTCAATAAATCCATGCGCAATAAGTAAAACCTCAGCCGGCGACGCTCAGTGCAACAGGCAATGGCGCCGATACGACAAGCGCCAACCAGTCTCCAGCAAGCAAGAGAAGGACAAACAAAAAAGGGCCAACATCGTTGGCCCTTTTGGTACTACCAGACAAAAATCAGACTGCGCTGCGACATTGTGTCGGAGAATAACGACCCGGCAACAAGCCAGTGGAACCCACCGCATAAGTGGAAGCAGCCCCCTTGCAATGCCAGTCAATATTGCCTTGCGAACCAGCAGCCAGAGCGGCGTTACCGATGGTCGGAATCAAGTAAACAGTATTGTTTGTGCCCAATTGGTTAATGCCGCTGGCAGTGACGTTGTACGTCACCAAAACTTCGCCATTGGTGGCAGCAATCGAAATCGCCGACACATACTTGGTCACGGTAAAACAATACACCACGCTTGCTGCGCAGCCGGTCGAGGCAGACGTAACCTCTTGCGTCACGGTAGCAAGGGAGCCATTGTTTTGCCAAGTTTCGGAAACCACCGATTTGGCGGCTTCGGCCAGGGTCAGACCTTCAGTAACCTTCGAGCGAACCGTATAGTCCTGATAAGCGGGCAGCGCGATAGCAGCCAAAATACCGATGATGGCGACCACGATCATCAACTCGATCAGGGTAAAGCCTTGTTGAATGCGTTTCATGAGCAATCTCCTTGGAGGAAAGAAACGGACAATTTCCGTTAGCTCTCTCCTAGCCAAGCCTGTGCCAAAAGGGCAGACCGTCTGTCAGACTTAAAAATAGTCAAACAAAACCAGTCACTTAGAATACAAACAAAAAAAACCAACTGCCGACACTGCTCATCAAAAGAAGTAAAAAGTGACCTTTTTTGTCATCTTTCGTGCCGCTGCACGGCAGCGCACACACCGCACACCGAGCTTATCCGCGCATTTTCACGACACTTTTCCGAGCCAGGCGCCAACACAAAGCCCTCGCTGCTATGATTCAGCCTCGCTGTGCGCAGCAGCAATTTCAAGCAAGGTGATATCGGAATGGCGATTTATGCGCTAGGTGATCGGGTGCCGGAGTTGGGCGAAGGTGTGTGGGTGGCGGACAACGCGCGGGTGATCGGCAAGGTGTCGCTGGGCAAGCGTGTGAGCATCTGGTTCAACGCAATCTTGCGTGGCGACAACGATCCGATCACGGTGGGCGAGCATACGAACATCCAGGACGGTGCGATCCTGCATACCGACGATGGCATTCCCCTGACGCTGGGCAGCCACGTTTCTGTGGGCCACATGGCGGTGCTGCACGGCTGCACGGTGGGTGACGGCACGCTGATCGGCATGAATGCGGTGGTGCTCAATGGCGCGGTGATCGGCAAGTATTGCCTGATCGGCGCCAAGGCGCTGATCCCGGAGGGCAAGGTGATTCCGGATCGTTCGCTGGTGGTGGGCACCCCGGGGCGCATCATCCGCGAACTGACGGATGAGGAAGTGGCGCGCATTCAAGCAGGTGCGGATCATTACGTCGAGAATGCGGAACGCTTCCGCACGGGCTTACGACTTCTGTAATTCCGTTTCCAGATCAATAATGCCGCGAAGACGAGGCGCAGACATTGCTGGAGCACGGCAAGACGAAGTCGACAAATGCAGTATTTGTCTGAAAATGAAATAAGGAGCGGCCATGCGTAGCCATGCCGATATTGATGCCCGCAGCCTCGCCTTGCATCGCCTGATTACCGAGAAAATTCAACGCGAACCTGCGTTGCACGCCCATGCAGAGGCGACTATCACGCGCTGGCGCCAGACGGTTTGTGCTGCGTCGCAGCCTTATCTGGATGAGTGGTTTCAGGCACTGCAAGCGGGCGCAAGCGCTAGCCTGAAGCTGGCCACCGAGGACTCTGAACATGCGCGCGCCTTGCGCCAATGCTCGCCGTTTACGGAAATCCTTTCCAATCAGGAGCGTTTCAATTTCCTGAAAACATGGCGGACTCAGCATGAGGCGTGAAGAGCTGGAACAGCTGATCCGCGCTGCAGCCGCGATTACCAACGAATACGAAATCGTGGTGATCGGCAGTCAATCCATTCTCGGCGCGGTGCCGAATGCGCCAGAGTTTTTACTGCAATCAATGAAGGCGGATCTGTACCCGCTGCACCACCCAGAGTTAGCTAATCTGATCGACGGGGCCATTGGCGAACTCTCGCCCTTTGAGGAATGCTTTGGCTATTACGCTCAGGGCGTTGGCCCGGAAACAGCCATTCTGCCCACGGGCTGGGAAAATCGGCTGATCAAGATCCAGAGCGAACACACCGACCTGAAGATCGGTTACTGCCTGGAGCCCCATGATCTGGCGGCATCTAAATTGGCCGCCGGGCGCGACAAGGACTGGGCTTTCGTTGAAACAATGCTCAAACACCAGCTCATCGACAGCGTCACGCTTGCTGAGCGCATTGCCACGCTGCCGCTTACCGAGGAGCAAGGAAGCAGTTTACTCGGCTGGCTAAAAGCACACTCAGTCGCATGATTGCCCTGATCCAGCGTGTTTCGCAGGTAGCTGTGGTGGTGGATGGCCGCCGCGTGGGCGAGATCGGCCCCGGGCTACTGGCGCTGATCGGCGTGCAAAGAGGTGATGAGGCGGCGCATACGCGGCACTTGCTGGACAAGCTGTTGGCCTACCGCGTCTTTCCCGATGAAGCGCAGCGCATGAACCGCTCGCTGGCCGATACGGGCGGCGGCTTGCTGCTGGTGTCACAATTCACGCTGGCGGCCGATACAAAGAAGGGCACACGCCCGAGCTTCACGCCGGCCGCGCCGCCTGAAGAGGCGCGAGAGTTGTTTGACCATCTGACGGACCTCGCCCGCAACGCACATCCGATCGTGGCGACCGGTGAATTCGGCGCGGATATGCAGGTGAGTCTGATCAACGATGGGCCGGTGACTTTCTGGCTGGAGGTGTGATGCGCCTGACTCGAAACCTTTGGGGATCCGCACTAAGCCTTGCTCTGCTGGCAGCCTGCTCACACACGCCCAGCACACCTAACGCTGCAGGCAAGCCGTCTGCAGACGCCCGCCCCGCGCGCCTGCGCATCGAGGACCAACAAACCGCCAATGAAATCGTGCTTTACGCCCATGGTTTGCTGGGTACGAAATACCAGTTCGGCGGGCGCAACCCGGAGGCCGGCCTGGATTGCAGCGGCATGGTGAGTTTGGTGGTGGAGCAGGTCACTGGCCGCAAGCTGCCGCATAACGCCGCGAAGATCGCCTCGCAAACCCGCCCAATTGGCCGCCATGAATTGCAGCCGGCCGATCTGGTGTTCTTCAACACCAACGGCAGCAAGTTCTCGCACATGGGCATTTATCTGGGCGACGATCTGTTTTTGCATGCCCCCTCCAGCAAGGGGCAGGTCAAGAAGGAACGCCTGGATTCGGCTTATTTCGCTCAGCGCTTCAGCGGGGCTCGAAGCTTGTTTGATTGAAACATCCACCGCCTGATGCCGTTGCCCTGACAAGTAGCCTTCGGGTAAGATGGCTCAAAGCACCTTAGCTACAAATACATCAGCACAACCAACAAACCCTCCCCCTTCATCCGCAGCAAAGATTGATTCGTAGACGCACAGAAAAAACACTTAATCAACGCCTTTTACTCGCAGGTCAGGCGCAGCGCCGGTTATCTGGCGCGTCAGGAAATTGAGCAGATCATTTCGCCGCTGCGCGTCACACCAAAAAGACTGGAGCCATTCGGATACAAATTATACAGCCGAAGTGACGAAGACGGAATTTTTCATAAAATATTAAAACGCTTTGGAATAAATCAGTTTTTTTGCAAAACAGGTGTCAAAAACGGACAGGGGTGCAACTCACGCAACCTTCTTCACAAGGATGGCGCGGATCGTGGATTGAGGGCAACGAGCCCCAACGAAGCCCTATCCTGCAAAATTTCAGGCCTAAATCGACACAAAAATATTTTTTCTGGATGTTGTCTACGCCTACCCGGAAAATATTTCCGATTGCATCAGAAGAACGCTGAAACCACGTGGGACGAAAGATGGGGAAACTGGATTTTTTATCCACAGACGTCGACAGTAACAACATTTGTCTGATTAATACGCTGACAAGCAAACCGAAAGTCATATGCATTGGATACAATGCAAAATTCCCACCACCCATATCGAAGAGGCCTGTATGCGACCGCAGCAACACCTAGCGTGGCAGTGATTATATGGGCTCAAGCCTAGTCGCCATCAACACGGTTGCCAAAAAAAGGCTACGCCCTGGTTGCCACCAATATTACCAGCGCTAATGCATTATTTGTCCGCAGTGACCTGATTGGTAATAGTTTTGAAAGTGAAGCCACTCCGGAGAACTTGTACAATCCGCCCAGATACTGGCTAACGCCAGATCATTACAATATCATTGGTCATGCGGCCGATTTTGGACCATACACCGATCTTGTTGAATGATTATTTTTTAAATAAAGGCAGCCGTTTCTAGGCGCAACAGCTCAAGCAAGACGACATTTCTTCAACAACCAAGGATTCAACATGTCATTTCCACCCCGCCCAATCGCATTTGTGCTTACGTCGAGCAATCACGGCAGTATGATCGTCAATCGCAACGATTATTGTCCCGTCAATGCAGATACTGCGTTTGGCGTCGGCCACGAAATACTGAATCAATCAAGTTATGCACAGAACGAAATCCAGTTGGCACTCGAGTTGCTCACACATCGGCGTAATTTTTTCGGCCCAAGCGTATTCGCAATCGACGGGGGAGCCAATATTGGGGTACATACCGTCGAGTGGGCAAGGCATATGTTTGGCTGGGGGGAAGTGTATGCGTTTGAAGCACAAGAGGCGATTTTTTACGCTCTTGCCGGCAACCTGGCACTGAACAACTGCCTGAATGCTCACGCCAGACTCTGCGCCTTGGGTGAATCAAACGGCTCGATAGAAATCCCTTGCCCGGATTATTTTCAACCGGCAAGCTTCGGAAGCTTGGAACTGAGGAAAGCAACCACTGAGTTTATCGGCCAAAAAATCTCCTATGAGAAAGCAAAATGCGCCACTGTTCCGATGGCTCACATCGATACATTCGAATTCCCCCGAATCGATTTCATAAAAATTGATGTCGAAGGCATGGAGCTGGATGTATTACTTGGGGGAAAAAAAAGCATTGCTCGTCACAAACCCATCATGATGGTGGAAGTCATCAAATCAGATCGAGCTGAGCTTATCGCCTTCATGGCTGAACTTGACTACCAGGTATTTAACCTTGGCATGAACATGCTGGCCATACATGAATCCGACCCGACACTCAGAAAAGTTTCAGAAAACAACGGGACTTTTAGCATTTCAATTTAGCCTCCAGCAGCCCCATTAAATAAACGGGGCTGTGAGTACCAACAATCACAGCCCCAAATCACCAGTGAGATTGACAATGATATTCATTTCTGACTTTCTGAAACGCAAAGCCATCGACACCGTTGCTAAAAGATTGGGCACGCAGTTTGTACAACACCTGCCAATTCATCGGATTAAGGACGAAAAACGGCTAACCCTTGAGTTTGAAACGGCGCTGGGACACATTCAAGGCTTTCAGCGAAAAGAAAAACTGGGAACTTTCGGAAAAGCCCGCCTGATCAATACCTTTCAGTGGGCATTGATTGAAAATGGGTATGACAAAGACGTCGCACACAAAATCAGTCGCGACATTGCGGTCCGGCTGACACCTAGCGCAACGCGCAAAAAAACTCCGGCCTAAGCGTCTTTATCGGCCTTATTTCTAGCCATCGCCGCAAGATCTTGAGCTAGGCGACTTACGGCATCATCCCAGCAGGCAGGTGCGGAACTACGGAATATTTTGGCCGTCGGCCACCACGGTTGCGTGTCCCCACCAATCTGCCAACGCCAGTCGATGGACGATGGCACCAGCACCAGTACCTGCTTACCCAACGCAGCCGCTACGTGGGCAACCGAACAGTCAATGGCCACTACCACATCCAGCACATCGATCACAGCAGCGGTATCAGCAAAATCCCTGATGTCAGGCACAGGATCCAGCATGTCGAATTTTTCGATGATGGCATCCCTTTCCGGACGGACGTCAACGGCAAGATTAACCCAACAAACATTATCAATCGCGGCCAGGGGAGCCACCGCCTGAGCGGAAAGGGAACGGTACCAATCATCGGCTCGCCAAACATTACCCGTCACGACCAAGCCAACCCGCAATTTTGTCTCTGCTTGCAAGCTAGCTCGCCAAGACTGACAACGCTCCGGCTGGGCTTTGATCAGAACGGGTTTTTTTAAATCCTCCGGCCTCAAATTCAACAAACTGATAAGGGTAAACATTGGAACCGCAACGGCACAATTCAGATCTCGTGGATCTGGCCGTGCCTCGTTTGCAACAAGTTCCACACCAACATCCACCGTCGCAAGCACGGCCTCCATTTCAGGTTTAAACACGAATACGGCGTGAATGCCTTTGCTGGAAAGCTGCTTGAGCAAACGCAAACCCAACAAAATATCGCCGAAGCCCTGATCCTGGTAGACAAACAAGCGCTTTTTTCCAAGAGGACGCCCATCCCAGATAGGGACCTCTGTCACAACCCTGGACATCGCATACATCCCCAAAAACCCTTCATCCATCATTTTCCAACCAGAAAACCAATTCGCGCCAGCTGCGGCAGCCATCAAAAAGCCCAGAAAATAACGAGTGACACCTTCGCCGCCCTCAATGGCCTGCTCACACAACTCAATTGCACGAGGCAAATTCCCTGCGGTAGCATAAAACCTCCCCAACTGCGCTGCGCTATACTCATCAAGCATTGGTCGCGCATAGAGGTGCTCTGCCTCTTCGCACGCTGCCTGATAATTCTCAAGGCTTACGCCACAAAGAATCATCAAACCCACTATTTCATTTTCACTCAGCGCCCGTCGTTTTCTCTCTGTCAGCAAATATCGAACCAGCTGCTTGCGAACAGAAACCCCCTTAGCCGAAGCCGCTTTACGATGCAAGGTGGCTCCGCCACGACCATCGAGCATCGCGATATTGCAAATAATGATCAAGGCCAGATCACGAGGAGCATGTTCCAATGCGACATTGAATGCATCAGCCGCTTCATCGTAGCGATCTGCCGACAGATACAAGGATCCAAGCATATTCAACAACATCGCGTCATTAGGCGAAGTTTTTCTCGCCTCTTCCGCCGCGGCTAACGCGGGCACCCGCTTTCCCTGCCTGGAAAATACGGAGGCCAAGCATTTGAGAAGTAATGGGTCATCGGAGCCGCAATTTATTGCACGCTGCAGCACTCCTGCAGCAAGCTCATCGTGCCCCAACTCAAAAAGACGCATACCTTCAATTGCCAAGGCATCTCCATCGTTCTTATCTGCACGCAACAATGGATCAAGCAGTTCCTTTGTCAACTCCATTTTCCGCTCTAACAAAGCCGTCTTGGCCTTGCGCAAAGCCTGTTTCCGTTCTACGACAGAAATCGCAACGGCAGGAGTTTCAGTCAAAGGATTAACAACACCACTAGAAGTCAATTTTTGAAACAATTTTTTTAGCATTCAAGTATCCACTTCAAATATCGTGGTGATTAATATCTATTATTGGCCGGAGCATCCGGAATCTGTACAAAAATTTCGCCTGGCTTGACCAGATTGAGCTCCAGACGGGCGCGCTCTTCCATGGCTTCGTAACCGGACTTGAGGTCTTTCACTTCGGAAGCGAGCTCAGCGTTGCGCTTTTCGAGTTCGCGATTTTCGGCACGCAGCGCTTCAAGCCTGGCTTCGGCTTCGTGCACGTCTTGCCAGCCGCCCTTGCCGAGCCACAGCGGGTATTGCAGGGCAAGCAGCAAGGTCAGGAAAAAAATGGCGGGCCAGCGCATAAACAGTCGTCGTAAAAGGTGAATGGGCAACAAAAAGGGCGCACCGCAGTGCGCCCTGATTGTACCTGCTTGCCTCCCTCTCCCCCAGCCCCCGCTCCGCGCCCCACGGTTGGCATTGCACTGCCAACCGGCTGCACAGGCAAGCCGCATGCGGCTCGAAACCCCTGTTTCGCCCCGCAAGCGGTAGAGGGGAGCTTCGTGGGGCGCAAGCGCCTGCGTAAACCTGGAATTACTTCAGGCGCAGGTTATAGAAGGCCGCGCGGCCCGGGTAGATGGCGATTTCGCCCAGATCTTCTTCAATGCGCAGGATCTGGTTGTACTTGGCGACGCGATCCGAACGGGACAGTGAACCCGTCTTGATCTGACCAGCATTCAGGCCAACAGCGATGTCGGCAATGGTGCTGTCTTCGGTTTCGCCGGAGCGGTGCGAGATGACGGCGGTGTAGCCGGCACGCTTGGCCATTTCGACGGCCGCGAAAGTCTCGGTCAGGGTGCCGATCTGGTTCACCTTGATCAGGATGGAATTGCAGATGCCCTTGTCGATGCCTTCTTGCAGGATCTTGGTGTTGGTGACAAACAGATCGTCGCCCACCAGCTGGATCTTCTTGCCCAGCGCGTCGGTCAGCAGCTTCCAGCCGTCCCAGTCTTGTTCGGCCATGCCGTCTTCGATGGAGAGGATCGGGAATTTGTCGACCAGCGTAGCCAGGAAGTTGACCTTCTCGGCGGAGGTCAGCGACAGCTTCTCGCCGACCATTTCATACTTGCCGTTCTTGTAATACTCGGAAGCGGCGCAGTCCAGACCCAGCACAACGTCCTTGCCAGGTACATAACCAGCAGCTTCAATGGCTTCCATGATCAGTTCCAGCGCTTCGACAGCACCGGCGACGTTCGGAGCGAAACCGCCTTCGTCACCCACGGTCGTCGGGTAGCCCTTCTTGTCCAGAATCTTCTTCAGCGCGTGGAAAATTTCAGCGCCGCAACGCAGGGCTTCGCGGAAGGTCGGCACGCCCACGGGCAGGATCATGCATTCCTGGAAGTCCAGGCTGTTGTTGGCGTGTGCGCCGCCATTGATGATGTTCATCATCGGCACTGGCAGGGTCATCTGGCCGGAACCACCGAAATAACGATACAGCGGCAGGCCGGCTTCTTCAGCAGCAGCACGGGCCACGGCCATCGACACAGCCAGCATGGCGTTGGCGCCCAGGCGGCTCTTGTTCTCGGTGCCGTCCAGCTCGATCATGACGCGGTCGATGTAGGCTTGCTCTTCAGCATCCAGGCCGACCAGCGCTTCACAGATTTCGGTATTGACGTTCTCGACAGCCTTGAGCACGCCCTTACCCAGATAGCGGCCCTTGTCGCCGTCGCGCAGTTCGATGGCTTCGCGCGAGCCGGTGGAGGCGCCTGACGGCACTGCGGCACGGCCCATAATGCCGGATTCGAGCAGCACGTCGGCTTCAACAGTGGGGTTACCACGGGAGTCCAGAATTTCGCGGGCAATAACGTCAACAATTGCACTCATGTGTCTTTCCTTTATTAATCAAATCGTTCGATGAGCTGGCCGTTTGAGCGGCCGATGTATCAGGCGCGTCGCACACACAGGGGGAGTGCTGCCTACGCGAAAAACTGCGTAATTCTACGCAAATAAGATTTCATTCGCTTGACCGGACGCAGACACTCCGCGCTTTCAGACCGAAATATCACCAAAAAGCAGCTCGGCCAGACCTTCCAGCTGCGCCAGTACGGCCAGATGCGCCGGATGCTCGAAATACGCGAACAGATCGTCCTGATCGGCAAACTCTGCCACCAACACATAGTCCGCTGCCTGCGCATCGGCCATGGTATTGAATCCGCAGCGCCATGCCCTGATCAGCGGGATCTGGCGAGGCAGATCAAGCATGGCCGCGTGAAACTCAAGCGCAGTGCGGCTCTCCGAGGAGATGCCGGGTAGCAACTTGAACAGGACGACGTGCGTGATCACGCGCTTACAGACTCAGCTCGGCAAAACCCTGCTGCTTGACCACCGCATCAATGGCCTTGAGCGTCGCCAGCAGCTCGCGCATTCGGCCCAGCGGCCAGGAATTCGGGCCGTCGGACATGGCGCATTCCGGGTTCGGGTGGGTTTCCATGAACAAACCGGAAATCCCCACCGCCACCGCTGCGCGTGCCAGCACAGGCACGTGCTCGCGTGCGCCACCGCTCTTGTCGCCCTGCCCGCCCGGCAGTTGCACCGAGTGGGTGGCGTCAAACACCACCGGGCAACCGGTATTGCGCATGATCGCCAGCGAACGCATGTCGGAGACGAGATTGTTGTAGCCGAAAGATGCGCCGCGCTCGCAAACCATGATGTTGTCGGCGCCGCCATTGGCTTCACGCGCCTTGTCGACCACGTTCTTCATGTCATCCGGCGAGAGGAACTGGCCCTTCTTGATATTCACCGGCTTGCCGCAAGTGGCGACTGCGTGGATGAAATCGGTCTGACGACACAGAAAAGCTGGCGTCTGCAGCACGTCCACCACGGACGCCACGCGAGCGATCATCGCCTCGTCGTGCACATCGGTCAGCACCGGCACGTTCAGGGTCGAACGCACTTCGGCCAGAATTTCCAGTCCGGCATCCATGCCCGGGCCACGAAAGCTCTTGCCGGATGAGCGATTGGCCTTGTCGAAGCTGGACTTGTAGATGAATGGAATCCCCAGTTCACTAGTGATTGCCTTCAACTCGGCAGCCGTTTCCAGGGCCATCTCGCGCGACTCGATCACGCACGGGCCGGCGATCAGGAAGAAGGGCTTGTCCAGACCAACATCGAATCCACACAGTTTCATAGCTTGCCCTCGTGCTGAGCAATGGCGGCCTTCACATAGGCGATGAAGAGCGGATGACCATTGCGCGGATTGGAGGTGAATTCCGGGTGGAACTGCACGCCCACGAACCAAGGATGCATGTCTTGCGGCAGCTCCATGATTTCCGGCAGATTCTCGGTGGGCGTACGCGCCGAAATGATCAAGCCAGCCGCTTCGAGCTTGGGCACGTAGACGTTATTCACTTCATAGCGGTGACGATGGCGCTCGTTCACATCCTTGCCGTAAATGCTGGCCGCCAGACTGCCGGGTTTGACCGGGCAACGCTGAGCACCCAGACGCATGGTGCCGCCCATGTTGGACTCTTCCGTACGCGTCTCGACACGGCCTTCGCGATCCAGCCATTCGGTGATCAGGGCCACCACCGGATGCGGGCCTTGCGGCTCGAATTCGGTACTGTTAGCGCCTTCCAGCCCGGCAACATGGCGCGCGAACTCGATGGTCGCCAGCTGCATGCCCAGACAGATCCCCAGATACGGGACCTTGTTTTCGCGCGCATAACGGATCGCCGCGATCTTGCCTTCGGTGCCGCGCTTGCCGAAGCCGCCCGGCACCAGAATCGCATCCATGCCCTTGAGCACGCCGCAACCATCCTTCTCGACATCTTCCGAGTCGAAGTAGTGCAGATTGACCTTGGCTTCGGTATGCAGACCGGCGTGCTTCAGCGCCTCGATCAGGGATTTGTAGGACTCGGTCAGATCCACATATTTGCCGACGAAGGCCACATTCACTTCGTGCCGCGGGTTTTCCATGGCGTAAATGAGCTTGGTCCACACCGACAGATCGGCCGCCTTAGCCAGAATGTTGAGCTGGTGACAGACGATCTCGTCCAGCATCTGTCCGTGCAACATGCCGGGAATCTTGTAGATGGAATCCGCGTCCTGCACTTCGATCACGGCCTCGGCCATCACGTTGCAGAACAGCGCGATCTTGCGCCGCTCTTCCATTGGAATGGATCGATCGCAACGGCACAGCAACACGTCGGGCTGGATGCCGATCTCGCGCAATTCCTTGACGGAGTGCTGGGTCGGTTTGGTCTTCAGCTCGCCGGCCGTCGCAATGTAGGGCAACAGCGTCAGATGCACGAAGCAGGTGTTGGTACGTCCTTCCTCGAAACCCATCTGGCGGATGGCTTCCAGAAAAGGCAGCGACTCAATGTCGCCCACCGTACCGCCGACTTCGATGATCGCCACGTCGGCGCCTTCGGCACCACGCTTGATCGAGAGCTTGATCTCGTCGGTAATATGGGGAATCACCTGCACCGTTTTGCCCAGATACTCGCCGCGCCGCTCCTTGCGGATCACGCTGTCGTAGATCTGGCCAGTGGTGAAGTTGTTGCGCTTGGCCATCTTGGCGCTGGTGAAGCGCTCGTAATGGCCAAGATCAAGGTCGGTCTCAGCGCCGTCGTCGGTCACGAAGACCTCGCCGTGCTGGAACGGGCTCATGGTGCCCGGATCGACGTTGATATAGGGATCGAGTTTGAGGTGAGTGACGCGAATCCCGCGGGATTCGAGAATGGCACCCAAAGATGCGGCCGCAATGCCTTTGCCCAGAGAGGACACGACACCGCCCGTGACGAAAACGTACTTGGTCATGGAAGTACAGGTGCTGGAAAATCGAATGATACCGCAGAGGCGGGGTCGCACTCAAACCCCATACTCAAACCCGCTTGCCGCCAGCCCCTGAAAACGAGGCTCGCGTTCAAGTTTTCAGCCCTTCTTCCGTAACGTATACAGTCAGATCAACCTTTTCTCGGGCCTTCTGGCTGCCCGGCAGCAAATCGGCCAGGCCCATAAAAGACCCTATACTTGCGCGCAAAGGAGACAAAGACATGAAGAACCTTGCAGCAAGGCTTGTCACTGGGCTGTTGGCGTTGAGCGCCTGCTTTGCGTCGCAACTTTCCAGCGCCGACCAATTTGCCGACATCAAGGCCGCCGGAAAGCTCCGGATTGCCATCATCAACGGTCTGCCCAGCTTCAGCGTAACCGACCCGAAGGCCGGCTTCACCGGCTCGGACGTCGACACCGCCAGACTGCTGGCCAAAGATCTGGGCCTCACCCCCGAATTCGTTTTCGTCACGAACGCAGACAGGATTGATGCGATGGAATCAAAAAAAGCGGACCTCATCATTTCAGCCCTGTCGATCACCCCGGAACGCGAACAACTGATCGCCTTCTCGGTGCCCTACTCCAGCATCGCGCTGATCATTGCCGCCCCGCGCCAATACGCGATCACGAGTTATGCGGACCTGCGCGGCAAAAAAGTCGGGGTGGGGCGCAACACATCGAATGGCTCTTTACTCAAACAAAACAGCAATGGCGTAGAAATCATCGAGTATGAGGACGAACGCAGCCTGATCGAAGGCTATCTGAAAGGCCAGTTCGACATCATTTCCTGCCAGCACGCCACCCTCAAGGAAATCAATAACATGGTGAGTGATCGTCGACTGGAAGCCAAATTCATCCAGCGCGAATTCCAGATCGCCGTTGGCATGCGCAAGAGCGAGCGCGCCTTGCGCGAGTGGGTCAACAACTGGGTAGTCAGCAATCTGGCCAATGGCCGTCTTAACGATATTTTCCGCCGCCACCACGGCCACGAACTGCCGGAATCAGTTTTACCCAAGCAGGTTGTTCCGCGCCGAATTTAAGATGCGTTCATTCCGCATCCAGTGCCAGCTTTCCTCGACAAATACCCATCAACCCTGAGCCCAAACATCCCACCATAAAAGGGAGTCCTGTGACAGTTCGCCGCCATTTGAACGCCACTCTACTTGCAGGCTTTTCTTTTTTCGTGTGTCTGCCGGCACATGCCGACATGCTCGCCAATATTCGCCAGGCAGGAAAAGTCCGCATCGCGATTGCCGGGGCGGTCCCGCCGTTCAATTTTCTGGATACGAACAAACAGTTGATCGGCTCGGATGTCGAGACCGCAAAATTACTGGTTCAGGATCTGGGCGTAAAACTGGATATCGTGCGCATCACCAATTCAGAGCGGGTTTCAGTCCTGCTGGAGCGGCGTGCCGACCTGGTCGTCTCCGCCCTGTCCATCACGCCTGAGCGTGAACGCGAGATTGCCTTCTCGGTTCCCTATGCGCGCATCGCAGTTGTGATCGCGGCCCCTCAGCCCTACAAGCTCTCCTCGATGCTGGATCTGAACGACAAGCGCGTCGGCGCATTGGCGGCCAGCTCCAATCTTGCGCACTTACGGCAAAACACCTCGAACGCAAAAATAACGGAGTACCCCGAAAACGACGAAATGAGCCTTGGCTATGTTGCCGAAGAATTCAACGTCATGACCGCGCCGGAAAGCATTGTCGACAGCACCAACCGCCTGAATCCTAAGCGCCCGTTGATCATCCAGTTCACTCAGATGGAATTCGAAGTTGCCGTCGGCATGCCCAAGGGCGAAAAAGCCTTGCGCGACCGCATAAACCAATGGGTCGTCACGCGGTTACGCGATCGCAGCCTGGGTGAGATTTATCGGAAATTTCATAACCACAACCTCCCGGCCACAATCATCCCGGCAACGGAGGGCAGCAAGTGATCTCTTCAATCCTGAAACTGGGCCTGATCACTCTGCTCCTGGGACTATGCCAGCCAGCCCAGGCAGACTTGCTGACCGACATCCGCCAGAGTAGAAAATTGCGTGTGGGCATTGCTGTGGGGGTCCCGCGCTTCAGCTATCTGGATGAGCAGCAAAAACTCAGCGGCTCAGATGTAGATACCGCGCAAGCACTGGCAAAGAATATGAGCGTTGAACTCGACATCGTTCGCATCAGCAATGCTGACCGGATCAAAATCCTCGAAAGCCACGGCGCGGATATTGTCATATCCAGCCTGTCGATCACCCCGGAACGCGAACGTATCATCAGTTTTTCGCCCCCTTACGCCAAACTTTTCACCGTCGTTGCCGCACATCCGCAATTGAAAATCACGGGCTACGCCGATCTGGCAGGCCAGAAAATCGGCGTAACACGCCTGACGTCGAACGCCACGCTGATCGAACAAAATGCACCCAGCGCCATCATGCTGCCTTTTGATGATGATGCCTCGTTAATGAAAGCAGCGGTCGCCGGAAAATTGAATCTTATTTCCAGCCAGCCGGCTGTAATTGACGAAATCAACCACCTGGGCGCCAAACCAGTCTTTGAAGAAAAATTCGTGCAAAAAGAATTCGAACTGGCGATAGGAATACCCAGACAAGAAAAAGCCTTGCGCGAGCAAATCAGCAAATGGGTGATCGAAAACCTGCGCAACGGTCAGCTCAACGAAATATATCGAAAACATCACGGACGTGATTTGCCCATCGAACTACGGCCAAGCGCGAACTCCAGACAGGCAGGCATAAAATGACCAGGCGCAACAAAATCCATATATTTACGACAGCACTTCTTTTCATGCTGGCCTGTACGGCCAACGCCATTGATACAGCAGATGGCATGCGCACCCTGCGCTCGGCTGACGTCCACGCAGAGGACTACCCGACCGTACAGGCGGTGCAGTTCATGAATCAACAAATCCAGAAAGCTTCGGGCCGCAAGCTGGGAATTCGCGTTTTTTCCTCTGGCCTGCTCGGCGATGAAGCCCCTCTGCTGCAACTTGTGCAGTCAGGCGAATTGGACATGAACCGCGTCAGCATTCAGGCTCTGGACGCCATTGCCCCACTGAGCAGGGTCTTCTCCCTGCCCTATTTGTTCCGCGACACCGAGCATCTGCATAAAGTGCTTGATGGGCCGATCGGCCAGGAAGTCCTCGACTCACTCCCCAGCCAAGGGCTGGTCGGCCTGGCCTACTACGATGCCGGCATCCGCAATGTTTATACGGTCAGAAAGCCGATCCTGAAGCTTGAAGACATGAAAGATCTGAACATCCGCGTGCAGCCTTCTGAAATGTCCTTGATGGTCTTCGATCTACTCGGCGCACGCCCCGTCCGCCTGCCCTTTGCCCAAACCGCACGGGCGCTGAGCAACGATCTGGTGGATGCGGCCGAGAACAACCTGCCCTCCTACAGCAGCACCGAGCACTACAAACACGCCCCGATCTACTCACTGACCCGCCACACCATGTCCCCTGAAGTTCTGGTCATGTCGAAAATCAGCTGGGACAAACTCTCTGCATCCGAGCAAGCCATGCTGCGCAAGGCCGCTCGTGAATCCGTCGGCATCATGCGCGACATGTGGCAGCAGCGTGAGGAACGCGTGGAAGCCACGCTCAAGTTAAGCGGAGTCAAATTCCACGAGCTACCCAAAGAACAACTGGCCCGTTTCACGGCAGCCGTTCAGCCGGTATACACAAAATTCGCGGGTGAGCCACAACAACAAGCGCTGATCAAAAGGATCCGGGCGCTCAAATGAACCCCTTGTCGGCCAAGCTCATGCTGGATCGCGTTCGACACTGGCTCAGCGCCACGTCGATCCAGCAACGCCTGCGCTATCTGACCCTGCTGAACGTAGCCGGGCTCGTACTGCTGCTGGGCTTGAGTCTGGTCTCCAGCGCACTCAAGGATGGCTATTTCGACGCCCTTCAGAATCTGAACACGCAGCAGCGTCAGCTTCAGCATTTCAATACGGAAACCGCCCGTTTGCAGGTCGCCATCCAGAACTACCTCAACTCATCGGACGAAGGCCTGCAACAGGAAATCGACAAATCAACCGAACGACTGTTCGAAGAGTTTTCGCAACTTGAAAAGAACAAGAGCGACTACACCGAAAATTTGCTTCTGCTGCGCGAATCCCTGAAAAGCTTCATTACCGGTTACCGCGAACTCAAACAGCTCAATCATGAAATCGACAAGACATACCAGAATGAACTGATAGATCCCAGCCGGCATGCCGCCGAACTTCTGGCAATGGTCATTGGCAGCAGCAGCCAGAAAAAAGGCCAGACCCTTCTCGGCCCCGCCTCTGTCGTCGCCGTCAACGCCTTCATTGATGCGCTGCTCAAAATGAATGTTTATTATGCCAAGCGCGAAACAGTCATCAGTCTGAGCACACGCAGCTCCCTTGAACGCGTTGCTCAACTCGCGCCATTGCTTGAATCCCTTGCCCCTGGTGAATTTGAGCGCAAGGCTCTGAACAAACTGCAAAAACAGGTTCACACCATGATTTCGGGCCTGGGCAGCCTGCAGCGCAGCTATGCCATTCGCACCCAGATCATGGAAACCAGGATCGAAGCCAACCAGCGCGCCATCGCACACACGGCTGAGAGTCTGGACAAACGCTATGCCGAAATAGAATCCACTTTGCGCAACCGCTATTCACAGCGTCTGAGCTTCATCAACGCCTTCGCCATCGTGTTGAGTCTGCTGATCATCGCCTTCACCTTCGGCTTCGGCGCACTGGTCTTCAACTCCATTCGCACTCCCCTGGCTGCATTGCTGCGCACGGTAGAAGCCTTCTCCTCAGGAAATTTTCAACACCCAGTTCCCGAAGTCGGCCACAACGAACTCGGCATGCTGGCTGGCGGGCTACGCGAATTCCGCAACAGCGCCATGCAGCGAACCCTGGCCGAGCACGCCTTGCGCGACAGCGAAGGTCGTTTCCGTGCGCTCTCCGACATGTCCAGCGATTTTTTCTGGGAGCAGAACGAAATGCTCCAGTACACCGCGTTCTCCGGTCAGCGCGCTGGCGAATTGCTGGCCCGCAACGTCCTGATGCTGGGCCTGCGCGCCTGGGACAATCCCCGCAATCTGGGCTACGAAGACAGCTGGGCGCAACATCGGCTGATAGTCGAAACCCATCAGGCCTTTCGCGATTTTGAATTTTCCCTGCAAATGCCTGATGGCAAATTGCTGCATCTGCTCGCCAGTGGCGATCCTGTATTTGGCATCAACAATGAATTCACCGGCTATCGCGGTACGGCCAAAGATATTTCCGCACAAAAGTCGATTGAAGCCGAGATCCGCCAGCTCAACCAGACGCTCGAACAACGCGTCATCGAGCGCACCACCGCGCTGCGCCAATCCAATGACCAGCTCTCGCAAGCCATGGAGCAACTGGTACAGAGCGAGAAACTCGCTTCCCTGGGCAATCTGGTTGCCGGTGTCGCCCACGAACTCAACACCCCGCTGGGCAACGCTCTGGTCGCCTCCACCTCCTTGCGTGACCAGGTACGCGACATGAACCGTGCGGTTGACGCCGGCACCCTGCGCAAATCCGACCTCACCGAGTTCATGGCGACCTGCGAAGAAGGCTGCCTGCTGATTGAACGCAATGCCTATCGTGCAGTCACCCTGGTATCCAATTTCAAACAGGTCGCGGTGGATCAGACCAGTGCCCAGCGTCGGGAATTCAACCTCCAGCAAACCATCCAGGAAGTGGTAGCCACCCTCAGCCCCACCCTGCGCAAACAGCAACACACGCTCACCGTCGACATCCCCGCCAACATCGTGCTCGACAGCTATCCGGGCCCGCTGGATCAAGTCATTACCAACATCATTACCAACGCCACGGTGCACGCCTTCCAGCCCGGCCAGCCCGGCGCCTTGCTGATTTCAGCCACCGCCGTCGGCTACAAGGAAGTCGTGATCATGCTCTCCGACAATGGCGGCGGCATTCCGCTGGACAAACAAGGTCGCGTCTTCGACCCCTTCTTCACCACTCGTCTGGGTCAGGGCGGCAGCGGCCTCGGTCTTTACATCGTCTACAACATCGTCACCAGTCTGCTCGGCGGCCACATCCAGCTGGTCAGCACCCCCGGCACCGGCACCTGCTTCCTTATTCACATCCCGCTGGACGCCCCTCACGCCGACGAAAATGCCGCCAATGTACACGGCAGCCCGCAACTCCTTACCCAGACCACACTTGATTTGATTGCCGATCAAGACGAAACATAGAAAAGCAAGCTACGCCTGAAAAGCCGCACCCAGCCGTAATCTTGAAGGATGCAAGGTGAAGACCCGCGCCAGACAAGGCTAAGCGCGAACCTAGCCTGAAGACGACCGCTAGAAGCGGATCACCGAACAGGCAGCGTGGTGCGCACGCGCAGGCCGGCCCCTTCTTCACGCGGCTGAATCAGAATGCTTCCGCCGTGGATTTCGGCGATGCGCCGGGCGATGGACAAGCCCAGTCCGCTACCGGGCTGTGCGCTGCCAAGCACACGATGGAAACGGTCGAAAACGCGCTCCAGCTGGTCAGCCGGAATGCCCGGCCCGCTGTCGAGCACATCGATAATGGCATTTCGATTGCCCGTGTGAATCGCCACACTGACTTCACTGCCCGCCGGGCTGTAACGAATGGCGTTATCCAGCAGGTTGCGCAACAAGACGCGGATCAGGCCGGGCTGAATTTGTAGTTGCAGCGAATCGCCTTCTTCCAGCGCCACTGCGACCTGCGTATTGACGGCTGATGCCGCCACTTCAGCAAGTACTTCGGCCACCAGTGCGCGCAACTCGACCGGCTCGCACGCCGGGCGGCTCGATGCATCCAGCCGCGCCAGCGTCAGCAACTGCTCGATCAGGTGCGTCGCCAGATCGCAGCCGCGCAGCACTTGCTGGATTGCCCGATCCTGCTCATCCCGAGCATGACTGCCCTGTGCGACTTGCGCCTGCGCACGGATCGCAGCCAGCGGCGTGCGCAGTTCATGCGCTGCATCGGCCGTGAAGCGTCGCGTGTTGTCGAGTGATTCGGCAATGCGTGCGAGCAGCTGATTGAGTTGGCCGATCAGCGGGCGCACTTCCGAGGGCGCGCCGATGGCGTCAACAGCGTCCAGGCGCTGCGGATCGCGGCGGGCAATTTCGGCAGTCACCCGATCCAGCGGACGCAGCCCCAGATACACGGCCAGCCACAGTAGCAAGGCCAGCAGCGGCAAGGCATACAGCATGGGCTGCAACAGATGCTCGACCATTTCCTTGAGCAGGTGATCACGCGTGGCGACTTTCTCCCCGACGTAGATCAGATTCTCGCGCTCCTGATCCCAGCTCGTGAACACGCGCCACTGCACACCATCGATTTCCCGATCCGAAAAGCCTTCGTCGCGCGTGCCAAGCGCTGTCGCCGGTGCGTTGGCTGAATGCAGGCCGAGATGCGTGCCTGCATTCCAGATCTGAAAACTGACGCTGTGCGCGTATTTGTGCAGATCAACGGCATGGTCGGTATCGATTTCCTCCAGCTCGGCACCGGACTGCGCTGCCAACAGCGAGGCCGCCTGGGCCAGATGGGCATCGAACAGCTCGCGGACTTCCTTGCGCGCATCGAGATAGCTGATGGCCAGCGCCCCCAACCAGATCACGCTCAGCGCGACGATGCAGAGCAACACGATGCGACGCTTCAGCGAATCAAACAGCATGTGAATCCCGTGGCAAAAGGTAACCGACGCCGCGAATCGTACGGATGGCATCTGCGCCAAGTTTGCGCCGCAGATGATGAATGAATACTTCGATGGTATTGCTCTCCACCTCATTGCCCCAGGCATACAGTTGCTGTTCGAGCTGCGCCTTGGACATGACCCGCCCGGCATTCAGGGCCAGCGCATGCAGCAGCGCAAACTCGCGTGCCGACAGGCTGAGAGGCTGGCCATTTTGCGTGGCACAGCAACTGGCCGGATCAACGCTGAGCGTACCGACCTGCAAGGCCGCACTGGCCGTGCCCACGCTGCGTCGGACCAGTGCGCGCAGCCGCGCCGCAAGTTCGCCCATGTCGAAGGGTTTCACGAGGTAATCGTCAGCACCGCAATCCAGCCCGCGAATCCGGTCTTCCACGCTGTCGCGCGCGGTGAGAATGATCACGGGCACCTGCTGACCGCGCTGGCGCAAGGCTTGCAGCACCTCCAGCCCCGAGCGACGCGGCAGGCCCAGATCGAGCACAACGGCGGCAAATTCCTCGGCCACCAGCGCCGACTCCGCCGCCACCCCATCCTGCACCCAGTCGACGCTGTAGCCGACCTGGCGCAGGCTGACGTGAATGGCGTCGCCGAGGAGCTGATGATCTTCAACCAGAAGGATGCGCATGATGGAGCCGGCTAACTGGAATCGGCACCTTAGCAGAACAGCGCCACACCGCGCTCAATCGTCATCGTCTTGTTCGGCGTGGGAGGCATTGCCCAGCCCCTGCAGGATGCCCGGATTGCTCCAGCCATAGCCAATCCAGAAGCCCAGCACGGCCAGCAGAAGCAGCACGCCGACAGCGCGCCGCGTTCCCGATATGCCATCCGCACTGCTGCCGTGCTTATAGCCGCTGAGCATGGCACGAACCAGATTTTCGCGATGCAGGACGCTGCTCACGATCACGCCAACCACATGCACGATGACCAGGACGATCATCGCGTTGGCCGCAAACTCGTGCGCCTCACCGATCCATTCCGGGCCGATATCGTTGTAGGCCAGGTAACCGAACGTGCCAGTCGCCAAGCCCAGTGCGAGCAGGAGCACGATGGCCAGCGCGCCGGCCGGATTGTGACCCGCGTGCGGCTCCGGCTTTCGTTGCAGCAGTGATTGGAGATAGGACTTGATTTTCGCCGGGCCGGTCACAAAGGACGCAAAACGGGCGTGCCGCGTACCGACCAGCCCCCAGATCAAACGGAAGGCAATCAGGCCCAGCAGCGTGAAGCCGAACATCACATGCACGGCGCGCAAGCGTTCGCCTTCAGACGTGAGCCAGGCGCCAGCGAAGGACGCGACCAGCGACCAATGGAAAATACGCGTGGGCAAGTCCCACACCTTGATGCGGGTGTTCTCTGTTGTCATGACGAGTTGCCTTATTTGGGAATGCGAACCTGATGCTCGTTGAAAATGCCTTGCTCTGCCTCGCGATGGCAGGCCGCACAGTTGGCGGCGGTCTTGATGCTCGGACGTCGCCACACGGCACTGCCGATCTCATCATGCTTACGTTGGTACCAGGCGGTTTGAGTGATACGCAAAGTGGGCTTGCCGTCGACACCCAGGCGTTCGCGTCGTGAAGCGTTGGCAAGGACATGCGCCTCGATGGCACTGCGACTGATCGCATCCAGACTCGCATCGGAGCCGAAATGCTTGTCCAGCCCATCCATCAGCTTGCGCCAGGATGACTCATCGAGCAGACGCGGCGGATAAGGCACATGGCAACTGCCGCATTCCTGCTGAAAGAGCGGATTGGGTGGGGCCTTGCTGCCGCTATCGGCGAAGGCCACGGACGCAGTGAGAACACCGCCGAGGATGACAAGGGCGTAGCGCATGAGCGGACTCCTATTTCACGGTAGACAGGAAGGCGACGACATCGGCCTTTTCCGCCGCCGAACATTCACGCCCGAGCACATCCTTGCAGTTGCGCGTGAACCACTTCTCCACCTTGTTCGGCTGCGTGAAGCGCTCGGCGTTGGCGGCAACCGCCATCGGCTGGATCGCCTTGCCGGTCGATGCATGCTTGCCGGCATCGACGGGATTGCCGGTATGGCAACTGGCGCAGGACCATTCCCGACCATGTTTGTTGCGGAAGAAATCGCCGCCGCGCACAGCCGAAGCGCTGAACGCAGGGGCTTGTACGCGCGCCGCAGATTCGTAAACAGACAAGATCTGCTGCGGTGTTTCGGCCTGCGCCAGCGCCGCCGCACAGAGCAACACGAGTGCAAGACAATGACGCAGAGACAAGCGAGGTTTTGACATGAGAAGCTCCTTTTCGGGGGAATGCTTCGCAGCATGCCGACGCTTCCTTAAGCCATCCTTAAGCAGCCCGAGGCTTTCCCGCCAGGTTCAGTCCAGGCACACCTGCCTGAAGAGCCGCTTGTGGCGGACTTCTCCAGCCACCCTCCGCGCACAGCGCCGTCCCACGGGCCTCTTCAGCTACCTGCTTTCCCCCTCGCAAATCACCGCAGAATCACGCAAAGCTGTTGCCGACACGGGTATCCTTGCGCCTGCTCGCAATTCAGGCCTTTGGCCCGCTCACTGACACCATGTCCCTGCCCCAGATCGATCCCAGCACTTACGACGCCCAACTCGCCGCCAAGCTCGCCGAATTCAAGGCCAACTTCGCCGCCTTCGACTTGCCCGAACCCTCCGTACACGCCTCCGCGCCGCTGCATTACCGGCTGCGCTGCGAATTCCGCATGTTCCATCAGGGCGAACGCATCGACTACGCCATGTTCGATCCGGCCGAGCCCAAGCGCCCGATCGTGCTGGAAAGCTTCCCCACCGCCAGCGAAACCGTCTGCGCCGCCATGACGCGCCTGCGCGATACGCTGCAGACCAGCCCGGCACTGAAAACCCGGCTATTCCAGGTGAATTTCCTGTCCACGCTGAGCGGCCAACTGATGATCACCCTGATCTATCACCGCAAGCTGGATGAAGACTGGGAAGTGGCCGCACGCGCCCTGGCCGCCGACATGCAGGCGCAGATCATCGGCCGCAGCCTGAGGCAGAAGGTCGTGCTGGAACGCGACTGGCTGCTCGAAGAATTCGAACTCAATGGCCGTCAATTGCGCTATCAGCAAGTCGAAGGCAGCTTCACCCAGCCCAACGGTGGCGTAAATCGCCAGATGCTCGGCTGGGCCTGCCAGCAGGCCAGCGGCCTGGGCGGCGATCTGCTGGAGTTGTACTGCGGCAACGGCAACTTCACCGTCGCGCTCGCTCCGCAATTTGATCGAGTGCTCGCCACCGAAGTCAGCAAATCCTCAGTCAAGGCCGCGCACTACAACCTCGACGCAAATGCCATTAGCAACGTTGCCATGGTGCGCATGTCCTCGGATGAAATCAGCGATGCGATGGCCGGCACTCGGCCCTTCGAGCGCATGAAAGACGTCGATCTGCCGAGCTACCGTTTCAGCACACTCTTCGTCGACCCGCCGCGCAGCGGGCTGGATGCGCCGACCCTGGCGCTGGCCGCCGGCTTCGACAACATCCTCTACATCTCCTGCAACCCGCAGACCCTGCACGACAACGTCAGCGCGCTGCAGGCCACGCACACGATCAGCGCCTCGGCCGTGTTCGATCAGTTTCCCTACACGCATCATCTGGAGTGCGGACTGCTGCTGACGCGGCGCCAACAGCCCCCTGCCTGAAGAGCAGCGCCGGACGGACGTCTTCAGTATGCCTGCTCGCAGAGCTAGGCTGGATGAGGATCTTCAGGCATACACGTAAAAAAGCCCGGCTGTTGCCAGCCGGGCTGAAGAGACAAAACAAAAAAACTATTTCAGCAGCGCCACGTAGGCTTTCAGCGCCGGCGTTTCCTTGATTCCCTCGGCAACCATTGCGGCCACGGCATCGGCGCCCTTGTGCTGGAAGTGGGTAGTGTCCGGTTTGTCGAAAGTGCCGGAGCTTTGCGTGGCGTAATACGGGTATTGCTTGAAATCAGCGATGGCCAGCCAGTAGTCGCGCCAGTCCTTTTCATGCGCGTTGGCAAAGGCAATGGTCTTGGCTTCCAGATCAATCAGCGGCAGTTGTTTGCTGACCGCCGTATCCTTCACCGTGCGGCTGTAATCACCGATGAAGGCAAAGCCCTGGCTCGCATTCTGGCTGGTGAAGTGCTGTGGCACGACCGGAAAACCCTGCTTGCGATCCTTGTTCCAGACGCGCGTGGTCGGCGTCAGCATCACTGGCGTGGCGCCAGCGGCGCGGGCCAGCTCGACGTAACGCTCCAGCGATTTCTGAAAGCTCATCTCTGGCTTGCCAGCCGGGAATTGCGGCTGTCCGTTCATGTCGTTCGGATAGCTGCACAAACCTGCCACGTCAGCCGGACCGCGTTCCTTCTTGCTCAGATCACAGTTCTGGTCATTGTGGCCATGATTGATCAGCACCAGATCGCCCGGCTTCAGGAAGCGCGCCATCTGCTGATACCAGCCGCCCATGTAGAAGTCTTTGGAACTGCGCCCGGCGCGTGCCGCGTTCAGCACCTTGACGCCGGCCTCCGGCTTGAAATGATCCTCGAAAACCTGGCCCCAGCCCTTGCGCGGTGCGCGTTCCAGCTCATAAGTCGCGGCCGTCGAATCGCCCACGACCAACACGCGAACCTTCGCCGCCTTAATCGCCGTCAGTTCCTGCTGAGCCCGCGCAAAATCCAGCGGTTCGTAGGGGCCGGAACCAGTCAAACCGATGATCGGACGGAAGCTGATGTCGGTGAGTACCGTATAGGCAGACTCACTGGTCGGATTGTCGTAATTGCGGTTGTGATTAACCACGTCCAGCACAGCATCGACACCCTGATGATTGGCCTGCATCGGCGTGCTGATGGCATCAAACTTCTCCAAGTCCGCCACGCCCGCCGCCTTCAGGGCCGCGCCAAAACCCGCCATGGAAGTTTTCTTCGCCGCCTGCACGGCCTCCGGCGTAATCCCAGCGGCCTTGCCGCCATCCACCAGTTGCTGCGGGCCGATGTACTTGAGACTCACTGCCACATCGGAAACGATCCGGTCGGTCAGTGGATTGATATTAGCGACGGTATTGCCGGCTTGCAGACTCGTTACAACAGAGGCCAGACAGCGCGCGCGCAACGTAGCGTTGTAACGGCAGTTGGTGTTGCCGCCGGCCTCGATGGCAGAAATCAGCAAGGGGGCGGTGAATCCTTCGGCGCCCAGCGCATACATGCCTTGCGCATCGGCCTGAACACTGGCGCGCAGGCCTTTGGCATCCACTACCGACACGGTGGCATTGGCCAGCGGACCACCGATAGCCACCACGCCAGTCAGCATCGGCGCGCGCTGACTTAAGGAGGCACAGGCACTCAGCCCCAGAATGGCGGTCGAAACGGACAGCAGCAGCAAGCGGCGACGGGTGATCAGATTCATGTGGAGGCTCTCGGACAATTGGCGATCCGTCGAGCATAGCCGCCCCCGGGCGGGGCCGGCTTGATACGGATTGCGGTGTTTGCCTCAGAGGCTGTTCATGATCTGTAGCGAGAGGCCGTCAGCAGGGTGAAGAACAGCACAGGAACCGGAGTGTATGTTGATACATGAGGATTCCGAGCAGCGCATGAGCCCTGATCACGGCCTCGCAGTAAGATCATGAACAGCCTATCAGCCAGCCAGGCGGCTCAGGCTCAGCAAGAGCAGCACCAGACCATCCAGCACCAGCGTGCGGCGCACCAGCCCGACAAAGCTTTGCAGCGACTCGACTGCAGCTTCATCGCCCGTACCCAATTCGGGGCGCGCCAGCAGCTCACCACTTTGCACGATGGTCTGGCCCAGACGCACGCCAAGAGCGCCCGCACCGGCTGCGAGCAGGATGCCCTCATTGCGATCCGGCCACTGCGGCGACTGGGTACGCCAGCAATGCGCAGCATCTTCAAAATCGCCGACGATGGAGAAAGCCATTGCTGTCACGCGGGCGGGCAGCCATTCGATAGCCACAAAAGCGCGCTGAGCAAAACGACCAAAATCGCCCGCTTCCGGGCCTTGGCGCGCGCCCCAATCCGCAGCGAAATAGTCTGCCAGGCGATACAGCAAGGCACCGCCGGGACCGAGAAGGATGAAGCAGATCATCACGCCAAAGACCTGACGATGCGCGCCGACAATGCCTTTTTCCAGCGTCAGGCGGGCAATTTCTTCACTTCCGCTCTGATCATGCAGGTGACCTCGCCACTCGCCGATCAGCTTGCGCGCGTGCGGCAGGTCCTGCGCCCGCAGGCTGGCATGAACGCGCGTAAAAAAATGACTACTGTGACGAAAGCCCATGGTGCAGTAGAGCACGCCGACACTGAAGACCAGACCGGCGAGCGCATGCAGTTCATACAGGCCGAAACTCAGGATGGCGACCAGCGCCACCGGTGGCAGCACCATCAAGCACCAGGCCAGGGTGCCATGACGGGCCTGGCCGTCATTGAAGCGATCCTCGAAATACTGGCCGATGGAGGACAGCACGGGATAAAGATAACGCGCGGCATTGAGCGGGCGGAACTGTTCGAGAACGAGGGTAAGGATGAGCGCGAGCAGGGTCATCGGAACGAAAAAAATAAAGAAGCGGAAAGGCCGCCGAGCAGGGCGTGAAGATAGCACAAGCACCCTGCTCGCGGCCGATTCAGCGACCTTCAGACAGAAATTCGGCAAGCATGTAGAGGATGCCCGCCGTAGCGCCCCAGACGAAACGCCCCGCATACGGCACGGCATGCACGTGACGCTCGCCGCCCGCCCAGCGGATGCGGTGATGCTGATAGTTGGTGCGCTCCACCAGGAAGCTCAGGGGAATTTCGAAAGCTTCGGCTACCTCGAAAGGATCAAGCTGCAAACGCGCTTCCGGGCGCAGCAAGCCGACCACCGGAGTGATCCGGAAACCGCTGGGTGTGCCGAAATCGGGCAAGGCGCCCAGCAGCTCGACCTCATCAGGCACGATGCCCACCTCTTCCTCCGCCTCGCGCAAAGCGGTGGCGCTCAGCGAAGCGTCACCCGCCTCGCAACGCCCACCCGGAAAACTGATCTGACCAGCGTGATGATTCAGATGATCAGTGCGCCGGGTCAGTAGCACCTGCAAGCCGTGTGGGCGCGGCACCAAGGGCAGCAAGACAGCAGCCGAAACCTGGGCAGCGTCCAGTGGCCAGTCACTTTGCCAGGCAAATTCCGGCGCTTGCGCAAAGTGCGCTCGCAAGGAGGCGGGCGAATGCTCGCGCATGGGTTCAGTAACGCTGGGTCAGCACCATGGTGCTGCCGTCGCGACGCATTTCCATGCGATTCAGAAAACTCATGCCAAGCAGTGCAAACGGCATGGGCGGACCACCCACGATCCCATCCACGTTATAAAGCGTAACGTCGCCGACGGTCACCCGATCCAGTTTGACGAGTATTTTCTGCGCTGACCCGTTGGCGGTACTGACACTGATGGTCTGCCCCTTGCTGACATCAATGCCGGCCTGGATGGCTGTGGCCGTATCCATCGACACGGCGCTCGCGCCGGTATCGACCATGAATTTCACCCCGCTACCATTGACCGCGCCATTGGTCAGAAAATGCCCGCGCACATCCGCCACCAGCGTGATCTGACGCAGGGCGCCGCTCGTTGGCCCCACGCTGACCGGCTCGCCGATGCCGATTTTGGCGCGCCGCCCATTGATTTCAACCGTGGCGGCATCCTTGCCTACCTCGACCAGCTTAACCCTGCCTATAGCCTGCCCGACCGCCAGGGTGCGCGGTGCGCCACCATCGATCACCAGCACGGCCTTGCCGCTGAACAGCCCGACGATCGACACATCTTCGGCCAGCGCAAGCGTGGCAAACCCTGCCAACACCCAACCCAGCCCGCAACGCAACAGCTTGTTTGCCATCTGCATGAACTCCATGAAAATAATCCCGGACCGCTCCAATCCGGGCTCTCGCCATTCTGACAGCTTCTGTGCCGGACAAGGCATGCCCAAGCGGCACCAACAGGCCATCTGAAGAGCCTCACCGCGCCTTGCTCTCCAGCATGCCTGCCTGAAGAGGCCCGCCCGGTGAGCCTCGCCGGGCACGCAGCCGTACAGCGGCACAAAGCGTGCGCAGTTCCGGACAAACGCGTATCCTTCCTCCCGGCCCAAAAACGCATCAATCAAAGGAAACTCATGCAAAGCGATGAAGAAATCGGCATTGGCGGAATCGGTCTCTTGCTCGGCGGTTTAATCCTGCTCTGCGTCGTCGGCGTGATCGGTTTGGGCATGTATTCCTCGCAAGCTGGATCACACAACGCTTCCAAAGCAAACAGTTCGGAAGCGCCCGCCCCCAAGGGCGAGGCCATGGCCAAAATCTATTTCGAGATCAACAGCGCCGACATGCCCGCCGAAGCCGGTGGCGCCATCGAAACCATCCGGGAACGCGCCACCGTTGTGCCGAACCTGATCGTGCTGGTCTCCGGCTATCACGACCCGTCCGGCGACCCCAAGCAAAATGCCGCGCTGGCCAAACAGCGTGCGGAAGCGGCGCGTGACGCCCTGATCGCTGCCGGCATCCCGGCCGAGCGCATCCGGCTGCGTAAACCGGAAGTCATCTCCGGCAATGAAGACCTGCAGGAAGCGCGACGCGTCGATATCCGCTTGCAATAAGCCTTGTTACTTCCTTACGAATGCCGGCCCCGCCGGCATTTTTCTTTTCAAAATGACAGCATCCCTCCTTCGTTCCATTCAAGCCTGGCTGCGCCGCCACCCGCTGCGTGCCGCGCTGGCCGCGCTACTGACGCTGGCGCTGCTGCTCGACCAATGCTTCCCGCCCCCCATCCCGCGCGATGAACCGGGTCTGGTGGTGGTGGCCGAAGATGGCTCGCCGCTGCGCAGTTGGCCCAGTGCGGATGGCGTGTGGCGCTATCCGGTCACGCCCGAGCAGGTTTCGCCGCTGTACCTGCAAGCCCTGCTGAACTACGAAGACCGCTGGTTTTACCGTCATCCCGGCGTCAATCCGGTCGCCCTGCTGCGCGCCGCCGTACAGTGGGTGCGCCACGGGCATATCGTTTCAGGCGGCTCCACCTTGACGATGCAGGTGGCTCGCCTGATCGATCCACCGGGACGCTCCATCCCCGGCAAGTTGCGCCAGATCCTGCGTGCCTTGCAACTGGAAGCACGCCTGTCCAAACAGGAAATCCTCACGCTGTATCTGAACCACGCCCCCATGGGTGGCATCGTAGAAGGCGTGGAGATGGCCAGCCGTATGTATCTGGGCAAGCCCTCGGCTCATCTGACTCACGCCGAAGCCGCCCTGCTGGTGGTGCTGCCGCAGGCGCCCTCGCGTCTGCGCCCGGACCGGGCCGCCTCCCGCGCCCAACTGGCGCGCGACAAAGTGCTGCTGCGCATGGCCGAACTCGAAATCTGGGATCCGGTCACCGTCACCGACGCCCGCCTTGAGCGCGTCGGCGCCAATCCGCTGCGCCCTCAATGGCTAGCCCCGCTTGCCGCCGAGCGTCTGCGCCAGCAGGGACGCAAACAGCGCAACACCGGTAAGCTGGCGGTGCTGCGCTCCACGTTGAATCCCGAGATGCAGAGCACGCTGGAGCGCATGTTGCTGGATCGCATCGAGCAGTTGCCGCCCAAAGTCTCGATGGCCGCCATCGTGATGGAAAGCGACAGTCTGGCGATCCGTGCCTATGCCGGCTCGGCCGACTTCAGTGATGGCAAACGTTTCAACCACGTCGACATGGTGCGCGGCGTACGCTCACCGGGCTCCACGCTCAAACCCTTCCTGTACGCGCTGGCGCTGGACGAAGGCCTGATCCACTCGGAAAGCCTGCTCGCCGATGCGCCACAATCCTTCGCGGGCTACGAGCCGGGCAATTTCCAGGCGAACTTCTCGGGCCCGGTCAGCGTCTCCGAGGCCTTGCAGCGCTCGCTGAATGTTCCGGCGGTCGACCTGCTCGACCGTCTCGGCCCGCAACGTTTTGCCAGCCAGCTGCGCAGCGGCGGCTTGCGTCTGCGCCTGCCGGCAGGTGGCGACCCCAATCTATCGATCATCCTCGGCGGCGCCGGCAGCACGCTGGAAGATCTGGTCGGCGCCTATCGCGCACTGGCCACCAAGGGCCTCGCTGGCGTACCGCGCCTGAGCCCGGAAGCGCCGCGCAGCGAGAACCGCATCATGAGTGAAGGCGCAGCCTTCATCGTGCGTGACATTCTGGAAAGTGGCGGCCATCCGGACCGGCCTTTTGTCGAAGACGGCGGCCGCCGCATCGCCTGGAAAACCGGTACCAGCTTCGGTTTCCGCGATGCCTGGGCGCTCGGCGTCAGCGGCCATTACACGATTGGCGTATGGATCGGCCGCCCCGACGGCACGCCCAACCCCGGCTTCTTCGGCGCCAACGTCGCTGCGCCGCTGCTGCACGACATTGTCAGCGCCCTGCCTGCCGGCACTCCACCGCCGCGTGCCAAGCCCGCCAACGTCGGCACGGCGCAGATCTGCTGGCCCCTGGGCACGGCCGTTGATGCTACGCCTGCCGAGCTGTGTCCACACAAGCGCACAGCCTGGACCCTGAACGGCGCAATTCCCCCCACTCTGCCCGACCGCGCCAGCGAACGCAGCCTGCGCGAGACGATCTGGCTCGATCCGGCCAGCGGCCTGCGCAGCACTCCCTTCTGTACGCGGGCCGCCATCCAGCGCGAAATCGCCCACTGGCCGACTTACCTTGAACCCTGGATCAGCGCAGATGAGCTGGCCCGCCTCAATCCCGCCTGGCTGCCCGACTGCCCGCACAACGAAGCCAATACCGGCAGCCTCAAGCTGCAAGGCATTGCCCGGGATGCGCAGATTCGCCCCTCACCCGGCAAAAATGTGGCACAGATTGACCTGCGCGCCGCAGGTGGTACGGGGACGCTGTACTGGCTGCTGGACGGCAAACTGCTGCGCGCCGCGGCAGCCGATCAAGGCCAGCGCATCGAGCTGCGCGAGAATGGCGAACACAATGTCACGGTAATGGACGCGCAAGGGCACTACGCCAGCGCGCGTTTCATGGTGAAGGGGTTTTGAGAGAGCAGGCTGAAGAGCCGCACCGGGCAACCATCACCAAGCAGCCTGTCCGTACAGCCACATCCAGCGGGCATCTACAGGCTGGCATGCTGCAAAGCCACGCTGCTCGAGGCTCTTCAGGCAGACTACATCAGCAGCTCGGTTGCAGCCGGTAAATCCTTGCAGGACTCGATGCGCCACAAGGCATCCGCGCGCTCCAGCGACAGGCGCGCCAGCACGGCCTCATCCAGCTCGTCTGCAATCTGCTCGGGCGTCTCGCCATTGTCCAGGCGCTGGGCAATCTGCGTGGATAGATGCACGACGGCCGCCAGCAAGCCAGCCGCCGGATTGAGCGGCTCAACATACCAGCGCAAGGCATTCTGGATTTCCGGCGGGAAGTTCCAGTGCAATGCCAGTTCAGATCCGACCTCACAGTGATCCACTTCGATCAGCGAACGCTCCACCTTGAGCATTTCCAGCCCGGTCGGCGCATGAGCACGCTCCAGCTGCTTGGCAACGCCGGGGTGGGCCAGGTGAATGATGAGCTGACCGACGCGATGCATCAGACCAGCCGTATAGGCAAATTCGGGATTCACGCCTTCGCGCTTGCCCATCACCCGGGCAACGCTCGCGCTGATCATGGCGTGGCGCCAGAAAACCTTCATGTCCACGCCTTCGACTTTGGCAAAAGTGCGCGACATGCCGGAGGCAATCACGATCGAACGCAGAGCCGACAGGCCGATCATGGTGACAGCCTGGTCGATGGCGCCGATCTTCTTGCTCGCCCCGTAGGCGCTGGAGTTGGCCATGGCCAGCACCCGCGCCGACAGAGATTGATCCTGCTTGACCTGCGCCACCAGCGAGCCGATATCGACGTCGTCCTTGCAGAGGGATGCAATCAGATCCTGCACCACGCGCGGCATGCTGGGCAGACGCGGCAGGTTGGCGAAGAGTTTTTCGAGCGGGCTCATGGCAGCATCCTTTGTTGATGACGGCTGCCTGTATTTACGGCCTTCAGCGCGGCTTACTTGATAGCTGTGCGGTCTGCCGGGGCTGCACGAACACCTCCATCCGACGCCGAGCCTCTTCAGCCGCCACTTCGACGCCATCGTGATACAGCAAGCTCACCTCCAGCGGCCCGTTGCCAATCGAGCGCTGGGCAACATTATCCGGACTGATCGTGACGCGTCCGAGCATGCGCGAAGTTGGCCAGTTCAAGTCGCCATAAACCAGATACACCAGCTTCGAGCAGAAGATACGATCCGTACTTTCGACATCAAAATTGAAATCGTAGGCCTTGCCCACATGGCTCAAGGATTGCAACACGAGCCTGGCGCGCTCGGCGCCCGTCAGGGCAGCGTGGTGCAACACCGCCACATCGTCGACGTTGAGAAAGTGACTGGCGGTATTCATCTCGACACCTGAACGCAGCGCCTCGACCACCCCGCGGCCCTCGCGTACCTGTTGCTGATACGGGCGTACCTGAGGATGTTCCCAAATGCCCAGATCGCGCAATTCACCTTCGGTGCCAACCCAGATCGCGGCATGCCCCCAATGGCCGGGGATGAAATTATCGGTCAGACGAAACGGGGTTTTTTCGAGCAGGATATCGCCGGCAATCAGGCGCTGCGCCAATCGCGCTTGTACTTCTGGGCGCTTGTCGAGCTTGCCACGGCGCGTCTCGACCAGACCGACCGTATTACCGAACACCAGGCTGGACAGGTTGCTGCTTTCACGCCCCACACCCCGCACAGAATCCAGCGTAATCAGGCCGAACAGCTCGACATGACGACCAAAATAACGCACGGCAGACGCAGTACGCACCATTTTCAGGGACGGGCTCTGCTCAATCAGTTGCAGCGCATAAGCATGCCCCTCCAGCGTGGAAGCCCCTTGTGCACGGACCTGCTCGTACCAGGTGATGCCACGACGCACCCGGCGACGCTTGTCGGCTGAGGTGAAGCTTTCCGCGATCGCATTAAGCTCGCCGGATTTGCGTGCCAGCAAATTGTCGCTCTGGTTGAGCTGATTACGCAGTGCCGCGTTGTCGCGATAAAGAGAAATCGCCGTCAGGTAATTGTCGTAAAGGAGCAAGGCCGCCGACAGCGACATGCTGATGCCTGCCGTACGCAAATCAGCCTCGGCTCGCTCGCTCGGCGTCTCCACATTCAGCCAGCATTCATGCGACTGCGCGATCTGCAGCAAAGCCGCACGCTGGCCCAGCAACTCCGCCGATCCATCATTGAGGCGTTGCATGTCACGCCCGGAGAAGGGCTCGCTGCGCTTCATCTTGTCCTGCAAATACGTATACAGGCTGATTGCGCGTGCGCGCATCGCCAACGTCTCCTCGGCCAGTTGCGTGTAAGCCAGCAGCTCGGTCTGCATGGCGCTCTGACGCTGCTCCAGCGACCCGGCAGAGTGACTGGCACGCAAATGCGCCTGACATGTTTGCGAAGCGGCAGCGGGCACAAGGGCATACGCAAAATTGCTCAACACCAACAAGACTGAACACGAAACGATGCGGGACAGACGGAGGGCCATGGTCAAACTCCAGAAAATATTCGCAAATTGTGACACAGGACACAGACACCCTCGGCCTGCGGATCGCCATCAGGGCAGCGTGAAGCAGACAACAAAAAAGGACGCCGCAGCGCCCTTCTTTGTTTATCCTCTTGCCAGCTTACTCAGCCGCCGGTGCTGCAGGCGCTTCGTCGTCCAGCAAAGCCTTCATCGACAGTTTGACCTTGCCGCGATCATCGGTCTCGAGCACTTTGACGCGCACGACCTGACCTTCTTTGAGGTAGTCGCTCACGTTATTGACGCGCTCTTTGGCGATTTGCGACACATGCAGTAAGCCATCACGGCCCGGCATGATGTTCACGATTGCGCCGAAATCCAGAATGCGCAGGACCGGGCCTTCGTAGATCTTGCCGATTTCAACATCAGCCGTAATCATGTCGATACGACGACGGGCTTCGTCAGATTTGTTCTGATCGCTCGACGAAATCGTCACGGTACCGTCATCCTTGATGTCGATGACGCAGCCGGTTTCTTCGGTCAGCGCACGAATCACGGCGCCGCCCTTGCCGATCACATCACGGATCTTCTCGGGATTGATCTTGAACGAGCTCATGCGCGGAGCAAAGGCTGACAGCTCAGCCGGTGCAGCACCCACACTCTTCTCCATCAGCGCCAGAATGTGCAAACGGCCTTCCTTGGCTTGATCCAGCGCCTTGTTCATGATGGCCGGGCTGATCGAGTCGATCTTCAAGTCCATTTGCAGCGCGGTAATACCGTTGGTGGTGCCGGCAACCTTGAAGTCCATGTCGCCCAAGTGATCTTCGTCACCCAGGATGTCGGTCAGCACAGCAAAACGGCCGCCGTCCTTGATCAGGCCCATAGCGATACCCGCCACTGGCGCTTTCAAAGGCACACCTGCGTCCATCAGCGCCAGCGAACCGCCGCAAACGGAAGCCATCGACGAGGAACCGTTGGACTCCATGATCTCGGACACGACGCGGATGGTGTAACCAAACTCGGCAGCGCTCGGCAGCACGGCAGCCAGCGCACGCTTGGCCAGACGGCCGTGACCGATTTCGCGGCGCTTGGGCGAACCCACACGGCCGGTTTCACCGACGGAGTACGGAGGGAAGTTGTAATGGAGCATGTAACGCTCTTTGTACTCACCAGCGATGGCATCGATGATCTGCTCGTCGCGGCCAGTGCCCAGGGTGGTCACAACCAGCGCCTGGGTTTCGCCACGGGTAAACAGCGCCGAGCCATGGGTGCGCGGCAGCACGCCGGTGCGGATGTCGATCTGACGCACGGTACGGGTGTCACGACCATCAATACGCGGCTGACCATCCAGAATCCGGTTGCGGACAATTGCGGATTCCAGATCGAAGAGCACGTTCTTGACGTCGGTATAGGTCGGAGCGCCTTCTTCGCCGGTGACGAGAGCAGCAACAGCCTTCTTCATCACGTCCTTGAGCAAACCGCTACGCACGGACTTGCTGGTGGTGCCGAAAGCGGCTTCCAGATCAGCTTGAGCGACGTCCTTGACCTTGGCGATCAGGGCTTCGTTCTTCGGCGCTGCGACAAACTCGATTTCCGGCTTGCCAGCTTGCTCCACAAGCTCGTTGATCGCCTGAATGGCGATCTGAATCTGCTGGTGACCATACACGACGGCGCCGAGCATGATTTCTTCGGACAGCTGATCGGCTTCGGATTCAACCATCAGCACACCGACTTCGGTACCCGCCACCACCAGATTCATCTGGCTCTCAGCCAGCTGAGTCGTGGTCGGGTTGAGGATGTACTGACCATCGATGTAACCCACGCGAGCTGCGCCGATCGGGCCGTTGAAAGGCACGCCGGAAATAGCCAGAGCAGCCGAAGCAGCGATCATCGCCGGGATGTCGCCATCCACTTCAGGGTTCTGCGACAGCACGGTCGCCACAATCTGAACTTCGTTGTAATAGCCATCAGGGAAGAGCGGGCGGATCGGACGGTCGATCAGACGCGAAGTCAGCGTCTCCTTCTCGGTCGGACGACCTTCGCGCTTGAAGAAGCCACCCGGGATACGACCCGCAGCATAGAACTTCTCCATGTAATCCACGGTCAGCGGAAAAAAGTCCTGACCGAGTTTGGCGTCTTTGGCGGCGACGACGGTGGCAAGCACCACGGTGTCGTCGATGGTGCAGATGACAGCACCGTGAGCCTGGCGAGCAATCTCACCGGTCTCAAGGGTCACGGTATGCTGTCCGTACTGAAAGCTTTTTTTGATAGCGATAGGCACGAAATTATCCTTTCTGGATGCGCTTCACATGAAGCGCAAAAGACAGTTTCCCGGCTGCATCATGCAGCGGGCAAGGCGGGCACAACGAATAAAACGGATCTCGCAGCATTGCGTACGTATAACGCACACAAAACAAAGCCGGCGAAGCCCCACAGGCCGGCGCCGGCTTTGCTGATCTCAGCGCGGGACACTCCCGCGCTGCGAGCGAGCCCCAAACTGCATTACTTACGCAGGCCGAGACGCTCGATCAGGGCGCGATAGCCCTGAAGATTTTTGCTTTTGTAATAGTCCAGCAGCTTGCGACGAAGGCTCACCATCTTGAGCAGACCACGGCGGGAGTGGTGATCTTTGACGTTGGCCTTGAAGTGGTCGGTCAAACCATTGATGCGGGCGGTCAGCAGTGCGACTTGGACTTCAGGAGAGCCGGTGTCGCCCGGAGCACGCTGATAGTCGGCAACGATTTGCGCCTTTTGTGCGGTAGCAATAGTCATTCTTGTATCTCTTCAGGTTTGTGCTTTTGGTAAGCCCGCGATTGTACGGGAAACACCCCGGACAACACAAGCGCTTCATAAATCTCAAACTTCCGGAAAGGCAATCAGCCGAACCGGTTTAATACATCCATCACCTTCGGTCTGCGCAAGCCCCAGAAACTCCGGCCCGTACACCCGTACTTCGCCAGTGGGCGCTGCCACTCGCACAGCCTGTCCGTGTAAAAACAAACGTCGCGTCTCCATATCCAGCTGGACGGCAGGCAGGTGCGCCAACAAAGCGTCAGGCGACGCCAACAAGGGACGGCGAGCGCCTTCGTCAATTGCCGCTATCTGCTCCAGCGTCAAAGCGTCAGCCAGCTGCAGACTGCCAATTGAAGTACGCCGCAAGGCCGTCAGATGTGCACCACACCCCAAAACCTCACCAATATCCTCGGCCAAGGTACGCACATAAGTGCCTTTGCTGCAGCGAACAATGATATCCACCTCAAAACTGCCCACCCGCGTCACATCCAGCGACCGAATCGTCACCCGGCGTGAAGCGCGTTCGATTTCGATGCCCTGACGCGCATATTCGTACAAAGCCTTGCCCTGGTGCTTGAGCGCCGAATACATCGGTGGCACCTGCTCGATCTCACCGAGAAAGCCGGCACAGGCCGCATGAACGACCGCGGCATCAACAGTAACCGGACGCTCCTCAAGCACCTCACCCTCGGCATCTCCGGTCGTGGTCGTAACCCCCAGGCGCAGGGTCGCCGCATAGGTCTTGTCAGCTTCAAGCAGACGATTCGAGAACTTCGTTGCCTCTCCGAAACACAGGGCCAACAAGCCCGTTGCCATAGGATCCAAGGTGCCGGTATGCCCGGCCTTGGCGGCAGAAAACAAGCGTCGCGCCTTTTGCAGGGCGTCATTGGAACTCAAGCCGCCGGGCTTATCGAGCAGCAATACGCCGTCAACGATTTGCCAACGTTTGCGGACAGGGGCCTGATTCATGCCGTTGGCGCTTGATCTGAGGTGGGTAGCTCATCCGCCTCTTCATCGCCACGCAGAGCCTTGTCTTCCGCAACAGCTTTATCAATCAACGCGGACAAGCGACTGCCCTCGACCACAGAGTTGTCATACGCAAAATGAAGTTCCGGACTGGTATGGATACGCACGCGCTTACCCAGTTCGCGACGCAAGAAGCCGCTGGCCCGGCGCAAACCATGCAAAATCTCATCCAGACCCTCTTCACCATACATCGAGGTGAAAAATATCTTGGCGTGAGCATAATCCGGCGTGAGCTCAACATCCGTCAGAGAGATGAAACCCACACGCGGATCTTTTACTTCCAAGCGGATCAGTTCGGCCAGCTCGCGCTTGATTTGCTCGGCTACGCGAGTGCCGCGTGAAAATTCCTTGGGCATGACAGCCTCCTGTTTCAATGCAAACAGGCCCCGCAGGGCCCGCTTGCGTTACAGCTTGCAGCGCAACCCGATTACAGGCTACGAGCGATTTCCTGGATTTCGTAAACCTCCAGCAGATCGCCTTCCTGAATATCGTTGTAGTTCTTGAGCGACAGACCGCACTCGTAACCCGTCTTGACTTCCTTGACGTCATCCTTGAAGCGCTTGAGCGACTCAAGTTCGCCGTCAAATTGCACCACGTGATTACGCAACAGGCGCACACGTGAATTGCGCTTGATCGTGCCATCCAGCACGTAACAACCGGCAATCGAGCCAACCTTGGAGATAACGATAACCTGACGAATTTCGACCGAACCCGTGATCTGCTCACGTTTTTCAGGTGCCAACATGCCAGACAGCGCAGACTTCACTTCATCTACAGCCGCATAGATGATGTTGTAGTAGCGGATATCCACACCGAAGTTCTCAGCCAACTTGCGCGAATTCGCGTCCGCCCGGGTATTGAAGCCGATGATGACCGCTTGCGATGCCTGAGCCAGATTGACGTCCGACTCCGAAATCCCGCCCACTGCGGCATGAATGACATTGACCCGCACTTCGCCCGTAGACAGCTTCTGCAGCGACTGCACCAAAGCCTCTTGCGAACCCTGCACATCGGCCTTGACAATCAGGTTCAGCGACTTGACTTCGCCTTCCGTCATCTGATCCATCAGCGTTTCGAGCTTGGCGGCCTGCTGTTTGGCGAGCTTCACATCGCGATACTTGCCCTGACGGAACTGGGCAATTTCACGCGCCTTGCGCTCGTCAGCCATCACCATGACTTCATCGCCCGCAGACGGCACTTCGGACAGGCCAAGAATTTCGACTGGAATCGAAGGGCCCGCTTCGTTGATCGCCTTGCCGTTCTCATCCAGCATTGCACGGATCTTGCCGAAGGCAGCGCCAGCCAACACCGTATCGCCGCGCCGCAGCGTGCCGCTTTGCACCAGCATGGTGGCGACCGGACCACGTCCCTTATCCAGGCGCGCCTCAATAATCAGGCCCTTGGCCGGCGAATCAATCGCGGCCGTCAGCTCCAGTACTTCGGCTTGCAGCAGGATATTTTCGAGCAACTCGTCGATACCCAGACCCGTCTTGGCCGACACCTGACAGAACGGCGAATCACCACCGTACTCTTCCGGCACCACACCCTCAGTCACCAGTTCCTGCTTGACGCGCTCAGGGTTGGCATCCGGCTTGTCAATCTTGTTCACCGCCACAACCAGAGGCACGCCCGCAGCCTTGGCATGGTGAATAGCTTCCTTGGTCTGCGGCATCACGCCGTCATCCGCCGCCACCACCAGAATCACGATATCGGTCGCCTTGGCACCCCGGGCACGCATGGCCGTAAAGGCCTCGTGACCCGGCGTATCGAGAAAGGTGATCATGCCGCGCGGGGTTTCTACGTGGTAAGCACCAATGTGCTGCGTAATCCCGCCAGCCTCACCTGCAGCCACCTTGGCGCGCCGGATATAGTCGAGCAATGAGGTCTTGCCGTGGTCCACGTGGCCCATGATGGTCACGACCGGCGCACGGTGGATCAGCTCAAAGTCTTTGGTTTCGCCATCAACTACCAGGAAGGCTTCCGGATCATCAAGCTTGGCAGCCAGTGCCTGATGGCCCATTTCCTCCACGATAATCATCGCGGTTTCCTGATCCAGCACCTGATTGATCGTCACCATCTGACCCATCATCATCATTTTCTTGATGACTTCGGTCGCCTTTACGGCCATTTTGTGCGCCAGATCGGCCACTGAAATGGTTTCAGGCACATGCACTTCACGCACCACGGGCTCAGTCGGAGCCTGGAATTGCGTCGCGCTGTCAGCACCATGACGGTTGCCATGACGGCTACCACCACGCGGACCGCCACGCCAGTTTGCAGTGCCGCCCGTCGTGTCGCCACGCGTCTTGATCCCGCCACGCTTCTTGGCATCATCAGTCCATGCGGTCTTGGCAGGAGCAGCCGGTTTTTTCGGTGCATCAGCGGCCTTGGCCGGCTTGTGCAAAGTACCGTCCTTGCGAGCAGTTTCAGCCTTGGCGGCTTTGGCAGCCTTGGCCTGTGCAATAACCGCATCGGCCTCTGCTTTCACCTTGGCTTCAGCAGCTTTGCGCACAGCAGCCTCTTCGGCCAGCTTGCGCGCCACAATCTGAGCTTCCTTCTCGCGCTTCTCGGCCGCTTGGTGGGCGAGCAATTCACGGTGACGTCGTTCGTCACGTTCACGTGCGGTTTCCACGCGCGGAGCAGCCTCGACCACAGGTGCAACAAGCTCTGGTTCAGCGACAGCAGCCGGAGCGGCAACCGGCTCAGGTTCAACAATGGGCTCAGGTTCTGGCACAACAACCGGCTCGGGCTCAGGCTCGACAACGGGCTCAGGCTCGACAACGGGCTCAGGCTCAGGCACGAACTCAGCGACCACCTCTTTTTCCACTGGCGCAACATACTCCTGCGCATCGTCAGCCGATGCCACAGCAAGCACATCCTGCTCTTCAGACGCCCCGTCCGCAGATTCATCAGAATCGTCGCGCTTGACGAAGGTGCGTTTTTTACGCACTTCCACCTGAATCGTACGGGCCTTGCCCGTCGAATCAGCGGCCTTGATTTCGGTCGTCTGCTTACGCGTCAGCGTAATTTTCGACTTGCCAGTGGTATCGCCATGCGATTTGCGCAGGTATTCCAGCAGACGAGCCTTGTCCTGCTCACTCACTGCATCGCTCGGACCAGACTTCGCCACACCAGCCTTCTCGAATTGTTCGAGCAAAGCCGGCGCCGGCATTTTCAATTCCGTGGCAAATTCCGCCACGCTTAGTTGCGCCATTGTGTACTTCTCCCCGCTTACTTACACGAACCAGTGCGCACGCGCCTTGGTAATCAGATCCTTGGCACGGGCTTCATCGATACCACCGATTTCCACCAGTTCGTCCACCGCGAGATCGGCCAGATCCTCGCGAGTCTTTACACTGCCTTGGGCCAACTTGGCCGCCAGCGGATTATCCATACCTTCAAGACTGAGCAGATCATCTGCCACGCCTTCCAGCTGTTCTTCACTCACAATCGCTTCGGTCAGCAGCACATTCCGCGCACGCTGACGCAGCTCATTAACGGTATCTTCGTCAAAAGCTTCGATTTCCAGCATTTCGGCTAGCGGCACATAAGCCACCTCTTCCAGCGAAGAGAACCCCTCTTCGATCAGGATAGAGGCAACTTCTTCATCCACATCCAGCTTCGCGCAGAACAAGGCCAGCAAACGCCCCTGCTCTTCCCCGCTCTTCTGCGCGGCAGCAGCTTCGGTCATCAGGTTGATGTTCCAGCCAGTCAGCTCGGAAGCCAGCTTGACGTTCTGACCACCACGACCAATCGCCATCGCCAGATTGCCTTCATCCACCACCACATCCATGCTGTGTGACTCTTCGTCGACCACGATGGAGCTGACTTCGGCCGGTGCCAAGGCGCTGATCACGAACTGCGCCGGATCGGCAGACCACAGCACGATATCGACGTTCTCGCCACCCAGCTCGTTACGCACGGCGGTGACGCGCGAACCGCGCAAGCCCACACAGGTACCGATCGGATCAATTCGCTGATCATTCGACTTCACGGCAATCTTGGCACGCAAGCCAGGGTCACGCGCGGCAGCCTTGATTTCCAGCAGACCATCTTCCATCTCCGGAACTTCAAGTTCGAAGAGATAAGTGATGAAATCCGGAGCGCTGCGCGAGAGCACCAACTGCGGACCACGTGCACCACGATCAATACGCAACAAGAAAGCACGCACGCGGTCGCCGACACGCAGATTTTCTTTCGGAATCTGCTGATCGCGCGGCAGCACAGCCTCCATGCGGCCGACTTCGACGATAGCATTGCCGCGCTCCATGCGCTTGATGCTACCCGTCACCAGATGCTCGCCACGATCCAGGAAGTCATTGAGGATCTGCTCGCGCTCGGCGTCACGGATCTTCTGCAGAATCACCTGCTTGGCGGCCTGGGCACCGATACGACCGAAGTCAATCGGCTCCAGCGCCTCTTCGACGTACTCACCGACTTCAATATCCGGGAACTGTTCGCGAGCATCGATCAGACCCATCTGGGCCTCATCGTTTTCAACCTCAGCATCGGGCAGCACCAGCCAGCGACGGAAAGACTCATAGTCGCCGGATTCGCGGTCAATCGACACGCGCACTTCGGCTTCCTCGTGAATCCACTTCTTGGTAGCAGATGCCAACGCCATTTCCAGCGCAGCAAAGACGATATCCTTGGCAACGTTCTTTTCACGTGCCAACGCATCGACAAGCAGCAAAACTTCGCGGCTCATTATTTCAATCCCCTGAAAGCGAATTCATCAAAATTTGGGTACCAGGCGCGCTTTTTCCACTTGATCCAGTGGCAAAACGACCTCACTTTTTTCGGTCTGAAGGATCACTGCACCATCGCGCATACCCAGCAGAACCCCTGCAAAATTACGTTGATTACCAATCGGCAAACGGGTCCGAACCTGCGCTTGCTGCCCCGCAAAACGTTCAAAATCCGCAGCCTTCTTCAACGGTCTATCCAAGCCCGGCGAAGACACCTCAAGACGGTCGTACTCGAACTGCTCAACTTCGAACAAACGCGTCAACTGATTACTCACTGCAGCGCAATCTTCCACCACAATGCCACGCTCGATATCCATGAAAATACGCAAAACACGCCCTTTGGGCGACATTTCGATATCCACCAATTCGTAGCCCATACCACTGAGCGTTTGTTCTACTAGCTGTACAAGATCCATTCCGGCGCCACAAATAAAAAATGGGCACAAAGCCCATCTTGATTACTTAAGCCGGCCAAAAGGCCGACGGGAATCAACAAAACGCGCGGATTCTAGCACATCGCCGCCGCACAGTAAATCGCCACGGCATGCCAAGGTCTGTTGGCATACACGCAATCCCTGAATGCATGCCCCCTGAAACACCACGCCTGGCGGACCTGACCAAGCACCCTGCCCGCACAGGCAATGTTTACGCGCTTTCCACAGCAGCCGGTTTATTGCGCCGAGGCCCACGTGGCCGACGACGCTTGCTGCTGGCGGGCTTGTCGCCCCCGCCCTCAACACTCACAGCTTCAACCGGAGCGCCTTCTGCGCGAGGCCCTTCCGCACGCGGACGTTGGCGATTGCCGCCGCGACGGCCATCACGATTAGTGCCTTCAGGACGCGCCTCAGCACTCGCACCCTCAGCCGGCGCGCCCTCGACGCGCGGAGCGCCTTCAGGTCGCGGGCGCTGGCGATTTGCTCCGCCACGACGACCATCACGATTGCCACCACCCTCGCCCCGACGTCCTTCAGCCGGCGCGCCTTCCGGGCGTGGCCCAGCCTGTTTAACGTGTGGGCGGGTACTACGCGGACCCTTGGGCGCACGCTTGTCTTCCGGACGCTGCTGGCGCTGCTCAACCGGCTTGCCGGTCAGCACGGCAACCTGCTCCGCCGACATCTCTTCGTACATACCGCGCTTGAGGCGACTCGGCAGTTCAACCTGCCCGTAGCGCACGCGCATCAAACGACTAACCGTCAGGCCAATGGTTTCGAACATGCGCCGCACTTCGCGATTGCGCCCTTCCGACAGAGTGACGCGATACCAGTGATTGGAACCTTCACCACCTTCGTCGCGCAGAGTCGCAAACTTGGCCATGCCATCTTCAAGCTGAATCCCGTCGGTGAGCTGCTTGATCTGCTCATCCGTCAATTCACCCAGCAAACGCACCGCGTACTCGCGCTCGATCTCGTAACGCGGATGCATCATGCGGTTGGCCAGATCGCCGTCATCGGTAAACAACAGCAAGCCGGAGGTATTGAAATCCAGACGGCCAATCGCGATCCAGCGCCCCTTGTTGATGGCCGGCAAACGATCAAACACGCTCGGACGACCTTCCGGATCGTCCTTGGAAACGATCTCGCCTTCCGGCTTGTGATAAACCAGCACGCGTGAACCACGTTTCTGCAGCTCAGCCGCAAAGCGCAGATTCACCATCTTGCCGTTCACCTTGACGCGATCACCGGGGCCGATTTTCTGACCCAGAAAGGAGGGCTCGCCATTCACGCTGACGCGGCCGGCGGTAATCCACTCCTCAAGCTCGCGACGCGACGCATAGCCGGCCTGCGCCAACACTTTCTGGATGCGCTCGTTCGGCGCATCGATCACCGTCGTGCCTTTGCGACCGGCCATTTCATCGACCGCAGCGCCCCAACGGCCACGGCGTGCGCCGCCAGCCAGCTCGGGATTGGCGGGTTGTTCCAGCACGCTCAGAAACGCAAGTTGGCCGTCGTGTTCGCCTTCGATGAAATCGGGCGAATCAAAATCGATATCCGGTACGGACGGTGCAGCCGGGCGGCGTGCGCCGGCGTGATTGTTGTTACGCGAGCGATTGCCTGTCGTCGTCGAGGGACGGATCGGGCTGTTCGGCGGGCGTGGACGACGCGGCTTGGGCGGTGTCGACAAGATCTAATACTCCTTCTAGCTCGGCCAAAGGTGGCAGCTCAGTCAGGCTGCGCAGGCCGAGATCATCCAAGAATTTCTTCGTGGTGGCATAAAGGGCCGGGCGGCCCGGGGTATCGCGGTGACCAATCGTGTCGATCCAACCGCGGGTTTCCAACAATTTAACTATCTGGCTGGAGACCGTGACCCCGCGGATATCTTCAATGTCTCCGCGAGTAACGGGCTGACGATACACGATGATTGCCAAGGTTTCCAGCACCGCGCGCGAATAACGCGGCGCGCGGGTTTCTTTCAAACGATCCAGATACGGCTGCAAAGCCTCCCGGGTCTGAAACCGCCAGCCCGTCGCCAGGCGCAAAAGCTCGGCGCTGCGCCCCTGCCAGTCCGCCTGCAGATCGACCAGCAAACGCCCCATCAGCTCGGCACCGATATCGGGCTCGAACAGGCGCCGCAGCACTGCCGCGCTCAGCGGTTCGGTCGTCGACAGCAGCGCCGCCTCGATCACCTGCTTGGCCAGCTTCACATCGATCCCGCCAAACGCAGCCTCCCCCGGCATCTCGGCCAACGGCGACTCATCGATCGGTTCGGCGTTTTGCTCAGGCTGCTCGGACATTTGCGGATTCATTGATTCGGACATAGATCGCTTCCATCGGCGCATTCTGGGTCACCAGCGCCAGCCTTTCCTTGACCAGTTCCAGCACCGCCAGAAAGCCCACCACCAAGCTGGCCACACCATGCGTAAAGTCAAACAGATCCTCAAACGCCACATCGCCTGCGCCCTGCAGGCGCCGCAGAATCAGGGTCATGTGCTCGCGCACCGACAATTCCTCGCGCTGAATATGGTGATTCTGGTTCAACTTGGCTCGACGCAGCAGCGCCAGCCAGGCCGTCTGCAGATCAATCAGGTCGATATCCGGCAAACGCTCCACCGTCTTCTCGGCAACATGCACGGCCACCCACTCGAAATCCCGTTCGGCACGCGGCATCCGCTCCAGCTGCTGCGCGCTGCGCTTCATGCGCTCGTATTCCATCAGCCGGCGCACCAGCTCGGCGCGCGGATCCAGCTCGCTGTCCTCAGCCTTTTCGCGTGGCGGCTTGGGTAGCAACATGCGCGACTTGATATCGAGCAGCGTCGCTGCCATCAACAGATAGTCCGCCGCCAGCTCCAGATTGGTCGAACGCATCGCCTCGACATACACCAGATACTGCGCGGTCAGCGGCGCCATCTGGATGTCCAGAATATTCAGGCTGGCGCGCCGGATCAGGTACAACAACAAATCCAGTGGCCCTTCAAAAGTGTCGAGAAACACCTCCAGCGCATCCGGCGGAATATACAGATCCGTCGGCATTGCCAGCATCGATTCGCCATGAATCCGCGCGTGAAAGCGCAGCGGCAGCTCGGGGGCAGCTTGGTCAACCTGGGTCACAGAACTCGTCATGCTGCACTCAGTCGTAGAAAACGCGTTGCCGGACCACGAAGCTCAGACTCCGGTAAAAAACAGCAGGAATGACAAAATCGGGCGCGCAACATAGCGCAACACGTAATCAAGCACACCGAAATACAGCAAGCCAATCAGGATATAAAAACCGTAAGGTTCGAGACGTGACCAGGCAATCGCCTGTCGCATCGGCAGCAGGCTGACCGCAATGCGCCCGCCATCCAGCGGCGGGATGGGAACCAGATTGATCAACATGAGGCCGACATTCACCAACATGCCGCGCTGGGCCAGATCAAACCAGAGTGAATCTGGCGAACTCTGCCAGCGAATCAGAAACCCGATCAGTAGTGCCCAAACAATTGCCTGTACAAAATTCGATGCTGGGCCAGCCGCAGCCACCCACAGCATATCGGCCTTCGGACTACGCAAACGATTGAAATCCACCGGCACTGGTTTGGCCCAACCGAAAGGCGGAAAACTGGCGCCGGTGATGGCGTTCATCAGCACAATACCTCCCGGTACCAACAAGGTCCCCACCAGATCGACGTGCTTGATCGGGTTGAGCGTAATCCGCCCTGCCAAATGCGCAGTCGGATCGCCGAACATACGCGCCACATAGCCGTGAGCCGCCTCGTGCAGTGTAATCGCCAACACGACGGGAACTGCCCAGATGACGATATCGAGAATTATCTTGTCCATAAGATCGCTATTTTATTCCATTTCAAAAGCGAGGCAGCCGCAAAGACGAGGCTCAGTGCTGAAGCACGACCAGCCGAAGTTGCCAAAGGCAGGCCTGATTTGAGATGAAGCTACAGACCCAAAGGCCCTAAAGCGCCCTTACCCTCGCGGATCAACTCCGGTGCACCGGAAGTCAGATCGACGACCGTCGTCGCTTCAAGGCCGCAAGAGCCCGCGTCAATCACCAGATCCAGCACCTTCTTCAGGCGATCACGAATCTCTTCGGCGTCGGTCGGCGGCAATTCTTCATCAGGCAGTAGCAAGGTCGAGGACAGCAGCGGCTCGCCCAGTTCTGCCAGCAAAGCGCTGAGCACCGGATGATCCGGCACGCGCAGGCCGATGGTCTTGCGCTTGGGGTGCAATACCCGGCGCGGCAGCTCCTTGGTGCCTTCAAGAATGAAAGTGTAGGCGCCCGGCGTAGTCGCCTTGAGCAAACGATACTGGGCGTTATCGACACGCGCATAGGTCGCGATTTCCGACAGGTCGCGGCACATCAGCGTGAAGTGGTGACGCTCATCCACGCCACGAATCTTCCGGATGCGATCCAGCACGGCCGCATCACCGGTCAGACCCACCAGCGAATAGGCGCAATCGGTCGGCACGGCAATCAGGCCGCCCTTGCGCAGAATCTCCGCCGCCTGACGGATCAGGCGAGCTTGCGGTTGCTCGGGATGAATTTCAAATAGCTGTGGCATGGCGTCAATCTGCTGCAACTGGCTGCAGGGGCACGGAAAAGAAGGCGGAACCTTACACCAAACGCTCCCACACGGGCATCAAATCCGGCGGCAGGATCTCGGCCTTGCCCAGATCGACCGGACTTTCACCCGGCCCATGAAAGTCCGACACGCGTGACGCCAGAAAGCCATAACGCCGCGCGATGCGCGCATATTCCAGCGCTTCGGCGCCAGACTGCGAGCCCGACACCACCTCGATAGCCTCGCCGCCCAAGGCCTTGAAGCTCTCATACAACGTGATCATCTCGGCCTTGGAAAGCCGCGTACGCCCTGGATGCGCGATTACGGCCAGACCGCCCGCGCCGTGAATCCAGCCCAGCGCATCTTCCAGACTCGCCCACTCGTGTTCGACGAAGCCCGGCTTGCCGCGCACCAGATAGTGTTCGAACACATTCGGCATGTCGCGGGCGATGCCGATTTCGACCAGATAGCGGGCGAAATGCGCTCGGCTGACCAGCGCCGGATTGCCCACATATTTTTGCGCACCTTCCAGCACACCGCGAATCCCGATCTGCGCCAAGCCATCGCTCATACGCTGCGCACGCTCGTCACGGCCGCTGCGCACCTGCTGCAGACCGGCCAGCAGCGCGGCATTCGAGGCATCAAAACCCAGCCCGACGATATGCACAGTCTGGTCGCCCATCGAGACGGAAATCTCCACGCCGTTTACGAAGCGCAGGCCCAGCACATCGGCCTCGGCACGCGCTTCGTCCAGCCCGCCGGTTTCATCGTGATCCGTCAGCGCCAGCAAGCTCACGCCGTTGGCGTGGGCGCGACGCACGAGTTCCGTGGGCGTAAGCAGACCATCGGAAACGGTGGAGTGACAGTGCAGATCGGCGTTGATGCTTGAGCTCATGCCTACAGTTTAACAGCCCGGCTTGCCCCGCCGCGGATCGATCCGCAAGGCTTCACGTGTGGGCGCTCGCACCAGCAATCCGCCACACCCCACAAGCAGCTCGAAGAGCTGCGCCTGATGGACATCTACAAGCACCCTACCCGCACGACCTTGCCTGACGGAGATCTACAAAGACACCACCCGAAGATCAAAACTACACGCGGCTCTTCGGGCATCCCTCATTAACACTCCATTTCTCCGGCTTGAGTTCGCCGCCAAGGCAGGTTACATTCGCGCCTCGTTCGGGAGAGAGTCGCAAGACCGCCGAAGGCGCAACCCCCCGGGAACGCTCAGGTATCAAGGACCGGACGAAGATCACAAATCTGGAGAGCGGTGCTCGTTCCAGTTTGAAATCGAACCGACACTTTGTCGACGTCGTCTTACCGTGCTACAGCACTGTCTGCGACTCGTCTTCGCGCCTCGGCCCGATTGCAAACCGGAATTTGGGTACCCACCGAAGGGGCACGGAAAGCACAGCTTTTCAATCTCTCAGGTATCAAGGACAGATGGGGGCCGCACTCACACACGAGGAGTCCGGCCCTTTTTCATTTGTCCCTGAGAGAAACATGGCCAAGCAGACTCCGCTCTACCCCGCACACCTCGCCGCCGGCGCCAAGATCGTCGACTTCGCCGGCTGGGACATGCCCATCCATTACGGCTCGCAGCTTGAAGAGCACAAGCAGGTGCGCGCCGACGCCGGCATGTTCGACGTCTCGCACATGCTGCCCATCGACGTTAGCGGCGCGGGCGCCCAGGCCTTCCTGCAGAAGCTGCTCGCCAACAACGTTGCCAAGCTCACCGAGCCGGGCAAGGCACTGTATTCCTGCATGTTGAAAGAGGATGCCGGCATTCTCGACGACCTGATCGTCTACTTTTTCGCCGCCGACGACTACCGCATCGTGGTCAACGCCGGCACCGCCGACAAGGACGTGGCCTGGATGCGTGAGCAGGCCGGCAAGCTGCCCGGTGGCGGCAATGTGACGATCAACCCGCGCCGTGATCTGGCCATCATCGCCGTGCAAGGGCCGAACGCCCAGGCCAAGGTCTGGGCCGCCCTGCCCGGCTCTGAAGCGGCATCCAGCCATCTCAAATACTTCCAGGCCGCGCGCTTCGGCGAGCTCATGCTCTGCAGCACGGGCTACACCGGTGAGTCTGGTTTCGAGCTGATTTTCCCCGCCGGCCAAGCCATTGAAATCTGGAACGCGCTGCGCGCCCAGGGCGTCGCACCCATCGGCCTCGGCGCGCGCGACACCCTGCGTCTGGAAGCCGGTATGAACCTCTACGGACTGGACATGGACGAGAGCGTCGGCCCGCTGGAGTCCGGTCTGGCCTGGACGGTCGACTTCTCCACCGGCCGCGACTTCATCGGCCGTGCCGCGCTGGAAGCCAATCCGCCCACCCAACAACTCGTCGGCCTGCTGCTCGAAGACCGTGGCGTTTTGCGCAGCCACATGCCAGTGTTCACCACGCACGGCGCGGGTGAAACCACCAGCGGCAGCTTCGCCCCGAGCATGAACGCTTCCATCGCCTTTGCCCGCGTGCCCGTCGGCGTGGCGCTGGGCGACACGGTCGAAGTCGAAGTGCGTGGCAAACGGCTCAAAGCGCGCGTGACGAAGATGTCCTTCGTGCGCAAGGGCAAGGTTCTGGTTCAGGCAGCAAACTGATTCATCACCCACTTCATCATTTCCAAACAAGATCAATCCAAGGAGCAAGACATGAGCATCCCGACCACGCTGCGTTACACCGAATCCCACGAATGGATCCGCAAGGAGCCGGACAACACCCTGACCATCGGCATCACCGATCACGCGCAGGAAGCCCTCGGCGACATCGTCTTTCTGGAGCTGCCGGAAGCTGGCCGCGTCGTGAAGGCAGGTGAGGAAGTCGCTGTCGTCGAATCCGTCAAGGCCGCCTCCGACATCTACGCCCCGGTCGCCGGCGAGATCATCGAAGCCAACACGGCTGCGGTGGATGCACCCGACAGCGTCAACAGCGATCCCTACGGCGCCTGGCTGTTCAAGATCAAGCCGGCAAACCTGGATGACATCGACGCGCTGCTGGATGCGGCCGGCTATGCCAAGGCCATCGACGCCTAAGTCTTTGACCAGTGAGCCACATCCCCCAACCCGTTCGCCCTGAGCGTAGCGCAGCGAATTCGAAGGGCAGACCATCGCGCCCCTGCTTCGACTCCACTCGCTGTGCTCCTGACGCTCGGCACGAACGGATTAAGGTAGCTCACCATGCCAAAACCTGATCGCGACCCGCTCAACGAACTGCTGAAGTACGCCATCGTCGCAGCGGGCATGTGCCTCGCCATGCTCGTGCTGACGCGCGGCAAGTGGCTCACGGCCTTGCTGATCGGGGTGTGGTTGGTGTTTGTGGTCATCCGGTTCAAACGAAAAACGTAGGGTGCAATAACCGAAGGGCATTGCACCGCACGCAACGAGGCAAATCCGGTGCAATTCGCGTTGCTCATTGACACCCTACAAACCCTATACGCCCCACAGAGAAAACCATGTCCCAACTGCCCCAATCCCTCACCCAACTCGAAGCCCGCGACGCCTTCATCGAGCGCCACATTGGCTCGAATGAAGCCGAAATCGCCTCCATGCTCGCTGCCATCGGCGCGCCCAGCGTGGATGGCCTGATCGAGCAGACCGTGCCCGCCGCAATCCGGCTGGAAAAGCCGCTGCCGATTGCCGCGCCAACGCCGGAACACGTCGCACTGGCCGAGCTCAAGGAGATTGCCGGCAAGAACGTCATCATGCGTTCGCTGATCGGCATGGGTTACTACGACACGCTGACGCCGGGCGTCATCCTGCGCAATGTGCTGGAAAATCCGGGCTGGTACACGGCTTACACGCCTTACCAGGCCGAGATCGCCCAAGGCCGCCTCGAAGCCCTGCTGAACTGGCAGCAGATGGTCTGTGACCTGACCGGGCTGGAACTGGCCAACGCCTCGCTGCTGGACGAAGCCACCGCCGCCGCCGAAGCCATGACCATGGCGCGGCGCATGTCGAAATCAAAGTCCAATGTGTTCTTCATCGACGCGGCCTGTTTCCCGCAGACCATCGACGTGGTGAAGACTCGTGCCGAATACTTTGGCTACGAATTGCTCATCGGACAGCCTGAAGAAGCGCGCCAGGCGGACTTCTTCGGCATGCTCCTGCAGTACCCGAATGTCACGGGCGAGATCGCCGATTACAGTGAAATCATTGCTGCCGCCAAGGCCAAGGGCGCCGCTGTGGCCGTGGCCACCGACCTGATGGCGCTGGTACTGCTGAAGAGCCCCGGCGAGATGGGCGCGGACATCGCTTTCGGCTCCGGCCAGCGCTTCGGCGTGCCGATGGGCTTCGGCGGCCCGCACGCCGCGTTCTTCGCCACCCACGAATCGAATGCCCGCAGCATGGCGGGCCGCATCATCGGCGTATCGAAAGACGTCGCCGGCAAGACAGCACTGCGCATGGCCCTGCAAACCCGCGAGCAGCACATCCGCCGCGAGAAAGCCAACTCCAATATCTGCACCTCGCAGGTCCTGCTCGCCAACATGGCCGGCATGTATGCCGTGTATCACGGCCCGGTGGGCCTGAAGACCATCGCCGGGCGCATCAACCGCCTGGCCGCGATCTTCGCCGCGGGCGTGGCCAAGACCGGCTTCAAGCTGGTCACGAAATCTTTCTTCGATTCGCTGGATATCGCTACCGGCACGCAGACCGCCGCCATCCTCTCGGCCGCCCAGCGCGCCGGCTACAACCTGCGCCAGGTTTCCCCCTCGGTGCTGGGGGTGAGCTTTGACGAGACGACGACGCGCGAAGAAGTGCTCGCCCTGCTCAACGTGTTCGCCGAAGCCGGCAAGCTGGCCAACGTGTGCGAGTTGGCCAAGCCTTTCGCCGCGCACGACATCGACACGCTGGACGCCAGCCTGCCCGCCAGCATTCCGGCCAGCCTCGTGCGCACGAGCACCATCCTCAGCCACCCGGTGTTCAACACGCATCACACCGAACACGAGATGCTGCGCTACCTGAAGAAGCTGCAGAACAAGGATCTGGCGCTCGATCACTCGATGATCAGCCTCGGCAGCTGCACCATGAAGCTCAACGCCACCAGCGAGATGATTCCGGTGACCTGGCCCGAGTTCGGCCGCATCCACCCCTTTGCCCCGCGTGAGCAGGTGACGGGTTACCTCGACATGATCGAAGGCCTCGCCGACTACCTGCGCGCGGTCACCGGCTTCCCGGCGATCTGCATGCAGCCCAACTCCGGCGCGCAGGGCGAGTACGCCGGCCTCGTGGCGATCCGCCGCTACCACGCGGCGCGCGGCGACGCGCATCGCACCATCTGCCTGATTCCGAAATCGGCGCATGGCACCAACCCGGCTACCGCGCAAATGTGCGGGCTGGAAGTCGTTGTCGTGGCCTGTGATGACAGCGGCAACGTCGAAGTCAGCGATCTCAAAGCCAAGATCGAGCAGCACAAGGACAAGCTCGCCGCGCTGATGATCACCTACCCCTCCACGCACGGCGTGTTCGAGGAAGCCATCAAGGAAATCTGCGCGCTGGTGCATGCAGCCGGCGGTCAGGTCTACATGGATGGCGCGAATCTGAACGCTCAGGTCGGCCTCACCTCGCCCGCCACCATCGGCGCGGATGTGAGCCACATGAATCTGCACAAGACCTTCTGCATCCCGCACGGCGGCGGCGGCCCCGGCATGGGCCCGATTGGTCTGGCCGCGCATCTGGCGCCCTTCATGGCCGACCACGTCGTCGCCGCGACCGGCGAAGACGGCCGTTTGCATGCCGGGCAAGGCGCGGTATCTGCCGCGCCCTTTGGCTCAGCCAGCATCCTGCCGATCTCGTGGATGTACATCCGCATGATGGGCGGCACGGGGCTCAAGCGCGCCACCGAAATCGCCATCCTCAACGCCAACTACGTCGCCCGTGCGCTTGATGCGCACTATCCGGTGCTGTACACCGGCAGCAAGGGCCGGGTCGCCCACGAATGCATTCTGGACATCCGCCCGATCAAGGCGGCGACCGGTATCAGCGAAGTCGACATCGCCAAGCGCCTGATGGACTACGGCTTCCACGCCCCGACGATGAGCTTCCCGGTGGCCGGCACGATCATGGTGGAGCCGACCGAATCGGAATCCAAGGCCGAGCTGGATCGCTTCATCGCCGCAATGGTGGCGATCCGCGAGGAAATCCGCCGCATCGAATCGGGGGCCTTCACGCCTGACAACAACCCGCTCAAGCATGCACCGCACACCCAAAGCGATGTGATCAGCACGGAGTGGACACGCCCCTACAGCCGCGATGAAGCCGTCTTCCCGCTGCTGTATGTGCGTGAGAACAAGTTCTGGCCGTCAGTGAATCGCATTGATGATGTGTATGGCGACCGGAATCTGTTCTGCGCTTGTGTGCCGATGGAGGCGTACGAGGGCTGAGGGCTTGATCGGGCATTACTCAATACATCATGAATCGGGGAAAACCTAGATGAGCGCGGGCAGGCTAAGCATGGAGGAGATCAAAAGCTATGTATTTCTTGTGCCTCATGACGGGTTTGACAAAGGCACGATTGTCTACAAATACCGGCAATTCAATGAACGAGCGCTCAAAAGTTTGCTGATGAGCCAAGCCTACTTCGCGCCCTCTGCTGCGTTCAACGACCCGTTCGAGAAAAAATCCTTCACCGATCTAGATGTAGACACCACCGGCTATGATCACGAAAGGGCCGTAAAAGTAGTTAATGATCTATTTTCTGACTGTGGCATTTTCTGTCTCTGTGAAACAGCAAACAACCTGCACATGTGGTCTTTCTACGGGGGCGACGAGAGAGGATGTGGGCTGGGTGGATTAGCCATAGGTTACAGACTTGAATCTCTCCTCAAAAATTTGAGGCCCTGCTCCTTGGACAAAGACGAGCACGTCCCACGCTGGAGATATGTCTATCGCGTGGAATACGGAAACCGCCCCCAGAAAATCAAGTTCAAACTTCTACATAGTGGTAATTACAAACAGCAAGGTAGAGAGCGACAAAAGCAATTCGCTCATAAATCCAACGCCTTCAAGGGGGAGCAGGAAATCCGCATCGTCTTCGTTGGGAAAGACGACACCAACAAGAAATATGCAGGACACGGCCTGTATGAGCACAGCCCCGAAGACATCGCAGAAATCGTATTCGGAGAACACTTCGCTCCAGACAACGAGGCAGTTATTCGACGCTTACTCGAAGGCCGAAATGTTCATTTCCGACGAGCCAAACGCATTCCTAACCAGTACGGCCTTCAAGTTGTGGATGCTTGAAGAAACGTCCAAATATGGTCGCTCCTAGTAAATGCTGTTCGCACGGGCAACCACGGAGTAACACTCCACGTGGGCGGACCTTCCCGTATCATCCCGCCCTCGCCATTCACCCCCGCCACATCATGAAATTCAATCTGAAGGTTCCCTTCGCAGAGAAAGACGCCGCCAAGAAGCAAGGTGCGCGCTGGGATGCAGCGAACAAGCTGTGGTATGTCGCGGACAAGGCGGACATGACGCCTTTCGCGAAGTGGAATCCGACGCCGCGCGATGCGTCTGCAAGCGCGGCGCCGTCTGCGTCAGGGCGGGCTCCAGCGAAAGCCGCCGCGCCCGCCGCAGGCATCGTCCAGATCGGCAGCAAATATGTCGAGTTGCCGCGCGTGTGCGAATGCCTGCCTTGGGATGATTGCGACAAGTGCCGCGCGACCTGATCGCTACTCCGCTATTTTTGCGGCAAGCACTGCGCGCGGCGCAAAGCCATCAGAGCGCAATCAGGATTGGGACCTTCGCTGAACTGCTATTAGACCTGCTTGCAAAGCCGCATCAGCATTGGCTCTGCAGGCAGCCTCCGCCAGGAGGCAGGATGCGCGCGGGTCTCCAGAGGCACATTTGAAAGACAACCCTTATCGGCCTGGTCCTGCGACGACCGCCTGCCCCAGATCAAGGCTGCGCAGCCTCGCCCTGTGCGAAGCTGCAAACCTGTTCCCGAAGCACCGGCCTCATGTCTGATCTGATCGAAGTCCGCATGCCGCGTTATCCCGAATGCTGGGAGAGCTGTGGTTCCTGCGCCAGCGGCGAGGTGTTCATCATCGACGTGCTGGTGCAGCCCGGTGACGTGCTGCGTGCCGACGACAATCTGATCACGCTGGAAACCGGCAAGGTGGCGTTGGATATCCCCAGCCCTTACGCGGGGGTGGTGGTCAAGGTGCATCTGCAAGTAGGCGACAAGCCCGAAGCGGGCGCACTGATCGCTACCTTGATCAAGCCGTAGTCAGGTCAGCGCAAGCAAGGCGCGCAGGTGCTGCTCGGACGCTCTGAACGCTAGCTGCTCCTCAGCGCTGAATTCGTAGTTGAGGATGCGTTCCACGCCGCCGCGCCCGACCACGCAGGGCACGCTCATCACCAGATCCTCAACCCCATACTGCCCTTGCAGCAGTACGCCCAGCGGCAGAATCGATTTTTCATTGGCCTCAATGGCGCGAATGATGCGGAAGACGCTGGCCGCGATGCCGTGATTGGTATTGCCTTTGCGCTCGAAAATACGGAATCCGGCCTCCAGCGTTTGCTGGCGGACCGCGTCGCGATCCACCGGCGGCAGACCATTGAGCCGACAGTAGCTCTCCACATCCAGCCCGCACACCTTGCACAGACTCCAGGGAATGAAACCCGTCGCACCGTGATCGCCCAGCAAGTAACCATGCAGGTTCTTCGGGTCGACCTGAACATGATCGCTGAGTATTCGCAGAAAGCGCGCCGTATCGATCAATGTGCCGGCCGAGATCAGGCGCTCCGGCGGATAGCTCGACGCGCGCAGCATCACCTGGGTCATCACGTCGACCGGATTGGTCACATTGATCACGATGGCCCCGGGCGAATAGCGCTCCACATCAGCGATGATGCTGCGCAGGATGAGCGCATTCACCCGCACCAGATCATCGCGACTCTGGCCTTTCTGCAATTGGGCGCCCGCCGTAATCACGACGATGTCGCTCGCGGCGGTCTCTGGATAATCACCGGCCACCAGAGAGGGATTCTTGGCATAGGTGAAGGGCGTGGTGTGCGAGAAATCCCAGATTTCGGCCTCGGCTTTTTCGCGCGCCTTGTCGACCGCCACTATCTCGGTGACTTCGCTCATATTGAGTAGAAGCCCAAGAATTTCGGTGCCAACGGCCCCCATGCCGATCACGGATACTTTCATGCCCTGCTCCTGAAGACGTTGAGCGCACCTGCAACGGATTGTGTTGATGCTCTCAGCAAGTCTATTCCTGAGACTGATTTACGCCTATCCGTATCCATACGGAGCCGGATGCGGCAATAATCGCGACTTCAGCATTTATCTCCGGAGTCATCGCCCATGTCACGTCGCACCTCCTTGCTCCTGTCATCGCTATTCTGCATGCTGCTGGCACTCAGCGCCTGCCAGCCCAAACAGGAAGAAACAGCAAATGCCGGCACAGCCGCCGCACGCATCATCAAAATCGGTTTTGCCGCCCCGCTGACCGGACCGCAGGCACACTACGGCAAGGGTTACCAGAACGGTGTGCAACTTGCGATTGATGATGCCAATGCACTGAATCCGATGATTGCCGGGCAAACCGTGCAGTTCGCACTGGTCGCCGAAGACGACATGGCTGACCCCAAGACTGCCACCCAAGTGGCCCAGCGCGTGCTGGATGCCGGCGTGGCAGGCATGATCGGTCACTTCAACTCCGGCACCTCGATTCCGGCCTCCAAGGTGTATTCGGACGCTGGCCTGCCGCAGATCGCCATGGCCACCGCTCCCACCTTCACCCAGCAGGGCTTCAAAACCACCTTTCGCTCGATGACCTCTGACACCCAACAAGGCTCGGTGATGGGCCGCTTCGTGGTGAGCAAGCTCGGCGCGCAGAAAATCGCCATCATCGACGACCGCACGGCCTACGGCCAAGGTCTCGCCGACGAGTTCGACAAGGCAGTCAAAGCCGCTGGCGGCCATGTGGTGGCACGCGAATTCACGAACGACAAGGCCAGTGATTTCATGGCCATCCTGACCAGCATCAAGAGCAAGAAGCCCGACGTCATTTTCTTCGGCGGCACCGATGCGCAATCCGGCCCGCTCGCCAAGCAGATCAAACAGATCGGCCTCAAAACTCCGCTGCTGTCTGGCGAAATGACCCGCTCCGACACCTTCCTGAAGCTTGCCGGCGATGCTGCCGAAGGCACCATCGCCTCGCTGGCCGGCCTGCCAATGGACAAGATGCCGGGTGGTCAGGACTTCCTGACCCGCTTCAAAGCCAAATATGGCGAACCCGAGATCTACTCACCCTATGGCTATGACGCAACGCGCATCCTGATCGCCGCCATGCTCAAGGCCGACTCAACCGAGGCCGCAAAATATCTACCAGTCCTCGCGGCTATCGAACACACCGGCGTCACCGCGCCGAAGATTGCCTACGATGCCAAGGGCGATCTCGCCAATGGCGGCATCACGGTATACAAGGTCGTGAACGGAAAATGGGAAGTGATGGAAACCATCGCCGAGTAAGTCTTGTTGCACAAAAACCAAGGGCCGGCATTGCCGGTCCTTTCTATGATGGTGGCACGCATTGAATATCGGCCACCCGTGTGCATTGAAATTTAACTTGGTTGGAGTGGCGTTCTTCTATTGATGGATGACTGAAAACAAAAAACCCGCACTGCCAGTAGCAGTGCGGGTTTTCGTTTCATTCGTGGCGGAGAAGGCGGGATTCGAACCCGCGGTGGGATGTTATCCCACACACGCTTTCCAGGCGTGCGACTTAAACCACTCATCCACCTCTCCGCGAAGAGGCGCGATTATAGCCACAGAAGCCCGATTGGGCAATCCCGCCACGCAACATTCCGGACGGAGTGACAACAAACGCCCTGAATTTGAAAATTGCCGTAAGCTTTTCGCAAATCAGAGGTCTACTAAGAAGAAGCTGATCACGCCATCGCGGCAAGATCATGAGCAAGTTCTGAAAACAGAGAGTCTGGCAGCCCCAAGCCACGAAAGGATGCACCATGCTGATCCGCCGCCCCGCCGATATTGCCCCATCGGAAATCACCTCGCCCGAGCTGTATCGCGCCCGCCGCGAGTTCATGGCTCACAGCGGCCGCTTGGCGCTGGCCGGCGCATCGATGCTGGCAATGCCCTGGTCGGCCGCCGAAGCGGCTGCGCTGGCGAATGTGCAGCCAAACAAGATGCCGCTGAAAGACAAGCCGACACGCATCAAGGACATCACGACTTACAACAATTACTACGAGTTCGGCCTCGACAAGGAAGACCCTGCCGAGAACGCCCGGGCGCTGAAGACACGGCCATGGTCAGTCGTAGTGGAAGGTTTGTGCAACAAGCCGCGCAGCTTCGCGATTGAAGATCTGCTCAAACTTGCTCCGCTGGAGGAGCGCCTGTACCGCATGCGCTGCGTGGAAGGCTGGTCGATGGTCATTCCCTGGGTGGGCTTCTCGCTTTCTGCCTTGCTGAAGCAGGTCGAACCGCAAGGCAGCGCCAAGTATGTGGAGTTCGTCACGCATTACGACAAGAAAACCATGATCGGCACCTGGCAACCTGTGCTGGACTGGCCCTACACCGAAGGCTTGCGGATGGACGAGGCGCTGCATCCGCTGACGACCCTGGCGGTTGGCCTGTATGGCGAGGAATTGCTGCCGCAAAACGGCGCGCCGATCCGCCTCGTTGTGCCATGGAAGTACGGCTTCAAGAATGCAAAATCCATTGTGCGCATCCGTCTGGTCGAGAAGATGCCGGGCACGGCCTGGAACAAGGCCGCTGCCAATGAATACGGCTTCTACTCCAACGTGAATCCTGATGTGGCCCACCCACGCTGGAAGCAGGACACCGAGCGGCGCATTGGCGAGCTCACCAAACGCAAAACCCTGATGTTCAATGGCTACGATGAAGTCGCCTCGCTGTATGCGGGCATGGATCTGAAAAAGAATTTCTGATGACAGACTGGTTGCGCAACCCCGGCCGACGCGGCATCGCGGCATTCAAATTCCTGCTGTTTGTCGCCTGCCTGATCCCGCTGGCGCTGCTGGGCTGGGGCTTCTATGCGGATGAGCTGGGCGCCAACCCGATTGAAACCATCACCCGCGACACCGGCACCTGGACGCTGCGCTTCCTGTTGATTTCGCTGGCCATCACGCCTCTACGCAAAATCACGGGCATGAACTGGCTGATCCGCACGCGGCGCATGCTCGGGCTGTACGCCTTTTTCTATGCGTCACTGCACTTCACGACTTATCTGTGGCTGGATCAGTTCTTCGACTGGGGCGGCATCGCCAAGGACATCCTCAAGCGCCCCTTCATCACCGCCGGTTTCGCCGCTTTCGTACTGCTGATTCCGCTGGCCGCCACGTCCTTCAACGCGGCGATCCGCGCCCTGGGCGGCAAGCGTTGGCAAACGCTACACCGCAGCGTCTACGCCATCGCCATCATCGGGGTGGTGCATTACTGGTGGCTGGTGAAGCGAGATATCACCCAGCCGCTGATCTATGCCGCGATACTGGCTCTGCTATTGGGTTTGCGGGCGGCATGGCGGGAGAACGAGCGCAGAAGCCAGTCTCAGGGCAGCCTCACGCCAAAGCCAATACCGGAGCGGCTCTCGAAGAAACGTGTGATTCCGATCGTGCCGCGCTGAGTTCAGCGCAAATACGGCTTCACCCGCGCCTTGAAGGCAACGGCCTGCTCGATGCGCATCGACTGATTCAGCGCGGTGATGATCTCGTTGCCCAGCGCGATGTAATCGCCAATGCGGGCAGACTGGGCGAGTTTCTTCTGGTACGCGCCGCCCTTTGAGCCAAAAACTTCGTTAATCATCTCGGCATACAAGCGGTACAGGCTCATCAGGCGGCTGGACTCGTCTGCCGGCACCTCGTCGGGCAAGATGGTGAGCAAGGCGGCAGAAACCGGGCTGGCGGGGGCCTGAGCTGGCGGCACATGTACAGGCTGGATCAAACCCGCGTCCTGCAGTTCCTGCAGATGCGCTTCGGTCACACCAGCAGCGGACAGGGTTTTTACCAGATGATGCGCGGGCTGTTTGCCATCAACCATCACCAGCAAGGTACGCAAACGCGGATGCAGGCGCATCTGGCGCTGTTGCAACTCGTCGATGCCGAACACGGTTTTGGTGAAAACGACGGCGTCCATATTTGCCTCGATAAGGTAAGAAATACTTACAGCGGCGCGAGCCACAAGCCTAATGATAGCTACGACTTTCGCGCTATTGCAACGCCCGGTTTCCCCTAATGCAAAAATTGACCCTGCATCAGCCCACAGTTGTGACTAAATTCACACTCCAAGCCCGGTTAGCCGGCTAAAAGCAGCCCGCAGGCAGCGGTCGCTCAGATCTCGCTCGCCGCGGGCGCCGGCAAAGTTTCGAGAAACGCCACCACCTCGGCTTCCACGCGCGATCGGCGCATCGCCGGCAGGCTCTGCCAGACGCGCTTGCCATAGGGTTTGCTGAGCATGCGCGGATCGCACACCATCAGCACGCCACGATCGCGTTCGCTGCGAATCAGGCGCCCGGCGCCCTGCTTCATGCTGATCACCGCGCGCGGCAGCTGATAGTCCATGAAGGGATTACGGCCCTGCTTTTCGATCCAGCTCACGCGCGCCTTGAGCACCGGATCATCTGGCGGCGCGAACGGCAGCTTGTCGATGATCACTACCGACAGCGCATCGCCGGGCACGTCCACGCCTTCCCAGAAACTCTGACTGGCCACCAGCACCGCATTGCCAAGCATGCGGAAACGCTCCAACAGCTCGCTGCGCGAAGCCTGGCCCTGCAGCAGCAGCGGAAAATCCAGGGCCTGGCGATGGAAGTGCGACTCCAGGCCTTCGTGAATGGTTTTCATCGCGCGTAGCGAAGTGCACAGCACGAAGGTGCGTCCCTGCGCCGCGCGAATGATCGGCAGCGCAGCCTCAACCACGGCATCGGCGTAATCCAGGCTATTCGGGTCGGGCATATTGGGCGGCGCGTAGAGCACGGCCTGCTCGGCGTAATCGAAAGGGCTGCCCCACATCCCGGTTTCGGGCGGCGGATCAAGCGCATCGAGACCCAGCTCGGCGTTGTAATGCGCGAAGTTCTTGCCGACGGCCAAGGTTGCTGACGCGAAGATCCAGCTCTTGGCGTTGCCCTCGATCTGCTTGCGGAAGATTTCGCCCACGCGCAGCGGCGTGGTGTTCAGCGAAGCGGACTGGCTGAAGACTTCGACCCAGCGGATCGTGTCCGGCTGGTTCAGGCGTCGCCAGTTCGTCACCCGGCGGTGCATTTCGGTGCCACGCTGCCAGCATTTCTCCAGGCCTTCCGAGCGCTCGGCCTGCGATTCGGCCAGCGTCAGGTAATGCTCCAGCTCCTTCTCGACCACATCCAGCGCGTTGGTGAAATCCAGCTTGTCGGCAACCTGTTCGTAGCCCAGACGCGCGTTCTCTCCCGGAATCGCCAGACGCAGATCGCGCGCAGCCTTTTCCAGCGAACGCGTGGCGTCCTGCAGCGGGGCAAAATCACGTGCGGCGATCAGTGCCTCGGTGCGCGTGTCGCGTGCCAGATCCAGCAGCTGCCCGGTCGAAGCCGAATCGCCGAAGAACATGCTGGCGGTTTCCGGCAGCTGATGCGCCTCATCGAAGATCACGGTATTGCAGGCCGGCAGCAACTCGCCCATGCCTTCATCGCGCAACATCACATCCGCGAAAAACAGGTGATGATTGACCACCACTACATCAGATTCCTGCGCCGTGCGCCGCGCCGCCATCACAAAGCATTCCTTGGCCGAGGGGCATTCCTGACCAAGACAATTGTCGCGCGTCGAGGTGGCCGCCATCCACACCGTCGAATCCTCGGGCACGCCCGCGCACTCGGCCTTGTCGCCGGTCATGGTGGTCAGCAGCCACTTTGAAATCGTGCGGATCTGCACCGCATCCTCACGATTGAGGAAGCGCCCTTCCGACATCGAACGCTCGATGTGATAGTGGCAGGCGTAGTTCTGTCGCCCCTTGAGCAGCGCCACGCGCACCGGCACCTTGAGCGCCTTGCGCACGGCCGGCAGATCGCGGTGGAAAAGCTGATCCTGCAGCGTTTTCGTGCCGGTGGAGATGATCACCTTGCCGCCGGAAAGCAGCGCAGGCACCAGATAGGCGAAGGTCTTGCCGGTGCCGGTGCCGGCTTCGGCCACCAGGGCACGGTTGCCCTTGATCGCGCGGGCGATGGCTTCGGCCATTTCGACCTGTTGCGGACGCGCGCGAAAGCCCGGAATCACGCGGGCCAGCGAACCTTCATCAGCAAAATGTGCAGCAATATCGTTCATGGGGAAACCGGAAAAAAGCCGGGCGATGGTAGCACGCGCAGCCTGCCGGATTGAGGGCCGAAAACCTGAGGCCGAGTTCATGAATGGCTGTAGATCCGCACCCAGCTTACCTGTGCAAAGCCCCATTCTGTAGAGGCAATACAGGCGCGGCTCTTCAAGCATGCCTCTGTCGGCTCAATCTTCGCCGCCGCCGGTCGTTAAAACCTGCAAAGGTTCCCGAAAACTCCGCCTGCCGCATTGCGACTTCCGAAGCGCAAGCCTACAGTCAGCAACAATTTATCCTCGCCCAGCCCAAATGCCCAAAGCCGCCAGCATTGTCCACCTCAAGGCCACCGTCACGCCCATCACCGAGGCTGATCGCAAGCTCACGCTCAAGGAAGTACTGCGCCTGCTGCTTGATGATCAAATCCTTACGCGCGAGGAAGCCGAGCAGGTGCACGCCGAGCGCCATAACAGCAAGGCAGTCCATCCGCTGTCAGTGATCGCGGAACGCCAGTTCAAGAACCAGCAGCCGCCACACAAGCCGTTGCATCTGGAAGCCCTCACCGAATGGCTGGCAGGCAAGCTCGGGCTGGAATATTTCCATATTGATCCACTCAAGATCAATTTTTCGATCGTCACCGAGGTGATGTCCGCCGCCTATGCCTCGCGCCTGCAAGTGCTGCCGGTGCAGGTCACGCCCCATGAGGTAGTGATCGCCAGCGCCGAGCCGTATGTGCGCGAATGGGCACTCGAGCTGACACCGGTGCTGCGCAAGCCGATCCGCCGCGTCTTCGCCAACCCGCTGGATATCGAGCGCTTTCAGGTCGAGTTCTACAACCTCGCGCGTTCGGTCAAGAAGGCCACGCAAAAGGAAGCGCTGCAAGGCGGCCAGATTTCCAATTTCGAACAACTGGTCGAGCTCAGCAAAACCAATCGCCAGTTCGACGCCAACGAGCAGCACATCGTCAGCATCGTCGACTGGCTGTGGCAATACGCTTTCGAGCAGCGCGCCTCAGACATCCACGTCGAACCGCGCCGCGACATCGGCATCGTGCGTTTCCGCATCGACGGTGTACTGCATCAGGTCTATCAGTTGCCGATGGGCGTGATCAACGCCATGACCAGCCGTATCAAGATCCTCGGGCGCATGGACGTGGTCGAAAAACGCCGGCCACAGGATGGCCGCGTCAAGACACGCACGCCGCAGGGCACCGAAGTCGAGCTGCGTCTGTCGACCCTGCCCACCGCCTTCGGCGAAAAACTGGTGATGCGGATTTTCGATCCGGACGTGCTGGTGCGCAATTTCGTCGAACTCGGCTTCACCGACGATGACACGACACGCTGGGCGCACATGACGCGTCAGCCCAATGGCATCATTCTGGTCACCGGCCCGACCGGTTCAGGCAAGACCACCACGCTCTACTCCACGCTCAAGCAACTGGCCACGCCGGAAGTTAACGTGTGTACGATCGAAGATCCGATCGAAATGGTCGAAGGCGCCTTCAACCAGATGCAGGTCCAAGCCTCCATTGATCTGGGCTTTGCCGATGGCGTGCGCGCCCTGATGCGGCAGGATCCGGACATCATCATGATCGGCGAAATCCGCGATTTGCCCACCGCCGAAATGGCGATCCAGGCGGCGCTGACCGGTCACCTCGTTCTCTCCACCCTGCACACCAACGATGCGCCCTCGGCGATCACCCGCATGCTCGATCTGGGCGTACCGGCCTATCTGCTCAACGCCACCATCCTCGGCGTGATGGCCCAGCGTCTGGTGCGCACCCTGTGCCCGCATTGCAAGGAAGCCGCCGCGCCGACCGAAGAAGAGGCCGCGGCCTGGACGCAGCTGGCGATCCCCTTCAAGGCGCCCGTACCCACCCAGATCTATCATCCGGTCGGCTGTCTGGAATGCCGCAACACCGGCTACAGCGGGCGCATGGGCATCTATGAAACCCTCCTGATGTCGCCCGCGATCAGCCGCCTGATCCACAGCGGCGCCGATCTGGCGCTGGTGCGCCAGCAGGCCTACCGCGAAGACATGAAACCGCTGCGCATCTCCGGCGCCCTGAAAATTGCCAAAGGGCAAACCAGTCTGGACGAAGTACTGCGCATCGCCCCGCCTGCTCAGGATGAGAAGATGGGTTGAGCGCCTGCGGCGCAGTGCTGAGTGCTGAGTGCTGAGTGCTGAGTGCTGAGTGCTGAGTGCGTAATCAATGTGCCCCGAGAGTCTTGCCTGTCAAGGCTCTTCAGCACACCAACCCGAAGACGCTTGGCAGGCGCGGCGTTACAAGCATGCCCCACTCAGCACTCAATACTCAGAACTCCGCCGCAGGCGGCAGGCCGCCACAAGGGCATAAACCTCAAGTTATCCGCCACGCCAGCCGTAACTCCCTTTGGCCCGGGAGTGTCTATCGCCGCGGCCACGACCCCCTGTGCGGATGGCGTTTGCGTCACTCCCACACCTTGACGCGGAGGCATGATGAAAATTTCAAAACTATTGCTCGTTTCGATGATTTCGCTGCTGGGCACGGCGCACGCAGCTGATGAATTTGCTTCGGCCAAAGAGGCCGAAGCCATGGTGGTCAAAGTGGTGGCGGCAGTCAAAGCCAATCGTGCAGCAACGCTGGCAGAGATCACCGCTAAAAACGCCAAATGGATCGACCGGGATCTGTACCCGGTGGTCTACGACACCAAAGGGCAAGTGCAGGCTCATGGTCAGAACGAAAAAATGGTCGGTAAGGATCTGATCGATTTCAAGGATCCGGATGGCAAGCTGTTTGTGCGCGAACGCGTGGATCTGGCCAAGAGCAAAGGCAAATTCTGGCAAGACTACAAGTTCACCGATCCGCTGAGCAAGAAGGTCCTGCCCAAACAGGCTTATTGCGAGCGCAGCGGTGAGGACATCGTCTGCGCCGGCGTCTACAAACGTTGAGAAAAACCAGACGGCGCGAGGCGATCTCGCGCCGATTCTTTGCGTAACAAACCGGCGCTTTTCTGCAGCATGTTTCAGGGGAGAAGGTTTCATGCGGATCATTCATCGAATGCTGGCAGCGCCCTTGCTATGCGTGCTGCTGATGCTGGTTATGGGCGGCGTGGGCTACTGGTCGCTGAGCTCGATGAGTGGCGCGCTGCGCGAACTCTTTGAACAACGCTTCAACCAGGTCCTGCTGGTCAAAGGCCTGGAAAGCAGCCTGCTGCTGACCCATGCCGATGCCTACAGCCTGTTCACCTCGCTTGACGGCCTCGCGGCAGACAAACTCGCCACGCGCATCGCCAGCATTGACGCCTCGACTGCACGTATCGGCAGCCAGGTACAGGCCATGCAGACGGCCGACAACATTTCTGACACAGACAAACAACTGCTGACCGAGATTGCCGGCGGCCTTGAAAAATATCGCAAGGCGGTCAGCACCGCACTGGACATGGCCAGCGTCGACCCGGCCATGGGGCGCTCAGGCATGCAGACGGCGGACGACGTGTTCAAAGAAGTCTCGCGGGCCGTAAGCCAGGCGGTGGATGGCCAGACCGAGGCCGCACGCGAACGCTATGAGCTGGCTGACAGCAACGCGCGCAACGCACAATGGGGAACGCTGGGCACGCTGCTGGCGTCGATCATTCTGGCGACAGCCATCAGTTACTACATGGCGCGCAGCATCGTCGGACCGATGCACAAAGCCGTAAAAGTCGCCGAACGGATCGCCGATGGTGATCTGAGCCTGAACATTGAAGCGGGCTCGAATGACGAACTGGGCCATTTGCTGAGTGCCCTGACGCGCATGCAGAATGGCTTGCGCACGGTGATTGGCGAAGTACAGGACAGCTCGCGCAATGTCGAAGGCGCCGCCCATGCCATGAGCGACGTTGTCGGCGGCGTAGCCAGCAGTGTCAGCGAAGAAAGCGAATCCCTGAGCGGGATTGCGGCGATGGTCGAGAACCTGACCGAGAGCATCTGGAACGCAGCCGAACGCACCGAAGCCGTCGTAAAAGTGGCGCACGAAACATCACAAACCGCCACCGAAGGACGCGACCGCGTACTGCATGCGGCCGACGAGGTGCGCAAGATCGTCAGCACGGTCGATGGCACCGCCGCTTCGATGACGACCTTGGTCAAGAGTGCCGAAGAGATCAGCGGTTTTGCCAACGTGATCCATGAAATTGCCGACCAGACCAATCTGCTCGCACTGAATGCCGCCATCGAGGCCGCCCGCGCAGGCGAGCAAGGCCGCGGCTTCGCCGTCGTCGCCGACGAAGTACGCAAGCTGGCTGAGAAAACCGCGCTGGCCACCAGCCAGATCCAGACAATGATCGAACTGGTGCAACGTCAGGCCCGTGAAGCGGCCGATGAAATGGGCGTGGCGAAAGCCCGCGTGGAGTCCGGTGTGGCCGAAGTGGAGGGCCTGCGCGAACCGCTCAAGGCGCTGGACGAAGGCGCCCATCAGTCCCTGGACAATCTGCGCGAACTGAGCGAAGTGGCGCGCCAGCAATCCAGTTCAGCCAGCGAAATCGCCCAGAGCGTGGAACGCATCGCCAACGCCAGCGAAAGCAACTCCGCCGCCGTAGGACGCGGCCGCGAAGCCGCCACAGAACTGGAAGGCCTGGCCCGCACGCTGCTGCACAGCGTGGAACGGTTTCGCTGTTAAGGACTGGGGACTGGGGACTGGGCCGGCAGCATGGCCGGAGAGCCGCTCCTGTCAAGCGTCGTCGCACCGCTGCTTGAAGAGCATTGCTGGGCAAGGCTCTGCAGCAATGCCAGTTTTCGTAGGGTGGGTTCGGAGCGCAGCGACAACCCACCGTTGGCGGACGTGGAAAAACCGTTAGCTCGCTTTGCAAGTCAACACTTCGCACCGGGCACGATGGTCAAGCCAGCCCTCCGAGTTCCCATTTCCCAGTTCCGAGTTCCCATTTCCGCCCTAGCCAAGGATAATCCCCCCCTTTCCCCATTCGGGCTCACCGGGTTTTTCCGTGGCACGCGACGTAACAAGTTTCTCTGGCCGGTTTCTGGCCTATCTGGATATGCTCTTTATCGATCACGGCTTCATCCGCGTGGTCTACAACAACCTGCACGCCCTGCCCGGCGGCCTGTACCGCTGCAGCCAGCCCAGCCCGGGCCAGATCCGCAAATACCAGCGCAAATATGGCATCAAGACCATCATCAATCTGCGCGGGGCGGACGACACGCGCCGCTATGCGCTGGAAGCCGAGGAATGCCGCCGTCTGGGCATTACCCTGATCGATTTCAAAGGCATCCTCTCGCGTAGCGCGCCGGAAGTCGAATGGCTGCTCAAAGCGGAAACCATGCTCGCCGAGGCGGCCTATCCCGCCCTGATCCACTGCAAGAGCGGTGCCGACCGGGCCGGTTTTGCGGCTGCGCTGTACCGCATGTTCCGCTTGGGCGAACCGGTACAAGACGCGATGCGCGAGCTGGCCTGGTACTACGGCCACCTCAAAGGATCGAAGACCGGCATCCTCGATTTTTTCTTCGAGGAATATCTGGCCGCCAACGCCAAATTCCCCATCGAATTCAAGACCTGGCTCACCACGGCCTACCATCGCGATCAACTCAAACAAGCCTTCCACACCCGTGGCTGGGCTGATTTTCTGGTCGACAAAGTGCTGCACCGGGAGTAAGTCACTACTGATCGCTATACCCTTCTGTACTGGCGCCCCGGCATTGCCGAAACTACTTCGTTTCACTAGGCTTCACCGAGCGATTCGTTTGATCAGCTTTCGTAAAAACATCGCAAAGGAGGGCTTCATGAAAAAAAATATTCTCTTTGCCGCAGTACTGACTCTCTGCAGCGGCACCGTCATGGCCGAAATCGGCGCTGGGGTTCAAATTGGCACGACGGGTGCCGGCGTTGACGCCGCGTATGCCTTCAATAATCTGATCACCGCCCGCGTTGGCTACTCTGGGTATAGCTACAACAAGACATCAAACTACAACGACGTCGACTACGACGGCAAACTCACGCTTTCAAACATTCGTACGCTCGCCGACCTGAGCCTGCCACTAGGGTTCCGGGCAACCGGTGGCCTGATTTTCCAAGGCAACAAAATCAATCTCACCGGAAAGCCTTCCGGTGGCACCTACACCATCAACGGCACGACCTACCAAGCCAGCGACGTAGGTCAATTTGATGGCCAGATCAAATGGAAGAACAGCGCGGCGCCGTATCTGGGCCTTGGCTGGGGTTCGGTCAGCAGCACGGGGATCGGCTTCTACGCAGATATTGGCGCCATGTACCAAGGAAAATCCAAAACCACACTCAACCTCACATGCGGCACCGCACTCGATGCATCTCAGTGCGCGCAGTTGAGGGCCGATGGCGAAGCAGAACGCATCAAGGTTCAAGACAAGGCCAGTAAATACCAGTGGTATCCGGTTATCAGCATGGGGCTGAGCATCGGTTTCTAATCGCAGCGGGGCGGCTTATCCAAGCCGGTCCCGCTTCTGCAGGATATGCGGTCCGCCACTGCTACAATGCAGCCCCCTTGCAGTGGTTAGCTTCAAACGCCGCGAATGAAAGATTCCTTCCAGCTCTACCTCCGCCTGCTCGCCTACATCAAGCCTTACTGGCGCGTGTCGGCCCTGTCGATGCTGACCATGGCCGCCGTCGCCCTGCTCAATCCGCTGATGGGTCAGCAGATGAAGTTTCTGGTCGATGATGTGCTCATCGCCAAGGATCAGGACGCCCTGCTGCGCGTCATGCTCATGCTGATCGGCATCGTAGTCTGCAAGAGTCTGGCCGAATATGCCTCCAGCGTTGCCAGCCAGTGGGTCGCCAACAAAGCGGTTGAAGACCTGCGCCGCTTCGTCTTCGAGCATCACATGCGCCTGCCCTTCTCCAGCGTGCAGGCACAAACCTCGGGACGCATGCTCTCGCGCGTCACCTACGATATCCCGCAAGTGGGCACCGCCCTGTCCAACGCCTGGATCATCGTCATCCAGGACACCCTGACCGTACTCGCGCTGCTCGGCTGGCTGTTGTACAACGCCTGGCACCTGACCCTGATCATCATTGCCACCGGACCGGTGATCGCCTGGATCATCCGCAAGGCCAGCACCGGCATGCGCACCTCCAATCGCGCCCAGCAGACGACCATGGGCGAGATGACCAGCACGGTCGAGGAGCAGCTCGCCGGCCTGCGCGAAATCAAGATCTTCGGCACCCAGCAACATGAAGCGAACCGTTTCGCCGACATCGCCACGCGCCTGCGCAAGGAAACCATGCGCGTCGTGCGCATCTCCGCCGCCAACGTGCCGATGGTGCAGGTGCTGGCCTTCACGGCCGTAGCCGGCGTGCTGTACGCGGCAGGTCGTCTGGCCGCCAGCGGCCAACTCACCCCGGGTGATCTGATGGCCTATGTCACGGTCACCTCGCTGATCTTCGAGCCGATCCGGCGCCTGACCAACATCAACGCCACCATCCAGCGCGGCCTGGCCGGCGCGCAGAGCATCTTCGAGCTGCTCGACATGGAACCCGAAGTCGACAGCGGCACGCAGCAGATCGAACGCGCACGCGGCGAAATCCGTTTCGAGAACGTCAGCTTCGCCTACCCGGGCCAGGACACGCCGGCCGTCAACGACCTGTCATTGACCATCGCCCCCGGCGAAACCGTCGCCTTCGTCGGCGCCTCGGGCAGTGGCAAGACCACGCTGATGGCGCTGGTCGCACGCTTCTTCGAAATCCAGTCAGGCCGCATCCTGATCGACGGCATCGCGGTGCAGGACATGCCGCTCACCACCCTGCGCAGCCAGCTCGCCCTGGTCGGCCAGCACGCCGCATTGTTCGACGACAGCGTCGGCCACAACATCGCCTATGGCCGCCAGGGCGCCGACATGAGCGAGATCGAAACCGCGGCCAGCCAGGCCCACGCCATGGAGTTCATCAGCAAACTCAATCAGGGTTTCGACACGCGCATCGGCACCAACGGCAACCAGCTCTCCGGCGGCCAGCGCCAGCGCCTGGCGATTGCCCGCGCCTTCCTCAAGAACGCGCCGATTCTGCTGCTCGATGAAGCTACCTCGGCGCTGGATAACGAATCCGAACGCGTGGTGCGCGAGGCGCTGGTGGAATTGCGCCGCGACCGCACCGTGCTGGTCGTCGCCCATCGCCTGACCACCATCCGCGATGCCAACCGCATCGTGGTGATGGAACGCGGGCGTATCGTCGAAATCGGCAATCACGAACAACTCGTGAACGCCAACGGCGCCTACGCCCGCCTGCTCGCCAGCGGTGAAGACATCGTCGAAGACGCAGGTGCAGGTGCGGTCTCCGAGATGCAGATGTTCAACGAGACGGTGGCGCGGGGTTGAAAAAAGTGCTGAGTGCTGAGTGCTGAGTGCTGAGTGCTGAGTGCTGAGTGCGTAGGCACTGTGTGTTCGAGATCCGCGCCAGTCAAGCCTCTTCAGCACCCCTGCCCGAAGAGGCTTAGCGGGCGAGGCTCTGCAAGCATGCCCCACTCAGCACTCAATCCTCAGAACTCAGCACATCTCTTTACTCCATCGCCTCAACCTTGATCCAGTATTCGCTCGTCTGCTCACTGCGCCCACTGCGGTAATCCACAATCCCGCTGCCCCGGTTATCGCTCTGCTGACTCACCCCGCCCAGCGGCATCCACTGCCCGAGCCGGCCGCGCACGGTGGTCGACAGGCGACTCCCTTCAATTGCCCCGCTTCCATTCATGCGCTGATTCTGCGGCGCGATGGTCAGCACGACTTGATCACCGGCCAGTTGCGGACGCACCGAGAAACCTGAGCCCACATCCACATATTGCGTGCCGCGCGAAACGACCGCGCCGCCGGGGCCGTACACCATCTGCGTCATCGGCAGCGGCACGGATTTGCCAAGGTAGATGTAAGCCTCGCCATCCTCCACGGTCTGGATCGTCTGCAGGGTCTGGCCGCTGCTTTGCGAATTACGCGAGTAGGCCTGCCCGCGCCCACTCACATCGATATCGCCATTGCGGATTACCACCCGGCCATCCGCGCCGATGCGCGTGTCCTCTTCCTGCGCCGAGCCGCCCTGGCGCACCGAGATCATCAGGCTGCGCGCACGCGTATCGATAGCCTCCAGCGCACGACGAATCTGCTCGATATTTTCCGGCGAGGCCCGCACGATGATCTTGCCACTCATGGCCGACATCGACCCGCCTGGCTCCAGCAAGGGCCGCAGCGTCGGCATCACCTGTTCGATCAAACGGTAACGCAAAGGGATGATTTCCATACGCTGCTGCGCCTGCACCAGCGGGGCCAGCAGGATGAGGACAAGGGCAAACAGAAGATTTCGCATGAGGGCTCCAGTGCCAGAAAAGGCTTCTCCATTATCGACGCTCACCCGCGCTCGCGCCATGCACACGAAAGGCCGGGACGATCAGCGGAACCTCGACGCATAATAGGAGTCTGGAAATATCGAGAACATAAAACAGGGCCCAGCATGAATCACAGCATCGAACTCCTCGCCACCGCACTCTTTGCGCTGGCCATCGTGCACACCTTCATCGCCCCACGCTTCGAGAAGCTCGCCCATGCTGGCGGCACGCATGCCGGCCTGTGGCATTTCATGGGCGAGATCGAAGCCGTGTTCGGCATCTGGGCCACCGTGCTGATCGTGGCCATGATTGCCTGGCTGGGCTCGAATCCAGCGATTGCGCATCTGGAGAGCCTCAACTTTACCGAGCCGATGTTCGTCTTCGCCATCATGGTCGTCGCCGCCTCAAGGCCGGTACTGGAGTTCTGCGGCAAACTGGTCGAATGGCACGCACGTGTCATTCCCCTGCCGCATTCGATGGCGCGCTATTTTGTCGTGCTCTCCGGCGTGCCCCTGCTCGGCTCCTTCATCACCGAGCCTGCCGCCATGACGCTCGCCGCCCTGCTGCTGCGCGAGCACTACTACTCGCAGAAAGTCTCCACGCGTTTCAAATACGCCACCCTCGGCGTGCTCTTCGTGAACATATCGATTGGTGGCACCCTCACCAACTTCGCCGCGCCGCCCGTACTGATGGTCGCCGGCGCCTGGGAATGGACGTCCGGTTTCATGGCCAGCACCTTCGGCTGGAAAGCGACCATTGCAGTCATCATCAATGCCATCGCCCTGACCGCCGCATTCAGAAAGGATCTACAAGGGATCGCCCCGGAGAAGTCCGCCCCGCGCGGCTCTGCACCATGGCCCGTCGTAGCCGTCCATCTGGCCTGCCTTGCCGGCGTGGTGCTGTACAGCCATCACCCCATCGTATTCATGGCCCTCTTCCTGCTCTTTCTCGGTTTCGCTGACGCGTACGAGCACTATCAGGACCGCCTGATCCTGCGCGAAGGCCTGATGGTCGCCCTCTTCCTCGCCGGCCTCGTCGTCCTCGGCTCCTTCCAGAAATGGTGGCTGCAGCCCATCCTGTCCAGCATGAACGACCTCGTCCTGTTCTTCGGTGCGCTAGGTCTCACCGCCTTCACCGACAACGCGGCCCTCACCTACCTCGGTTCACTGGTCGAAGGCAGCTCGGACGGCTTCCGCTACGCGCTGGTCGCCGGCGCAGTGACTGGCGGCGGCCTCACCGTCATCGCCAACGCCCCCAACCCCGCCGGCTTCGCCGTGCTGCGTGAATGCTTCGACGATGGCGCCATCAGCCCGCTCGGCTTGCTGGCGGCAGCGGCCCTGCCGACGGCGGTGGCGGCTGGGGCGTTTCTGGTTTTGTGAGTTTTGGAGCTAGGGTGGGTTCGGAGCGCCGCGACAACCCACCGCCCACGTCCAACGATTTACCGCGCGGGTCAATAACCCGCCCTGCGAGGCTGCGCAAGAGTCTGGCGGCCTGCCGAAACCAAACCAATCCGTGCTGAGAAAAACCTCAGCCTGATCGGCGGGAAGAAATGGAAAAGGCCCTCGCGGGCCTTTTCCATTTCCAGGTACCACCGGAAAATTACTTGAAGCCGGTGATGTCCGTCACGCTGACATTGCAGGTCGCGGTATTGAAGAACAGGCCCAGCTCGCTGGCGCTGCCGCTGCCTTTTTCCACACCGTTGTATTCCATGCAGATTTCACCGCCACTGTCCGGCGCCGCCCAGTTGTAGATACGCATGTTGCGGATCGTGGCCTTGTCACCGTAATTGCGATTGACGCCCACCACCACGCCGATGGAGCCATTGCTTTGCACGTTGTTGATATTCACATAGCGCGGGCCGCCATTGCCGGTGCAATCGCCACAGGAACGATACAGCTTGCCGATGCGGCCGTAGAGCTGGAAGTTCTCGATATTGAAAGTGCTGCCGTTCTTGGCATTGTGCTGGAACACCTTGTCATCCGCAGCATTCGCCGAACCGCCGGAAACGGTCAGCGACAGGCCGCCATCCTTGAGCGTCGCCGCGTCTTCGCAGACATCTTCCCACACGGTATTTTCAATGCGGCAATGACCGGCCGTACAGTGAATACCGTCGGCAGCGTTCTTGTTGATGCGCAGATTGCGGATCGTCGAATTACGCAGGGTGAATACCGGCTGCTGAGTTTCGCTGCCGCCCGCGCAGGTCGTGCCGACAGTGATGCCACCACAATCCACGACGCTATCGACCAGCACATTGCCCGGTGCGCAGGCTTGCGCATTGCTCGCCACGGCATAGGTCAGGAACTCCAGGATATTCGGCTTGCCCGCCTGCACTGCGGCAAACAGCACGCGCACGGCCGAGGCCTGGGTCAGCGCGAAATCATGGGATTTATTGGCGCGAATCGTCGTGCCGGTGGACACCGTGCTCCACACACCGCTCTTCAACACCTGGATTTCGTGGCTGCTCACCCCTTCGCCCGCTTCGCTCAGAACGACGCGACCCAAGGTAACGGGTGAGGCAAAGCTCACCTGCAGCCAGTTGCCGGCAGTGTTTGTCCCAGCGACCCACTTGGTCGTGAAATTGGCATCGACTGCCTGCGCAGCCGTCTGGGTCGTGCTGGCCTGACTGCTGGCCGAGGCTACGCCGGAAGCAGCAATATTGGTCAGGATATATCCGACACCACTACCAGAAGACGAAGATGAACTTGATGAAGAACTCGAGCTGCTCGACGAGGAGCTGGAGCTGGAGCTGCTCGAAGAAGAACTCGAACTGCTGGAGGACGAGCTGCTGGAAGAGCTTGATGAACTTGAGCTACCCGAGGGAATCGAGCACTCATTCACGCCACCGGCGGTGCGACCACCGAAAGTGGCCTCGTTACACACAAAACTGCCAATGAGCTGCTTGTAGAAGAACTTGTCGGCGCGGCCAAAGGCCACATTTTTGGATGTCGCCACCGAACAGGTCTTGCCTTCGGTACACAGGGTTACATAACCTGTCGGGCGATTGGCGGCCGAAGCCTGCCCCGCCAATGCTGCGGCCAACAGGCCGAGCACCACATGCTGAATTTTCATCTTTTGTCTCCTGGCTTATGCATGGCTTGGCGCCATGCGTTTATGTTTCCTGAATGCCAGAACGACACAAAAACCGTGATGAATTTCACGATTATTCGCCCCCCGGCTTGCTAAAGCTAGCAGAGGGACGATGAATTACAAGGCGGAAAGCGCCTCGATGGCCAGACGGACAGATCAACGGAAAAATCAGCCAGATCAGGCAACTGCCCGCACAGCCGCGCGGGGCGGACCTGTACAGACAGGCATGCTGAAGAAGACCGCCCCATGCGAATCTTCAGGCTCCTGCACTACATACTCACTGGAATGCCCCCATTCGGGTGCTGATGAACGCTGTGCTGTTTTGGCATGAGCATTCGGCTGGAAATGCCGAGTATTGCTATCGGCCCACTTACGATCTTGAGTGGCTCAGGACGACCCAAAGGCGACGGTCAGACTTTGGGAAAGCGGCCGCTCGAACGAGGAAGCTCAGCCGACCGCATAAAGCGTAGTTTTTTGACGCTCGGCGGGAGCGGATTGTTGGGCCGGGCTATTTTTTCTTGGAACACACGAATTTCACGAGGTCGGATTTGCTGGAGCCCGGAACCAGATGTACCCACTTAGAATTTTTTCGCAGCGTAAGCTCTGGCGGCGGCGTCATTTGTTTTCCATCCGCTTCGCCTCCAGCAAGCTCAAAGAATTGCTTTGATTTGCAATTTACTTTGAGCTCTGTGAAGTCCGTATAAGCAGCACCCTTGCCGACTCGGTTGCTCAGCACTTTGAACATTTCAGCGCCGATGGTCTCTTGCTTCAGTATGTAGTACGCGCCGCTGTCGCCGGATGATGGCGCACGGTACATCTCTGCACCAAAGCAAGCTAATGGAAAAAATAGAGAGACGATAGCTACGTGTATTTTCATAGAGGATTCTCTTTTTATCTGGGTACAACGTTTGAGCTGATGGGCTGCGCAACGCGTAAGGTGGGTGAAAGTAGGGTGGGTTCGCGAAGCAACCCACCATGAGCCAATGCACGACGGTGGGTTGTCGCTGCGCTCCGAACCCACCCTACAAATACCCGCTTTCGGCTTATGGAACGAGCGTCCGCTCTCACCCGAATACAGCCGCCCATCACAACAATCAAGCCGTCATCACACCCACAGCACCGCAATCGATACGCACCAGATTACGACGCTCATTCGTCGAAACCGAACACCGTCGCGCCTTGCTCGGCGCCGCTGACGGCATGGCGAAATACGCCAAACAGCTCACGCCCCATGCCGGTCTGACCGCTGCCATTGAAAATCGCCGGGCTGCGGCTTTCGAAATCGGTTTCGCGCGATTCGATGCGCAGGATGCCGGCCTCGGCGTCCAGCTCGATCATGTCGCCGTCCTGTACGCGGGCAATCGGGCCGCCGGCCAAAGCCTCGGGCGTGACGTGGATGGCCGCCGGGATCTTGCCGGAGGCGCCGGACATGCGCCCGTCGGTGACCAGCGCAACGCGGAAGCCCTTGTCCTGCAGATTGGCCAGCGTGGGCGTGAGCTGGTGCAGTTCGGGCATGCCGATCGCACGCGGCCCCTGGAAACGCAGCACGGCAATGAAATCGCGCTCCAGCTTGCCGGCCTTGGCAGCCACCAGCAGCGCATCCTGACTTTCGAAAACAATGGCGGGCGCGCGAATCACGCGATGATCCGGCTTCACCGCCGAGACCTTGATCACCGCACGGCCCAGATTGCCAGCGAGCAAACGCAAACCGCCATCGGCACTGAAGGGCTGCGCCGCCGTGGCGAGCACGGCGGCATCGCCGCTGAGGGCCGGGATGTCCTGCCACACCACCTGGCCCTGCGCGTCCAGCGTGGGCGCCTTGGCGTAGGCCGCGAGGCTCTTGCCAAAGACCGTGTGCACATCCTCATGCACAAGACCGGCCGACAGCAATTCACGAATCACCCAGGCGACGCCGCCTGCGGCCTGGAATTGATTCACATCTGCCGGGCCGTTCGGATAGACGCGGGCGAGCAGCGGCACGACTTTCGACAAGGCTTCGAAATCGCTCCAGTCGATGAGGATACCTGCCATGCGGGCCATCGCCACCAGATGCAGGGTGTGATTGGTGGAGCCGCCGGTGGCGAGCAAGCCGATGATGGCGTTGACGATGCTGCGCTCGTCGATCATGCGGCCGATCGGCGTGAATTCATTGCCTTGCGAGGTGATCTGCAGCACCCGCAGGGTGGCGGCGCGCGTCAGGGCTTCGCGCAGCGGTGTGCCGGGCGGTACGAAGGCGGCGCCGGGCAGGTGCAGGCCCATCATCTCCATCAGCATCTGATTGCTGTTGGCCGTGCCGTAAAAGGTGCAAGTGCCGGGTGCGTGATAGGACTGCGATTCGCTTTCGAGCAAGGCATCCTTGCCCACTTCACCGGCGGCATATTTCTGTCGCACCTTGGCCTTCTGGTCATTCGACACGCCGGTCGGCATCGGTCCGGCGGGCACGAAAATGAAGGGCAGAAAGCCGAAACGCAGCGCGCCCATCACCAAGCCCGGCACGATCTTGTCGCAGATGCCCAGACACAGCCCGGCATCAAACATGTTATGGGACAAGGCGATGCCCGTGCTCATGGCGATCACGTCGCGCGAGAACAGCGACAAGTCCATGCCGTCCTGCCCCTGCGTGATGCCGTCGCACATGGCCGGCACACCGCCCGCCACCTGTGCCGTGGCGCCCGCCGCGCGCGCCGCGTCCTTGATAATGTCCGGATACACGCCATAGGGCTGATGCGCCGAGAGCATGTCGTTGTAGGCCGTGACGATGCCGATGTTCGGCGCCTTGATGGCCTTGATGCGCAGCTTGTCTTCGAGCGGGCTGGCAGCAAAACCATGCGCCAGATTGGTACAGGCCAGCGCGCCACGATACGGAGCGCCAGGGACGGCCGCATCAAGGCGGGCCAGATAGCGGGCGCGGCCTTCGGCGCTGCGAGCAACAATGCGGCAGGTAACCGCGTCGACGATGGGGTTGAGTGACATGAGCCGGCCTTTTTCGAATGCGATGCGTGAGACTGGAAAGTAGTTCAATGCTGCTGCGCACACAAGCCTTGTCGTGCTACGGACAGGTTTGATTTTTACGTGGCGACGCGCCGCTTGCACAAGGCCGCAAGCCAGCCACTGCCTGAAGAGCCGCGCGGAGCGGTCCTGTACGCGAGGCATGTCCGCAGAAGCACGCCCCGCGCGGCTCTTGAAGCCATCGTTATCTGGAGCATATCCTCACCGCGGCAGCCTTAAAGCTGCAAAGCCAGTGCCCGCTCCAACAGGCCTCGCGCTACACTCCGATCCCTGCCCTTGTGAAGAAGCTCCGCCGTGAATCTCAAGCTGCACACCTTTCCTCACGCCAACGCCCTTGATCAGGCGCTTTCAGCCTGTGTGGCAGCGAGCCTGCGCGCCGGCATCAACGCCCATCAGAACGCCACGCTGGTGGTTTCCGGTGGCCGCACCCCGGCGGGTTTCTTCCGCGCCCTGAGCGCCATGAACCTGGACTGGGCAAGCGTCACCATTACCCTCGCCGACGAGCGCTGCGTCGACGAAGACAGCCCGCACAGCAATGCGCGCAGCGTGCGCGCCCACTTGCTGCAAGGCAATGCGGCAGCCGCCACATTCCTGCCGCTGTACCAGCCCAAAGAATCCATTGACGCCGCCAACGCGCGCCTGGCCCGGTTGCCGCAATTCGACGCCGTGGTGCTGGGCATGGGCGACGACGGCCACACCGCCTCGATCTTCCCAGACAGTCCGCAACGCGACGCGGCCCTGCTCGATTCCACGGGCAACCCCCTGCTGTTCGCCGAAGGCAAAGCGCCCATCACCGCACGCCTGACGCTCACCGCGCCGCGCCTGCTCAACACACGCAGCCTGATCCTGCATATCACCGGCGACACCAAATGGCCAGTGCTGGGACAAGCCCTGCTGGCCCCGACACCGGCCTTGCCGATCAGCCATTTCCTGCACGCCGAGGGGGTCAAAAAACATGTCTTCTGGACTCGTTGAAACTTACCCACGCCTGCTCGGCGACATCGGTGGCACCAACGCCCGCTTTGCCCTGATTGAAGCGCCCGGCGCGCCGATCAGCCACCTCGCCACGCTGGCCTGTGCCGACTACGCCGGGCCGCTGGAAGCGATTCAGGCCTGGCGTGCACAAACCGCCGCCCCCGCCCCACGCAACGGCGCTGTCGGCATCGCCAATCCGGTCACCGGCGATGAGTTGCGTCTGACCAACAATCCCTGGGCATTTTCTGTCGAGGCCCTACGCCGCGCCCTGAGTCTGGATCGCCTGATCTTTGTGAATGACTTCACCGCGCTGGCCTTGTCACTGCCGCATCTGAACGACGCCGAACGGCGCCAGGTCGGCGGCGGCAGTTGCATCCCTGGCGGCAGCATAGGCGTGATCGGCCCCGGCACCGGTCTGGGCGTTTCGGGCCTGATCCCCAGCACAGGCGGCTATGTGCCGCTGGGCGGCGAAGGCGGTCACGTCAGCCTCGCGCCCTATACCGACGAAGAGTTCGCCCTGCTCGCCCGCCTGACCCGCGAATTCGGGCGCATTTCCGCCGAACGCCTGCTCTCCGGCCCCGGCCTGATCACCCTGTACCGCGGCCTTGCCAGCGTGCGCGACCTGCCCGCTCAGGATCTCGACAGCGCCGCCATCACCGCCGCTGCGCTGGCCGGCAGCGACGCCCTGTGCGCGGCCACGCTCGCCAGTTTCTGCGCCCTGCTCGGCAGCTGCGCCGGCGACCTCGCCCTGACCCTGGGGGCACGCGGCGGCATCTTCATCGGCGGCGGCATCGTGCCGCGCCTGGGCGCGTATTTCGATCAGTCAGATTTCCGCGCCCGTTTCGAAGCCAAAGGTCGCTTCGCCGCCTACATGGCGCAGATCCCCAGCTACGTCATTACCGCCAGCAATCCGGCCCTGATCGGCGCGGCGGTGGCGCTGGAACAGGCTGTGGTAAAGGGCTAGGAACTGGGAACTGGGAACTGGGGCAGAGTGCCCGTAGAACCCCATTTAGCGGGCCTCTCCGGGCAGGCATGCTGAAGGATAAAGCTGGGCGCGGTTTTCCAAGCAGACCGTAGGCGCTAGCGAAGCTGGCGATTGAACGCGTGAATCGCCAGCTTCGCTAGCGCCTACGGGAGCCCCGCCTCTCGCCAGCCTCATGCCACCCAGCTATCATTCGGCGATACACAAATCCAAGACGAGACTCACCATGAATCCAACCACCACCCCCGCCTGGGCCCGCCTTGCTGAACACGCCGCGAGCCCGCAAGCCCACCTGCGCGAACGCTTCGCCACCGACCCGGAACGCGCCACGCGTTTCGTCGCCAAGGCCTGCGGCATCCTGCTCGACTACTCGAAGAACCGTATCTGCGACGACACCCTGCGCCACCTGTTTGCGCTGGCCGACGAAAGCGATCTGCGTACGCATATCCTGGCGATGTTCGAAGGCGAAGCGATCAACAGCACCGAGCACCGCGCCGTGCTGCACACCGCACTGCGCACGCAAAGCGACGTGCCCGTACTGGTCGACGGCCAAGACGTTTTGCCCGCCATCCGCGCAGTGCGCGAGCGCGTGAACGCCTTCAGCGAACGCGTGCGCAGCGGCGACTGGCAAGGCTTCAGCGGCGAGTCCATCACCGACGTCGTCAACATCGGCATCGGCGGCTCGGACCTCGGCCCGCTGATGGTGGTTGAGGCGCTCAAGCCTTACGCCGACGGCCCGCGCGTGCATTTCGTCTCGAACGTCGACAGCCTGCACCTGACCCAGACGCTCAAGACGCTCGACCCGGCACGCACCCTGTTCATCGTCGCCTCCAAGACCTTCACCACTACCGAAACCCTGACCAACGCCCGCAGCGCCCGCGCCTGGCTGGTCGCCGCCGGCGGCGAATCCGCCGTCGCCAAACACTTCGTCGCCGTGTCGACCAATGCCGCCAAGGTCGCCGAGTTCGGCATCGACACGGCCAACATGTTCGGCTTCTGGGACTGGGTTGGTGGTCGCTACTCGCTGTGGAGTGCCATCGGTCTGCCCGTGGTGCTGGCAATCGGTCCGGCCGGCTTCGAAGCCCTGCTCGCCGGCGCCGCCGAGATGGACCTGCACTTCCGCACTGCCCCGCTGGCCGAAAACCTGCCGGTGCTGCTCGCCCTGCTCGGCATCTGGAACGTCAACTTCCTCGGCTGTGCCTCGCAGGTCATCTCCCCCTACAACCAGACCCTGCACCGCCTGCCCGCCTTCCTGCAGCAGCTGGACATGGAGTCCAACGGCAAACAAGTACGCGCCGATGGCGAACCCGTCGACTACGCCACCGGCCCGGTGATCTGGGGCGAGCCGGGCACCAACGGCCAGCACGCCTACTTTCAGCTCCTGCACCAGGGCACGGCGGTGATTCCGGTCGACTTCATTCTCGCCCTGAAGCAGCCCGGCCAGCTCGACGCCCACCGCACGAGCCAGATCGCCAACTGCCTCGCCCAATCCGCCGCCCTGATGCAAGGCAAGACGGCCGAGGAAGTCCGCACCGAGATGTCCGCCAAAGGCGTTGCCGCAAAAGAAATCGAAGCCCTGATCCCGCACCGCAGCTTCCCCGGCAACCGCCCGAGCAACACCCTGCTGCTCGACGATCTGTCGCCACACGCGCTGGGCGCCCTGCTCGCGCTCTACGAACAAAAGGTCTTCGTGCAGGGCTCGATCTGGGGACTGAATTCCTTCGACCAGTGGGGCGTGGAACTGGGCAAGCAGCTGGCCAGCGGTATCGAACAGCGTCTGGCAGGGACTGGCGGGCCGGGGTATGACGCCTCGACAGAGGCTTTGTTGGGCTATATCGGCCAACTCTAACCCCCTGCCAACGACTCACAGGAGCAACTGCATGCACATTCAAAAATTTGCACTTCCACTGCTTCTGGTGTCCATTTGCAGCCTCGCCAAAGCTTACGACCCGGCAGACAAGGTCATCGTCAAACCTGGCAACATGCCAATCATTTTTTCAGTCCCTCACGACGGTGATGAGTCTCTTGGCTGGATCAGTCCGCGCTCGAAAGGTGCAACCGTTCGCGATGCAGACACACGGGAACTCGCTGAAAAAACGGCAGATCTGCTAGAAAAGAAAACCGGCAAACGGCCTTACCTAGTCATCGCAAAATTCAGCCGGAAATTTCTCGACGTGAACCGCAAGGAAGAGGACGCACAAGAATCTGCCGAGGCAATCCCCGCTTATCACCACTACCACGAACAATTGGCCGGATTCGTGACCGAGGTTTCCTCAAAATACTCAGGAAACGCCCTCCTGATAGACATCCACGGACAATCGGACGATCCAGGAACGATATTCCGTGGCAGTCGCAATGGAACAACGACAAAGCGCTTGCTCAAACGCGCCGGAAACGTAGCATTGCAGGGACCGACAAGCATCACCGGGCAACTACAAAGCAAGAGCTATCAGGTGTTTCCAGCCATCGACGCTACAGACTTGAAAGAAGACAAACGCTTCAATGGCGGCTACATCATCTCCGCTCATGGCAGCAACAACGCCACAGGCATTGATGCAATTCAACTTGAATTCGGCAAACGCACACGCGAGAACGCCAGCCTTGCCTCTGATTTTGCCGATGCCATCATCGCTTTCCAGAACAAGTTCCTGACTGAGGCTCCAGCTTCGAACTGATATTCTGTACGTAGTAATCGTCACAAAAGAACGTAGGGCGTCAATGAGCAAAGCGAATTGCGCTGCATGAACCATAGACACGAGACCACCCCGGGCGGAGCAATGCGCTGCGCCCTTCGACGGGGCTCAGGACAGACTTATTGACACCCTACGCAAGCCGCTACATGTCATGCTTGGAGAGCCTCACCCAGCCTTGCTCTTCGAGTATCCTTGATGGGAGAAAAATGGCACGGACCGTTCACAGCGAGCACAACACTCGCATAGTCCAAGGCCATCAAGCTGGTTCCGCACGGAGTCGCATCGAAGCTTTCGCCTGCACCAATGCCTTCGCGCCCAGCGGCCACATCAATACATCCAGCGTGCTCGCACCTGAAGGTCAGGCGACTCTGTTCGCAACGTGACAAAGCTCCCATAGTGTTCCAACAAGCCCGCAACTAGCATTTCAGCAACCTTGGCTGATTTGTTTTCCTGCGCCTGCCGGTACAGGTTGACTCATCGCTCATGGTTAAACGCGCTCGCCCGAGACGCGGTCTCCTTGAGTTTTCCTGATTTACAGACTGGTCCTCCAGCCCTTTGCGGGGCAGTGATTAGCCAGCGCACCTCCAACCCCAGCCTAAGGAACACATCATGAAATTAACCCATCTTGTGGCGGCTATCACGTGCGCCCTCTCGTTCAGTGCGCAAGCGCTGACCTACACACAAGTGGCGCTGCCCACCCTCAATACCAACATCGAAACCTGGTCAAACGGAATCGCGTACGACCCCTATTTCCCCGGTGCTCAGACTTTGGGCGGTATTCCATTCGTACTGCAGCAGGATCGTCAAGGCGACAAAGCCTTCGCGTCCGGGATACTGACGATGGATGTCGACATTGCTGATGCCAGTACGGTTTACACGCTGATCAGCACAGGTTGGGGTCTGGAGGGAGCAACCGTAGGCTCCATCAGTTTCCGGAGCAATGGCGGTAGCTGGCACACCGTGAATCTGGTCGAAGGCGACAACGTGCGCGACCATTACTACGGCAATTTCGTTAACACGACAACTGCTAGCTATGTGACGCAGTCGGTGCTGGGCACAAACACCGAAGACACCGCCCACCTTGACATGCAGGCGTTCGCTCTACCTTCGATATTCCACACTGAAGGACTGGATCGTATTGTCTTCGTCGGTTTTGGCAATGAAAACCATGCTCCTTTAAACCCCAACGCTCTTGACTTGCGCGGTGTTCCCTTCCTTGCAGGCGTAACGGTCGCCGCCGTACCGGAACCTAACAGTATCCTGATGCTTCTGGGCGGTTTGGGTATGCTGGGCGTCATGATTCGTCGTCGCACAGACGCCTGACGCAAACCTTGAAACTTCAGCCCAAACAAAAAGCGGCAATCGACCGCTTTTTTTTTGGACACGGAATCCGCGCCGCCTATTCTTCCAGCGCCTTCTTAACCCGGCGCGCACGCACGCCTTCGGCCAGCGTGTCCAGCACGCCGACTGAATCCTCCCAACCGATACAAGCATCGGTCACGCTCTTCCCGTATTCCAGTGGCTTACCGGGCACGAGATCCTGACGACCTTCGACCAGATGCGATTCACACATGACGCCGAAGAGGCGGTCGTCGCCAGCGGCAAGCTGGGCGGCCGTGTCTTTGGCGACTTCGATCTGGCGCTCGTACTTCTTGCTGCTGTTGGCGTGCGAGAAATCGACCATGACCTTGGCCGATACGCCAGCCCCGGCGAGTTCCTTGCAGGATTTATCGACACTGGCCGCATCGTAATTCGGCTCCTTGCCGCCGCGCAGGATCAGGTGGCAATCCTCGTTGCCAGCGGTCGACACGATGGCGGAATGACCGGCCTTGGTCACCGACAGGAAATGGTGCGGCGAGGCGGCGGCCTTGATCGCATCGATGGCGATCTTGATGTTGCCGTCGGTACCGTTCTTGAACCCCACCGGGCAGGACAGGCCGGAGGCCAGCTCGCGATGCACCTGGCTCTCGGTGGTGCGTGCGCCGATGGCGCCCCAGGCGATCAGATCGGCAATGTATTGCGGAGTAATCATGTCGAGGAATTCAGTCGCAGCCGGCAGGCCCAGTTCGTTGATCTCCCACAGCACTTTACGCGCCAGGCGCAGGCCATCGTTGATGCGAAAACTGTTGTCCATGCCGGGATCATTGATCAGGCCTTTCCAGCCCACCGTGGTGCGCGGCTTCTCGAAGTACACGCGCATGACTATGAGCAGCTCATCCTTGAAGCGATCCGCCTCGGCCTTGAGGCGTTTGGCGTATTCGACGGCTGCAGCCGTATCGTGGATCGAACACGGGCCGATCACGACCAGCAAGCGGTCATCCGCACCATGCAGAATGCGGTGAATGTCCTGCCGGGCTTCAAAGGCCGTCCGGGCGGAACGCTCGGTGACCGGAAATTCGCGCAGCACATGGGCGGGGGGGGCGAGTTCCTTGATTTCGCGGATGCGGACATCATCGATATGGAGCTGATTTGAAGCGTTCATGGTCTGCGCAACGAAAGTGTGTCAATCCGCTCATTTTAGCCCTAAACCTCGGCGTACCGGGTTACGCTGATCCACATCAAGTCATACAAAAGAAGATCAAGCATCCAGGAAGGGTTTTAGCTCAAACAAGTTATCATGAATAGATATTCAATATTCAAGCCATAAGCATGAATCAAGGGATCTCTATGCAATTCTGGATACGCGTTTTTACAATCATGATGACTGCCTTGGGCTTGGCAAGTTGTGGCGGCGGGGGCGGTGGTGATAGCAGTGGAGGGGGAGGAAGCAACGGCGGAAGCTCTATCATCACCGACGCGACAAAAAACCCGACTACGTGTTCCAACGCGACACAACTGAGCTTCGTACGCAATCACATCGACAAGGATTATCTTTTCTACAAAGGGGCTCCAAGCACCAGCGCGGCGGGTTACACCGGCACACCAAACAATTTTTTCTACGACCTGACAACTCGGGCACAGCCTGCAAAAGATCGCTTCAGCTTCGTGATTACCGCAGCTGAAGCGCAAGCGGTTTTTCAAAGCGGCATTGGCACAGGAGTTGGTCTTGATACGCGGCGTGACGCGCAAGGAAGATTGCGTATTGCACTGATTGAGCCGGGCTCACCCGCATCTGTGGCGGGGTTGGAACGTGGAGATCGCATCACCAGTATCAATGGCGCAACGGTCGGCGCGAGCATGACCGCCGCACAAAGCAATGCACTGTATTACTCGAGCATTGGCACCAGTCTAAGTCTGGAATATCAACGTCTGCCAAGCACGGCCACTCAAGTCGCAAGCATGAAGGCATCCACCTTTACCTCTGACCCGGTCCCCCTTGCCACCACCATAGCCAGCAACGGAAGCACAGTTGGTTACATTGCCTTTCATGAACACACGGCACCATCAGAAACCAAGCTCGCCGATGCTTTCAGAACCTTGTCCAAGGCAGGCGTCAGCGATCTTGTGCTGGATTTGCGCTACAACGGTGGAGGCTACATTTCGATAGCCTCGCAAGTGGCGTACATGATTGCTGGCACAAGCACCAGGACCGCGGACATGCCCGCAGGCTACACAAAGATTTTCGATCGACTTGAATTCAACGACAAACGCTCTGCGGAGAATTTCAACTTCGGCTTTCTGGATTACATTTATCTGGACACAGCCAGAAAAAATGAAATATTGCCAAGTCTGAACCTGAAGAAGGTATATATCCTCACCACCGGCTCCAGTTGTTCGGCCAGCGAAGCCATCATCAACGGACTGCGTGGCATCGATATCGAAGTCATCACGATCGGCAAAACGACCTGCGGCAAGCCTTTTGGCATGTACCAGACCGACAACTGCGACAACAGCTACTTTGCGCTCGCATTCCAGGGCTTCAACGCCAAAGGCTTCGGCGACTTCACTAGTGGAATGACGCCCACCTGCTCCGTTTCTGACGATCTGGATCATGAACTGGCCAACCCAGCGGAAGGTTTGCTGGCCACAGCGTTGACCCATCGGGCGACAGGTCTGTGTCCTGCCGTCGTTGCAACGGGATTCGCCACAAGCGCAGGGACGGCAACCCTGTCGATCCAAGACAACGTACAGAAGCGTAGTTGGGGAACCAGCATCCTCAATATCCGTTAAAACCCACGTCTTCCAGAAGCAAAACGCCCCAAGTCAAGCTGCTCCGCGCGGCCCTTGGGGCGTTTTTCTTGACGGCAGCGGGTTGGCGCGCATATCGTCAAGGCAAGCCCTGCTGTGCGGGGCGCGACTTCCCGGACTCTGCCACCATGACCTGCCTGCCGCGCTTCCAGCCCTCCCCTCACCACTGTGTCGCGCCATTGCTGCTCGCCCTGCTGCTAAGCCAGCCAGCGCTTGCCGCCGAGCCACTCAGCCCACCTGCGATCACGACAGTCGATCTGAGCCGCGAACCCTTGCCGCCGCTGGATCCGTCAATCCCCGAGCAATCCCTGCGCATTGGCAACGCCAGCTTCAAAGGGCGTTTCATCACCGATGCCAAAAGCGGTGTCATCACCGGCCAGGTCACGATCAGCTGGGACAACGGTGATCGTTTCAGCGGCCGCATGATCAGTGGCAAACGCCAGGGACCGGGCAAATTCGAATGGGCCAACGGCCAGAGCTATGAGGGCGACTGGCGCGACGACATGCCCGACGGGCGCGGAAGCCAGATTTTCGCCAGCGGCGACCGCTACGAAGGCGACATGAAAGCTGGCGTTCCGGAAGGCTTCGGCAGCTATTCAGACAAAGCCGGCAACCGCTACGAAGGCAATTGGCAAGCCGGTCTGAAACACGGCAAAGGCAAATATCAGTGGGCGAACGGTCAGTCCTACAACGGCGACTGGGTTCAAGATCACCCCTCGGGCCAGGGCGAGCTGATTTTTGCGAATGGCGACAAATATACCGGTGCCGTAAAGGCCGGCTTGCCGGAGGGCAAGGGCAGCAAGATTTTCGCCTCCTCGGGCGACCGCTACGAAGGTGAATTCAAAGCCGGCGAAGCTCACGGCAGCGGCAACTACCTGTGGAAGAGCGGCGACCTGTACCAAGGCGCATGGGCCAGCGGCCGCAAGACTGGCGCGGGTCGCTACACTTGGGTCAATGGCGATTACTGGGAAGGCAATTTTTCCGACGATCGTCAGCTGGATGGGCGCTTGTACTTCACACCCAACATCATTGTGGATCAGGCCGCCATCGAAAAACTCGTGCAGCAGACCCGTGCGGCCTACGACTCAGGCGGCACCCGCAGCGTCAGCGACAAACCACTGGATGTGGCACGCCTGTCGGCGATCCCGATGGTCGCGCTGGAACTGAAAGTCTGCGAGCGCCCCGAGGCAGCCCTCGACTGCCGCCAGCGCGTGCTGCGCGAAGTCGAAACAGGCAGCCTGTTCAAACACAACTGGCAAACCATGTTCAGCGACAACGCGGCCGGCAAAGCCCCGACGAGCTACGAAGTGGACAAGAGCAGCGTCAGCGAACTCGGCCGCGTTTTTTCATGGTTCCGTTTCCTGAACTCGGCAAATGGCGACTCACGCAACACCGGCATCAAGTACGACTGCCGCAGCGAAGCGCTGGAAATCCAGCTGCTCTACAACTGCACGGGCGGCGCGCAAACAGCGACCTGCACGCTAGACCGCAACTTCGACAAATACGTCGGCAAGGCCATTCCAGCAGCAACCATCAAGGGCTGGTTCAAGAGCGCCTGCGAGCGCGGCGGCTGATTCGTGAATTTGTAACGGCCACGTTGAAAGGCCGGTTTCCCTTAAGCTGAAGTCGGCAGGCCCGAACATCCCCTCCCTCTTTAAGAGGGAGGGCGAGGGTGGGGGTAAATACGTCAAAGACAAGACTTGGCCTTATTGAACGTGAGAACCCCCATCCCAACCTTCCCCCTTGAAGGGGGAAGGAGCCGTTTTGGGCCGGCCACTGAAGAGCCGCACCCAGACTAGCTCTTCAGCACCCCTGCTTCAAGAGCAAAGCCGGGCGAGGCTCTTCAAGCAATGCCACTGCAGAATCAATGCTGATGCGCACGCCCCATTGCTGGCGCGGAGCCGGCTACCGGAGCCGCCACACCCAGACCTTGTACCTCCACCTCCACCGTAATCTCGCCCGCCTTCTCGAACTTCAGCTTGAGCGGAAATTTCTCGCCCTCCTTCAGCGGCGCCTTCAGTTCGATGAACATGATGTGCAAACCGCCCGGCTGCAAGGCCACGCTCTTGCCGGCAGGCAAATCAATCCCACGCTCCAGCTTGCTCATGCGCATCACGTTGCCTTCCATGATCATGGTATGCAGCTCCACCACATTCGACACGCCAGCCTGTGCCGAAACCAGGCGATCCGCCGGGCCGCTGTTTTCAATCTTCAGAAAACCGCCGCCCGCCTGCGCACCCGGGGGCGTGGCGCGCGTCCAGGGTTGAATGATCTTGAGCGTGCCAGTCGTGTAATCGTGAGCACTGACACCGTTTGAAACCAGCACAAGCGCCGCCAGGCTGATGAAGTATTTAAAGTTTTTCATAAAACATCCTTTCGTTTGAGCAAGACCCATCGGGCCTTGCCGGATAGAAGAAAATATCAATGCTGATGCGCAGGCACCGCATCCACCGGCGTCAGTAACAGCTGAGCTGCCGGAAAAGCCGGGCGATCCTTGCCGTCCTGAATCGCCGCCCAATCGTTCTCGCCTTTTTCGCAGCGCTGCAGCACGCGGATGTACTGCTTGCCCGCCTGCGCCGGCAGCGTCGTACGCACGACAAACTCGTCGTACTCCGCATCCAGCAGGCGGCCGCCGCTCCAGGTAAATTCGGCGGCGCGTTCCGTCACCGGCTTGCCATGCGAGTCGTAAGGCTGGGCCAGTTTTTCCGTGCGGATGGACAGCCCCCAACCCGGCTTGGGCATGGGCTTGGCGCCGACGAATCCGGCGGGCAAAAAGACCGTGACACTGGTCGTCGGCGCCCCCTCACAGCCATGTCCCACGCGGAAAACAGCCTTGTAATTGCTGCCCACAGCGGCAGATTGCTGTTCAAGGGTGACATGTGCCTGCGCGGCAGGCAGGCTGCCGGCAAGCAGGGCCTGCAGCGCGAACTTCATTTTTGTATTCATTCTTCTCTCCATTGCGGCCACGAACGGCCAGAGGCATTCCGCACCCGCAGGGCGAAATGCACAGCGCTTGTTGAATCAGCTCAAACGGAGAAAAGGGGCGGCGCGCGCGAGATATACGCCGGCCAGCCCGGCGCAGGCAGCGCAGCAAGAACTGGCAGAGAGGCCTGAACATGCTCCATCCCGGAGAGCAGCGCAGGCTGGGCATCTACCGACGGCGTCAGCGCAAAGTGAGCACCCGCAAGGCAGAGCGGGCAGCTTGCTTGCAAAGCCTTGACTGGCGCGTCTTTCCCGGGAGTATCAAACTTGACGAAGACACTTCGCACGCCCATCGTCGAACACACTTCCATGCGCACGCCGGCCTGCATCGGCAAGGCCATCCACACAGGCATCAAGGCATGAAAGATCACCGCCAGAATGGCGAGAACAAGGATACGAGGCGAAGCGGCAGAAACGCGGATGTGCATGCTGGGCGGGATTATGCCTGAGCAGGCCGGAGCATAAACCCGCTTTGCAATACAGGTTTTAATGCCAATCCACAGCCATGCCCTGCGCAGCATCGAATCGAAAGCCCGCTCCTACGGGAATATCAGCACCCCCACCCCCATCCCCTGCCCTTATGCTTGCAGCACAAGTCCAATAACGGAGCCCGCCATGTTCGAATCCGCCGAAGTCGGTCACGCCATCGACAAGAAAACCTTCCGTGCCGCCGAAGAAGCCCTGCGTGGCGAACTGCTGCTGGCGCAGAACGCGCTGCGCGAGCAAAGCAAATTCCCGGTGGTGCTGCTGATTTCTGGCGTCGACGGCGCCGGCAAGGGCGAAACCATCGCCCAGCTCTACGAATGGATGGACCCGCGTTTTCTCAGCACCTTCGCCTTCTCCGCCCCAAGCGACGAAGAACGCGAGCGCCCCTTCATGTGGCGCTACTGGCGGGCGCTGCCGCCCAAGGGCCGCATCGGCATCTTCTCCGGCTCCTGGTATTCGATCCCGATTGCCGAGCGCATCACCCGCAAGCTCTCACGCGGCGGGCTGGACAACCGCCTGGACCAGATCAACCACTTCGAATCCATGCTCGTGAATGAAGGTGCGCTGGTCCTCAAATTCTGGTTCCACCTCTCGCGCGAGGGCCAGAAAGTCCGCCTGAAGACGCTCGAAAGAAATCCGCGCACCGCCTGGCGCGTCACCAAGCTGTCCTGGGCGCGCACCAAGACTTATGACGAACTGCAGGACGTGGCCGGTCACGTGCTGCGCGTCACCAACACCGCCGCCGCGCCCTGGATCATCGTCGACGGCACCGACGACAATTACCGCAACCTGCGCGTCGGCCGTGCCCTGCTCGATGCACTCAAGGCGCATCTGGCCGACAGCCATCAGCCGCCCGTGGCACCACCCGCCCCGCTGATCACCAGCATCGATGATCGCAACGTGCTGACTGCGCTGGATTTGTCGCAAGTGCTGCCGGACAAGAAATACCAGCTCGAACTCGCCAAATGGCAAGGCAAGCTTTCCGAACTCTCACGCCACAAGAAATTCGCCGGCCGCTCGCTGGTACTCGCCTTCGAAGGCATGGACGCCGCCGGCAAAGGCAGCAGCATCCGCCGCATCACCGCCGCGCTCGACCCGCGCCAGTTCCAGATCATCCCGATCGCCGCGCCCACCGACGAAGAGCGCGCCCAGCCCTATCTGTGGCGATTCTGGCGGCACATCCCGCGCCAGGGCCGGGTCAGCATCTTCGACCGCTCCTGGTACGGCCGCGTGCTGGTCGAGCGCATCGAAGGCTACTGCAGCGAAGCCGACTGGCTGCGCGCCTACGCCGAGATCAACGACTTCGAGCACGAACTGGTCGAAGCTGGCGCCATCGTCCTGAAATTCTGGCTGCAGATCGACAAGGCCGAGCAGATGCGCCGCTTCAAGGAACGCGAAGCCATCGAACACAAGCGCTTCAAGATCACCCCCGATGACTGGCGCAACCGCAAGAAATGGAACGCCTACCAGCAAGCCGCCGTCGACCTCATCGACCGCACCAGCACCGGCAAAGCCCCGTGGATCGTGGTCGAAGCCAATGACAAGAACTTCGCGCGGGTGAAGATTTTGAAGGCGATTTGCGGGGCGCTGGAGAAGGCGCTGGGGTGAATGTGTAAGGTGCGCATTGCGCACCATTCCGTCGCCGCGATCATCGCAGGAACCGGATCAGGTGTGCCGGTGCGCGGACGTTGTACCGATCCGCGTGCGCGGTGCGCACCCTACCGGGTTACTCCGGGTTAAGGCCTCAGTTTCTTATGTGTCAGGAAAATCATGCTTCTCTACAAATACAGAACATTTGAGCAACTTGAATTCCTGCTCGATATCATTGTTTCTGAACGCCTATATTGCTCAAGCTATAGCAACCTCAATGATCCGTTTGAAGGCATGCTCTTTCATATGAAAAGGGGATTTATTTCTTTCAGGGGGAACTTCCATCCAGCCTCACAAAAATCCGTCAGGGCCGTTTCCCCAGTCAAAGATGCTTTTATTCTGAAAGACGAACCAAGAGTATGCAGCCTTTCTTCGGATCCAACAGACGTTAAGCTTTGGTCCTTTTATGCTGCAGGTCACACCGGCGTAACCGTCGAAATTGATTTCGATAACATTACCGACGCTTTAAAGGTTGAATATGAAGACACCCTTCCAGATTATTCGGAGTCGGGCATTGCGCTTTTGGAGCCAAAAAATGTTCTTCTTCGCAAAACGAAGGCGTGGGAGTACGAAAGCGAGTACAGGATCATAAATGACGTTGCGTATTACCCGATTTCGGGCAGAGTAAAACGCGTTCTAATTGGTCATAAAGCATCGGAAGATCGATATTGTCTTCTGAAAAAACTCCTCCCTTCACACATACAATTGGTTCGAACTCGACTGGACTACGAAAGAGTTTCTATCGTCGAAAAGCGGTAAGCTGAATAGTTTTCGTAGCTGAATACAAGGCAGCTCATTGACCCGCGCGGTCCAAACATCCAATCCGGGACGATGTTGTCATCCGCACCATTCCGCGCGGCTTACGCCTACGGCTAACCCGCCCTTGAAACCCGACCTGCCCGAAGACCCGCACCCCATTTTCCTCTACGACACCCCATCCCGCAGAGCCTTGCTGCAGGCGGCTCTTCAGGTAGGCATGTAAGCAGCGCTAAGAATCAGCACACAGCCGCGTCAGGCTCTTTCATCAAGGCCTGAAAGCTTTCTTCGATCAGCATGATGTTGTGGCGCTTGCAGAACTTGATTTCCTTGCGCGTCGGCTCGGGCAAAAACGCCCATCCACCTTCGGGGGCTGCGCCGGCGATCAGGTCACTCATCACCATGCGTTCGGTATCACGATCAAGGCGCATGCCGATGAAGAGGTAGCGCTTGTTCAGGCGCAGAGTCTTGACGAAAGGTGGAACGGCCAGGCCGCCCATCAATTCGGTGATGTAGTCGACGTAGTCAGCGTCCGAGGCGATATAACTGGGCTGCGGTAGCGGTGAGCCGAGTGGCTTGAACAGTACGGGCAAGGCTTCGGTGGCGTCCTCGGGCTGAATCGGGGTGTAGCGCTGGCCGTCGCTCTGGTACAGGTTGAAGCGATACAGCAGTCCGCTCATGCGGGCGCAGCCTTGCACCAGGTAATGCGGGATTCCTGCGTAACTGTCGAGCAGCTGGGTGTCCCGGTTGATGTCGATCACATAGCGCGGGCTGATGTGCTTGATCCAGTCGTGCAACGCGGAGCGCGTCCAGGGCGTCTCGCCGTAGGTTTTGGTCAGGAAGTTGCTGATGCTGGCACGCCCGCGTTTGAGCTCGATATTCATCGCGGCGCGTGCGAATTCGTACATCAGCTTCTGCGCCATCGGTTTGCCATCATTCAAGCCGTAGATCAGCTCGTCGCTGGTGGCGGGCATGCGCGCCAGCGTTGGCGGAGACACGACATCGGCCAGTACCTCGGCTCCAAGACAAGGCACGACGGAGCCGTCCTTCAGGCCGGCAATGATCTCTGAGAGTAGCGCTGAATCCATGGCGGTTTCCTGTCACAAAGTGGGTCATGAAGCACTCCACGCAAGATCCAGGCCCTGAACGACGGATGCGATCCGTGACCAGAAAATCATTCAGGCGCAATGCGTTCGTAATGCGCCGAATGAAACATTGTCGCAATGCCACCCGATCCGGCAGTCCCGTTCAGGCAGGCCTTTGGCATCAAACTTCCGTCGTTCCCGCGAAGGCTGTTGATCCTTACGGTACGACGCCAATCCAGCAGAATGCGCAGCGTCTATTGGCCGCCTACGAGACCGCCCACGACCTACCCGAAGAGCGGCTCCCCGCGTGCCTTTGCAGACACCTCCCTGAAGAGCCTTGCTGCATGCAGCTCTTCGGGCACGTGGTAACTCAGGCTGGATCGAAGCCTGCGTCGGACAGGCGCGCCACGACCGCATCCCGCGACTGGCTGGTTTCGACCTTGACGTGCTTTGTCGCGACGTCAATCTCGACTTGGGCGCTGGCGTCCAGCTCGCCAAGGATACGGGTGATGGTCCTGGCACAGCCGCCGCAGCTGATGCCCGGCACGGTGAATTCATACATGGTGAGCTCCTTGGGTTGAATGGCGGATCCGGTGTGCAAAGCGGACCGCTCATGCAGTCGACATGGACGGAGCGGCTTTGAAAACGAAATGAATGATCAGCCTTGCCATGGAGGGAGAGTCAAGCGCGAGTTCAGCGCCGCGGCTCAGTGTTCGGCGAAATTCCGGGCTTCCGACGGCAACTCGCCGAAGAGCTGGCGGTAGTCCTTGGCAAACTGGCTCAGGTGCGTGAAGCCCCAGGAATAGGCCACGGCCGAGATCGACATGCGGCTGTCGCCCTGCTTGAGCGAGCGTCTTACTTCATTGAGACGCAGGCTGCGGATGAAGGCCAGCGGCGGCATGCCGGTCACCTCCTCGACGCTGTTCTGCAGGGTGCGGCGACTGACATGCAGATCCCGGCACAGATCCGGAATCGACGGCGCCTCGCCCGGCTGGGCAAGCACCTGCTCACGGACGCGGCTGACAATCTGCTGGCGCGAAGAGACACAGCGGCGAGCGGCAGGCGGACTGGTACGGCCTTGCTGCAGCACTTCCACCAGCACATCGAAAACCCGCAGCTGCAAGGTGGCCGGATCATCACCGGCCAGTTCGGCATCCGACAGGATATTGCTCAACGCTGCGCACAGGCGATGCTTGCGGGCCGGGACGAGGGAGATCACGTCGCGTTGCAGCAGCACACGATCGAGATCCAGGCGCGTCGTATCTTCCAGGTATTCGGCAAAGGCCAGGCGATCCACAACGATGCCGTAAAGGTCGAAGTCCGGCGCAGTCATCAGGTCAAACTCGACGCCGCCATCGCGTACGCACACGGCATCGGCGGCGAGCGGCTTGCTGCCCATCCACATCATGCCGTCTTCGGCTGCCGGGATGCCGAACCACACCGATTCGCGCCAGGCCGCGCAGGTCTGACGCAATTGGCGGTTGGCGCGCTCGACGAAGATCTGCGTCTTCGGCAGCCATAACTCCATGACTTCGCCTTCAAAGACGCCAGCCGAGAGCTGATCGTAGCGCTGATCCCACTGCGAGAGATTGAGCGCATGTTCATCCGCATCCCGCGCACGACTCACGCGGCGCAGACAGGAAGCGTCTGGCTCCCGGGGCTCAACAAACTGGTTCATGGCAATAGCTGTCCTGACTCTAATACTTTAGCCATAAGCAAGCAGCGTACCGGGCCCAATCATTGCATGCAGACACCGCAGAGGGCGCTGACACGTTGCCTTGCCTGGGATTGCGACAGATTGCGCCCCGGCCTGGTGCAGGCCTGCCTTGAGGCTGTGCGCCGGGCGGGCGCAAACACAGGTGTGCCAAATCCTGATATCGACGTGCCAAAACTTGATACCTGTGCAAAGGGCCTTTGACTCACGATGCACTCACCAAACCAACTCAACTGGAGTCAATCATGAGTGGATCAACTCAAACGCCGCACGGGCTGGCGGCAAGTCTAGGAACCTGGCAGCTGTGGGGCATCGCTGTCGGGCTGGTCATTTCGGGGGAATATTTCGGCTGGAGCTTCGGCTGGGCCACGGCGGGCACGCTGGGATTCCTTATCACCACCATCGCTGTGGCGCTGATGTACGGCACCTTCATTTTCAGTTTCACCGAACTGACGACCAGCATCCCGCATGCGGGCGGCCCGTTTGCCTACAGCTACCATGCCTTCGGCCCCACCGGCGGATATCTGGCCGGCATGGCGACCCTGATCGAATTCGTGTTCGCCCCGCCGGCCATTGCGCTGGCCATCGGCGCCTACCTGAATGTGCAATTCCCCAGCCTCGATCCGAAAATCGCGGCAGTGGGCGCCTACGTGGTGTTCATGGGTCTGAACATCGTCGGCGTAACCGTAGCGGCGACCTTCGAGCTCTTCGTTACGGTGCTGGCCATCGTCGAACTGCTGGTATTCATGGGCGTGGTCGCTCCCGGCTTCTCCTTCGCGAATTTCGCCAAGGGCGGCTGGGCGGGCGCCGACAGCTTCTCGCTGGCATCGATTGCCGGCATCTTCGCGGCCATCCCGTTCGCGATCTGGTTCTTCCTCGCGATTGAAGGCGTGGCCATGGCCGCCGAAGAAGTCCGCGACCCGAAGCGCTCCATCCCCATCGCCTATACCGGCGGCATCATCACCCTGGTGGTGCTGGCGATCGGCGTAATGGTCTTTGCGGGCGGCGCCGGTGACTGGACCAAGCTTGCCAACATCAACGACCCGCTGCCGCAAGCCATGAAGATGATTGTCGGCGAATCCAGCGGCTGGTTGCACATGCTGGTCTGGCTGGGCCTGTTCGGTCTGGTGGCGTCCTTCCACGGCATCATCCTCGGCTACTCGCGTCAGATCTTCGCCCAGGCCCGTGCCGGCTACCTGCCGGGCTGGCTCGGTGCTGTGCATCCGAAGTACAAGACTCCGCACCGCGCCATCATCGCGGGCGGCGTGATCGGCATCGCAGCCATCTTCAGCGACGAGTTCCTGTCCTTCGGCGGCCAGACCCTGACGGCCAACATCGTGACCATGTCGGTCTTCGGTGCACTACTGATGTACATCCTGAGCATGGCCTCGCTGTTCAAGCTGCGTCGCAGCGAGCCGGGCCTGGCGCGTTCCTACAAGGCACCGTTCTTCCCGGTCTTCCCGGCCATCGCGCTGAGCGGCGCAGTGATTTGCCTGATCACCGTGACCTGGTTCAACCCGCTGCTGGCTGGCGTGTTTGCCGCCATCCTGGCCGTGGGCTACGCCTACTTCCGCGCCACCCACGCCCAGCGCGCAGCTTCGCCCATGGCCGCTCTGGCGGTCGAGGCCCAGTAAGCGCGGGAGTCCAGGAAAATGCTTTATTCCGCCAACGTGGGTGTGCGGCGACACGTGTTCGCCGACCTCAAGACCCTGCTCGCCAAGGCCAGCCCGCTGCGCTCCGGCGACCTGCTCGCCGGGGTCGCTGCGGCGTCCGAGGAAGAGCGCATGGCGGCCCGGATCGCGCTGGCGGACGTTCCGCTGGCGCGTTTCCTGCAAGAAGTGATCGTGCCCTACGAAGTGGATGAAGTCACCCGCATCATCATCGATGATCATGATGCGGGCGCCTTTGCGGCCGTGGCGGGACTCAGTGTCGGCGAGTTCCGCAACTGGCTACTGTCGGATGCGGCCGATGGCCTGGCGCTTGCCGCGCTGGCCCCCGGCCTCACGCCGGAGATGGTGGCGGCCGTCAGCAAACTGATGCGCAACCAGGATCTGATCCTCGTCGCCGCAAAATGCGAGGTCATCACCCGCTTCCGCAACACCCTCGGCCTGCGCGGGCGGCTCGCCGTGCGCCTGCAACCGAATCACCCGACCGATGATGCGCGTGGCATCGCCGCCTCGATGCTCGATGGCCTGCTCTACGGCGCGGGCGACGCGGTGATCGGCATCAACCCGGCGAGCGACAGCCTGCCGGCCATTACCACCCTGCTGCACCTGATCGACGGCTTTCGCGAGCAGTACGAGGTGCCCACCCAGAGCTGCGTGCTGACCCACGTCACCAACACCATTCGCGCGATCGAAAAAGGCGCGCCGGTGGATCTGGTATTCCAGTCGATTGGCGGCACCGAGGCCGTAAACAGCAGCTTCGGCGTCACGGCAGCCATCCTTGAGGAATCCATGCACGCTGCGCGCAGCCTGAAACGCGGCACGCTGGGTAACAACGTGATGTATTTCGAGACCGGCCAGGGCAGCGCGCTGTCGGCCAACGCACACCATGGCGCGGACCAGCAGACGCTGGAGGCACGCGCCTACGGACTGGCACGACGCTACAAACCGCTGCTGGTCAATACCGTGGTCGGCTTCATCGGCCCGGAGTACCTTTATGACGGCAAGCAGATCATCCGCGCCGGCCTCGAAGACCATTTCTGCGGCAAGCTGCTGGGCCTGCCAATGGGCTGCGACATCTGTTACACCAACCATGCCGAGGCCGATCAGGACGACATGGACACCCTGCTCACCCTGCTGGGTGTGGCTGGCATCAACTTCATCATCGGCGTGCCCGGCGCGGATGACATCATGCTGAATTACCAGAGCACCTCTTTCCACGACGCGCTCTACCTGCGCCGCGTGCTGAATCGCCGCCGCGCCCCCGAGTTCGAGGAATGGCTGGAGCGCATGGGTATCGCCGACTATCGCGGCGAGCTGCTCGCCCAGACCGAGCAGCAAGCACTGCTGGCGATGGCCGGCACGTCTTGGGGAGGCGCAGCATGAAGAACGAGCTTTGCACGCCGGACCCCTGGACACGGCTGCGCAGCCTGACCAGCGCCCGCCTGGCACTCGGACGCTGCGGCGTGAGCCTGCCCACGGCCGAGATCCTGCATTTCGGCCTGGCGCATGCCCAGGCGCGCGACGCGGTGCATCAAGCGCTGGATGTCGAGGCACTGGCGCTGGCGCTCAAGCAGGCAGGTTTCTCAAGCATGAGCGTGGCCAGTCAGGCAGCGGATCGCGGCACTTACCTGCGCCGCCCGGATATGGGCCGGCGCCTCGCCACGGCCAGCGCGGAACTGCTCTGGGAGGCGGCCCCGGCCCTACCCGTGCCGCTGGTTTTTGTAGTGGCCGACGGTCTCTCCTCACTCGCCACACGCAGCCACGCCCTGCCGCTGCTGCAGGCCCTGCTGCCGTATTTTCCGGATCTGCGTGACACGCCGGTGGTGATTGCCACTCAGTCGCGCGTAGCGCTCGGTGACGAAATCGGCCAGTTACTTGGGGCCGAATTGGTCGTCGTGCTGATTGGCGAGCGCCCCGGCCTGTCCTCGCCGGACAGTCTGGGCATCTACCTCACGGGCGGGCCACGCGTCGGGCTCACCGATGACAAGCGCAACTGCATCTCCAACGTTCGTCCGCAAGGGCTGGCGTACGCGGAAGCCGCGCGCAAGCTCGCTTTCCTGATTTCTGGTGCGCGCAAGCTCGGCCGCACCGGCGTCGAACTCAAGGACGACAGCGATGCGCCCGCCCTTGTCCACCGTGCAGATGCTGCGGAGCTTTCCAATGCCAACTGACCCGTTTTTACCGCGCCCTTGTGCGTGCTTTTTCCAGTTTGTCCAACCCCGTTTTTGACAGGAGAGAACCATGATCAGCTTTGCAAAACGTAGTCTTCCCGCCGCTCTGGCCGTCCTCAGCCTGGGTCTGGCCCTGCCCGCACACGCTGAAGAAGCCGCGCCAACGGCGCCCGCGCCCGCCTGGACCTTCCCCAGCAGCGTCGGCTTGGTCAGCGATTACATCTTCCGTGGTCAATCCCAGACTTGGGGCAAACCTGCCGTGCAACTCAGTCTTGAGGCCGATCATGCCTCCGGCCTCTACGGCGGCTTCTTCACCTCCAATGTTTCCGAGCACTGGCTGCCGGGCGCTTCTGCCGAAACGGATCTCTATGCAGGTTACCGCAACAAGATCGCCGACACCGTCGGCTATGACGTGGGCGTGATTTACTACGCTTACCCGGGCGCCAACTGGAAGGATTCCGCCTTCTCCGGTTACAACGATTCAAACAGCCTCAACACCGCCGAAGCCTATGTCTCGCTGAGCTACAACTGGATCAGCTTCAAGACCGGTCGCACCCTGACCGAATACTTCGGCTGGAGCACCAACAACTCCCCGACGGGGGGCGGCTTTGCGGGCGACGCAGACGCAGGCGTGACCGGCAGCACGCGTGGCTCCTATTTTTACGAGTTGAACGCCAGCTACGACGTGGCCGAAGGCTGGAACCTAAACGGCCAGCTTGGCCATCAGGTGATCGCCAACGCAACCGGACTGGACATCACCTATTACAAAGCAGGTGTCACCAAATCCCTACCCCAAGGCTGGTCGGTCGGTCTGGCTTACTACGGCTCCAACGAACCGGATGCCTACAAGGGCTTCCTGAGCCTGGCCAACACCACCTCAAGCTCCAACATCGCCAAGGACAAGACCGTCCTGAGCCTGAGCAAGACCTTCTGAGCCTTCTGAACGAGAAGAGCAGTGCAGCACGCGAGGCCATCCCGGCATGCCGGGATGGCCTCGTCATTTTCCAAGGGCTTCGACCGACGCGAGCTCTTCAGGCGACTGACGGAATCGCTTTGCCTTCCGCCCTAAGCCATCACACAACATGCCCGAAGACCCGCACCCCGCTTGCGTCTACGAGGCGCACCCCGAAGAGCCTTACTGCATGCGGCTCTTCAAGCACACGCCGTACATGGTTGGCCCCTGCTTGTGATTCGCTTGAAACGCACCTTCAGCTTTGCAATCGGCGTAGCCGCTCAAAGCGCCCCGCTGATTCAAATCTGATCTGATTAATACCCGCTGTAGCAATCAAAGGAATGTGCTTCAACCCACCGACAGGAAGTCTTGACCCTGCCACGATGGGAGACAATAAAGTAAAACTGTCTCGCCACTCCGGACTCCCGCCATGAACGCGCCCGCCCCTGCTCCTGCTTCTGTTCATTTCTCACTCCCCATCGAAGGCATGACCTGCGCGAGCTGCTCAACGCGGCTGGAGAAAATGCTGCGCGCCACGCCCGGCGTGGCTGAGGCCACGGTGAATCTGGCCAGCGAGCGGGCCAGTGTGAGTGGCGAAGTGGCGCTGGAGGCGGTGCTCGCCACCATCACCCGCGCCGGTTTCGAAGTGCCCGAGCGCACGCTGGATCTGAACGTACTCGGCATGACCTGCGCGAGCTGCGTCGGCCGCGTCGAGAAAGCCTTGCTGAAGGTAGCGGGCGTGAGCGCGGCGGACGTGAATCTGGCGACTGAATCGGCGCGCGTACATACCCGGCTGGATGCTGATCCCGCCCCCCTGCTGGCAGCCTTGCTGCGCGCGGGTTTCGACGGCAGTGTGCGCGAGAACGCCGCTGAAAGCGACTCTTCAGATGGCCTGTCTGCGAAGCAAAGCTGGGAGCGGCTCGCGCTGGTCCTCAGTATTGCGCTGAGCCTGCCGCTGGTGCTGCCGATGCTGGGCGAGTTGTGGGGCGCGCACTGGATGCTGCCGGGCTGGCTGCAACTGGCGCTGGCCACACCGGTGCAGTTCGTCTTCGGCGCGCGTTTCTATCGGGCGGGCTGGAAAGCTTTGCGCGCGGGCAGCGGCAACATGGATCTGCTGGTGGCGCTGGGCACCAGCGCGGCCTACGGCCTGAGCCTGTACCAGTGGCTCGCTGGCGGCATGCATCTGTACTTCGAGGCGGCTGCCGTGGTGATCACGCTGGTGCAGCTCGGCAAGTGGCTGGAGAGCCGCGCCAAGCGCCAGACCACCGCCGCGATCCGCGCGCTGCAGGCGCTGCGACCGGCAACCGCGCGAGTGCGCTCAGCGGATGGCGAAAAGGAAATCCCCATCGGCCAGCTCCGCGTCAATGACATCGTGATCGTGCGCCCCGGCGAGCGCATCGCGGCTGATGGCGTGCTGATCGAAGGCGAATCGCACATCGACGAGGCACTGATCACCGGCGAGAGCCTGCCGGTCGCCAAATCGCCCGGCGCGGTGCTGATTGGTGGCAGCGTGAATGGCGAAGGCCTGATCGCGCTGCGCACCACGGCAGTCGGCGCGCAAACCGCACTGGCGCGCATCATCGAACTGGTAGAAAACGCTCAGGCCAAGAAGGCGCCGATCCAGCACCTCGTCGATCAGGTCGCGGCAGTGTTCGTGCCGGTGGTGCTGGTGATCGCGCTCGCCACCCTGCTCGGCTGGGGTTTTGCGGCCGGCGACTGGCAGCAGGCCATTCTCAACGCGGTGGCCGTGCTGGTCATCGCCTGCCCCTGCGCGCTGGGGCTGGCCACGCCCACGGCGATCATGGCGGGCACGGGCGTGGCGGCCAAGCACGGCATCCTGATCCGCGACGCCGAGGCACTGGAGATCGCCCACCGCGTGCAGGTGGTGGCCTTCGACAAGACCGGTACGCTGACGCTTGGCAAACCGACACTGGCGGCCATCGAATCTGACTGCGACGATGCACTTGCCATCGCTGCGGCATTGCAGGCCGGCAGCGAGCATCCGCTGGCGCATGCCGTCGTCCTTGCGGCAAAAGATCTCACGCTACCGACCGCCAGCGGTGTTAAGGCCGAAGCCGGGCGCGGCATTCGCGGCAGCATTGGCGCCCGCGACTACGCGCTGGGCAGCCTGCGCTGGATGGAGGAGCTGGGCTTCAAGCGTGAAGAGCTGACAGTGCAAGCCGCAGTACATCAGGCGCAGGGTCACACCGCTTCCTGGCTGGCTGACATCACTGAAACGCCCAAACTGCTCGCCCTGCTCGCCTTTGGTGACCAGCCTCGCGCGGAGGCACGTGATGCCGTCGCTGCACTCAAAGCCGCCGGCATCCGTCCGGTATTACTGACTGGCGACCATGCCACCTCGGCGGCCGCCATCGCCCAGCAACTCGGCATCAAGGATGTGCGCGCCGAGGTGCTGCCGGCCGACAAGGCGCGCATCGTAGGGGAGTTGCGTGAAGCCTATGGCACAGTCGCCATGGTCGGCGACGGCATCAACGACGCCCCCGCACTGGCCGCCGCCGATGTCGGCATCGCGATGGGCAGCGGCACCGATGTGGCCATGGGCGCAGCCGGCATCACGCTGATGCAGGCCGACCCGCGCCGGGTGATGGACGCCATCGACATCTCGCGCCGCACCACGACAAAGATCCGCCAGAACCTTTTCTGGGCCTTCATCTACAACCTGATCGGCATTCCGCTGGCGGCCGCGGGCTTGCTGAACCCGGTGATTGCCGGTGCGGCGATGGCCTTTTCCAGCGTCAGCGTGGTCACGAATGCATTACTGCTGAAGCGCTGGCATGGCCGACGCTTCTGATCGACCATTCGGGCAGAGGGCTCCAGCGATCTGATCGGCGTGCCGCAAACAGGGAAGTAGCCACCAATGTCCAGACATTGGCCGACCGCCACCCGACAAGCGCCGGCCCGATAAACGGAAGACTCCGTCATGATCCGTCACGCCTCAATCCGCACCCGTTTTGCCGACCTGTCCATCGCCACCCGTCTGAGCTTGCTCACGGTCGGCCTGCTGGTACTGATTTTCGGCATCGCCGGCAGCTATCTGTGCAGCCAGCTATCCAGCCGCATGCAGACCAGTGCCACGACTGCGCTGCAAGTGGCCAACCAACGCATCGTCGACATGGTCGAGGTGTACGCTGTCAGCTTGGAAAACACGGCCACCCAGCTCGGCGCCGAATTCGTTTCGCGCCTGGGCAGTGCCGTGCCGGAAACCATGCGCCAGAGCAGCGTGAAAGCGGATCACAGCAAGGCTGCCGCGCTGATCGACAGCTTCAGCGCCGCCTCAGGCGCGGTTGCCACGCTGTTTGTGCGCGAAGGCGATGACTTCACCCGCGTTGCCACCTCGCTGCAAGACGCCAACGGCAAACGTGCCACCGGCACCCAACTCGACCACAAGCACCCGGCGTATGACTTGATGCAGGCCGGCAAGCCCTACACCGGGCGCGCCAAGCTCTTCGGCCGCGACTACGTCGTGCGTTATCTACCCTTGCTGGAAAACGGTAAGGTCATCGGCATCGGCTTCATCGGCATCGATTTCACCGAGGGGCTGGCCACGTTGAAGCAGAAGATCCGCGACCTCCGCATCGGCGAGACCGGCCACGTCTTCGTGCTGGAAAGCAGTGGTGCCGATGCGGGCAAGGCCGTGGTGCACCCTGAGGCCGAGGGCAAAAGCCTGCTGGATCTGAAATCGACGGATGACAAGTCAGTCATTCGCCAGATGCTGGAACAGAAAACCGGCGCCTTCACCTGGAACGAGAAAACCACACAAGGCCAGAGCCGGGAAAAACTCAGCGTGTTCGGCAGCTTCCCCCACTGGAACTGGCTGATCGTCTCGGACGGCTTCGTCGAGGAATTCACGCGCGATGCGCGTAGCGTGCAGACCATGCTCATTGTCGCGGTGCTGCTGATCGCCGTGCTGATTGCGGCCAGCACTGCACTGATGGGGCGGCTCTGGATCAGCCAGCCTCTGGATGAGGCGGTACGGGTCTTCGAAAAAATTGCGGCGGGCGACCTGACCGTACGCGTAGAAGCGCGCAGTCACGATGAAGTCGGCAAGCTCATGATCGCCATGCACGCCATGACGGGCAAACTCGCCGAGATCATCGCCGAGGTGCGCAGTGCCGCCGACAGCCTGACCGGCGCCTCCGGCCAGATCAGCGCCACCTCGCAATCCCTGTCGCAATCGTCCAGCGAGCAGGCCGCCAGCGTGGAACAGACCTCCGCCTCGATGGAACAGATGAGCAGCTCGGTCACCCAGAACGCCGACAACGCTCGCATCACCGACAGTATGGCAGTCCAGGCGGCCCGCGAAGCCGGCGATGGCGGCAAAGCCGTCGGGCAAACCGTACACGCGATGAAACAGATCGCCGCCAGGATCAACATCATTGATGACATCGCCTACCAGACCAATCTGCTGGCGCTGAACGCGGCGATTGAAGCCGCCCGCGCTGGTGAGCAGGGCAAGGGTTTCGCCGTGGTGGCCGCAGAGGTGCGCAAACTCGCCGAACGCAGCCAGGTGGCCGCACAGGAGATTGGCGAACTGGCCGGCAGCAGCGTGAGCATGGCCGAGCGGGCGGGCACACTGCTCGACACCATCGTGCCCGCCATCCAGAAAACCGCGGAACTGGTACAGGAAATCGCCGCGGCCTCAACGGAACAATCCACTGGCGTCGGCCAGATCAACACCGCACTGGGCCAGCTCTCGCAGCTGACCCAGCAGAACGCCTCGGCCTCCGAAGAGCTCGCCGCCACTGCCGAGCAAATGAGCGGGCAGGCCGAGCAACTGCAGCAGCTGATGGACTTCTTCAAGCTGGCAGGCTCAAGAGCCGCAGCGGGCGGCTCTCTTCACGGCAACAGCCCGGAGAGCGCCAACCGACGAGGCTCTTCAGGCATCGCGCCAGAGCGCGGTGGTTTCGTGCGCTACTGACACGCGCTGGCGAGGCAGCGTTAAAATCGGCACTCACCTTGCCGGAATCACGCCATGCCCGTCCCGCTTGAACACGCCGACGCCCTCGAGGCCGGCTTCGTAGACATCGGCGCCGCCTCGGCCGCCAGCGGCGTATCGATCAAAATGATCCGCCATTACGAAGAACTCGGCCTGCTGGGCGCCGTGCCGCGCACCGCCGCCAATTACCGCGTGTATGCCGCGCAGCACGTCCACACCCTGCGTTTCATCCTGCGCAGCCGCAAACTCGGCTTCTCGATGGACGAGATCCGCACCCTGCTCGGCCTATGGCAGGATCGCCAGCGCTCCAGCGCCGCCGTCAAACAGATCGCCGCAAGCCACATTGCCGAGCTGGAAGCGCGCATTGCCGAGTTGCAAGGCATGGTCGACACCCTCAGCCAGCTCACCGCCTGCTGCGCCGGCGACGCCCGCCCGGACTGCCCGATTCTGGCGGATCTGGCGGGGCAAAGTTAAACACCGCCCCAATCAAACTCGGCACTCTCGCTTGATTTTCGTAGGACGGACGAGCAAAGCGAATTCTGCCAACGATCTGCAGGATCGCCTCACGCCACGCCGCAAAACCCCATACGCAGGAATTCGCTGCGCTCGTCCGCCCTACGGTTTCGGCATGATCGCAGAGCCTCGCCCATATTGCCTCTGCAACGCGACTACCCGAAGACCCAATACAGGCAAGGCTCTGCAAGCATGCCCTGTAGAGACTGCCCTCGACTTGATCGGGGGAGCGGCTTTAGCCGCGAATGCTCTTCGCGGCTAAAGCCGCTCCTACAAAACCCACGCAGGCGAAGCCGGCGGAAATATCCACTCAGCACTCAGTCCTCATTGCTCAGCACTCTGCTGAAGGCAACCGCCCAGCACTCCGCCGCAGGCGGCAGCTCAGTCCTGCCGTTAACAAGACCGACGGCCCCATCTTCTGGACACCTGCCCACCCATCCGGCAGCGCATCGCTCTACAATGCCCCAACTTTTGCGGAGGCATTAACGTGGGCTGGCTGATCCTGGCGGCAATATTCGGAGTGATGGGCTACTTCCTTTTCCGTGCCTGGAAGGTGTGGCAGGAACGCTTTGCGAACCGCCACGAGTTCGACGCCGACCACCTCGCCCTGCTGATGGCACAGCGCGAAGAATTCGAGTTACCCGCCGAACCTGCCCCCACGCCCGAAGTGCTGGCAATGCGCAAACCACGCGCGCCGCGCGCCGTCGTTGTCGCTTCGAATCCAGACCTCGTTGCAAAGCCTGCGCGCAAAGCCGCGCCGGTGGTAGATCTTCATAAGAATCATCGCAAAGCCCCGCCCAGCAACGACCTTCAGCCTGCACGCCGCAAACCCGTGCTGGACGCGGCTGCGCAATCTGTTTTTCTGCAACTACGCAATGATCTGAACAACTTCCCGGTACTCGCAGGCGTGGACATCGCCAGCCTGCTCGACCCGCATGGCCCAACGCCACCGCGCGTGCAGGCCGATTTCGTGGTGTGCAAGAAAGATTTCTCGCCGGTCGTGGTGATTTTCATCGAGCGCGATCAAATCGACCCGATGCTCGATCGCGCCGAAACCCTGTTGCGCCAGCACCGCCTGCGCGTACTACGCTGGCCCGCCAACGCCCTGCCCGACAAAGAGCAGATGCGCCTGCAGATCTTCAAGCCGAAAAGCTGAGTGCTGAGTGCTGAGTGCTGAGTGCTGAGTGCTGAGTGCTGAGTGCTGAGTGCTGAGTGCTGAGTGCTGAGTGCGTGGGCAGTTTGTTCCGAGAAGCGCGATGGCCAAGCCTCTTTACCACGCACATCCAAAGATTCGCACCCGTATTCCCTCTGCAGCACACCTACTCGAAGAAGCTTACCGCGCGCGGCTCTACAAGCATGCCCACTCAGCACTCAGTCCTCATTGCTCAGCACTCTGCCGAAGGCAGCACACAATCCTCCGCCGCAGGCGGCAAGTACCCGCCCATCTGCCGACGATAAAACGCATGAAAATGCCGCATGCCATCCTCCAGCGGCGACTGGTAAGGGCCGGCGTCATTGATGCCCTGCTTGAGCAACGCTGCCCGGCCGCGATCCATGCGCTCGCCGATCTCATCGTCTTCAACGGCGGTTTCCATATAGGCGGCGCGTTCGGCTTCGATCAACTCCGGCTCGAAGGCCGCGATGTCCTCCGGGTAGTAGAACTCGACCACATTCAGCGTCTTGTCCACGGCCAGCGGCTGCAGATGGCTGACCACCAGCACGTGCGGATACCACTCGACCATGATGTTGGGGAAATAGGTCAGCCAGATCGCGCCGTGCTTGGGCAATTCGCCGCCATTGGCCTCCAGCACCGCCTTCTGCCAGCGCGCATAAGCCGGGCTGCCGGCCTTCTTCAGTGAAGTGCTGCCCACGCGCTGCACCGAATACCAATCGCCAAACTGCCAGGAAAGATCGTCGCAGGTGACAAAGTTGCCCAAGCCCGGATGAAAAGGCGCGACGTGGTAATCCTCCAGATAAACTTCAATGAAAGTCTTCCAGTTGTACTTGCATTCATGATGCTCGACGTGACCGAGCACGTAGCCGGAAAAATCCAGCTCCGGCGCCAGCTGCATGCCGGCCAGATCGGCACCTGCGCTGCGTGGCCCCTTGAACAGCAAGCCTTGCCAGGTCTCCAGCTCCTGCCGTTCCAGATTCAGGCAAGGGTTCTGCGGGAAGTGCGGAGCGCCGATCAGCTCGCCCTGATTGCTGTAGGTCCAGCGATGCACCGGGCACACGACGTTGCGCGCCTTGCCCCGCCCTTCCAGCATCAAGGCTTGCCGGTGCCGGCAAATATTCGACATCAGGTGTACGCCATCTGCGCCGCGCATCAACATGCGCGCGTGATCCAGCCACTGCAGCGTATGGTAATCGGCCACTTCGGGCACCATCAGCGCATGCCCAACATAACCCGGCCCGGCATCGAAAAGCAGGCGCTTCTCCACTTCAAACAGCGCTGGATCAAAGTAAGCGGAGACCGGCAACTGAGCCTGTTCACTGGAACTTGCAGCTGCCGACTGGCGGGATGATGCGATTTCGAACATGCAGAACAATCCTTTTCGGCCGGAAACCCGGGGCGATAAATTATAATCAACTGTTTACCCTGAGCTAAACCCCCGTATCGCCCATCGCAATGGTCAAAAGCAAACAAACGGAACAACCGGAAAGCTTCGAAAAGGCCGTCGCCGAACTCGAATCCATCGTCACCGCCATGGAGCGCGACGATCTGCCGCTGGAACAGGCGCTGTCCAGTTATCAACGCGGCATCACCTTGCTGCGCCAGTGTCAGGGCACGCTGACGGCCGCCGAACAGAAGATCAAAATGCTGGAAGACGGCAAACTCGTCGACCTGCCCGCCGGAGACGCCGCATGAGCGCAGTAAAATTCACCGATTGGATGCACCACCATCAGCAACGCGTCGAGACAGCGCTGGAGCACGCCCTGCCCGCGGCCAGCATTGCGCCCGAACGCCTGCACGAAGCCATGCGTTACACCACGCTGGGGGGCGGCAAGCGGGTACGCCCGCTGCTGGCCTACGCGGCGGGCGAGTTGGCCAATGCTGCAGCAAAGACGCTGGACGCAGCCGCCTGCGCCGTGGAATGCATCCACGTGTACTCGCTGGTGCATGACGACATGCCCTGTATGGACGACGACGCACTGCGCCGCGGCAAACCCACCGTGCATGTGCAGTACGACGAGGCCACCGCCCTGCTGGTCGGTGATGCACTGCAAACACAGGCCTTCGACATCCTTTCCGCCCCCGGCCTGTTTGCCGATCCGGCGCGCCAATTGCGCGCGATCCACACGCTGGCGCAAGCCTCCGGCTCGCGCGGCATGGCCGGCGGCCAGGCCATCGATCTGGCCTCGGTCGGCAAGGAACTCTCCCGCGCCGAGCTGGAAGTGATGCATCTGCACAAAACCGGCGCGCTGATCCGCGCCGCCGTTTTGCTCGGCGCACTGTCTGGCGAAGTCAGCGACGAACAGTTGCAGCACCTCGACCGTTACGCCAAATGCATCGGCCTGCTGTTCCAGGTCGTCGATGACGTGCTCGACGCGGTGGCCGACACCGCTACGCTGGGCAAGACGGCCGGCAAGGATGCTGCCAACAACAAGCCCACCTACGTCAGCATCTTGGGGCTTTCCGAATCCAAAGCACTGGCCACGGAACTCGCTGCAGAAGCCACGGACGCACTTTCCAGTTTTGGCGACCGTGCCGCCTGCCTGCGTGAGCTGGCGCACTACATCGTCAGCCGCCAGTTCTGATCCGCCGCACACACAGATAATTACAAGGCAAAGCCCCGACTCATGAACTCCTATCCGCTGCTGAAAACGATCAATTCGCCGAGCGATCTGCGCCAGCTTGATCGCAAGCAACTGCCACAAGTAGCTGAAGAACTGCGCGCCTTTCTGGTCGAGTCCGTATCAAAAACCGGCGGCCACCTATCGTCCAACCTCGGCACCGTCGAACTGACGATTGCCCTGCACTACGCGTTCAACACGCCGGAAGACCGCATCGTCTGGGACGTCGGTCATCAGACCTACGGCCACAAGATCCTCACCGGTCGCCGAGAAGCCATGGCCAGCCTGCGCCAGTACAAGGGAATCTCCGGGTTTCCACGTCGCAGCGAAAGCGAATACGACACCTTCGGCACCGCCCACTCCTCGACGTCGATTTCCGCCGCGCTCGGCATGGCCGTAGCCGCGCAACGCAAGGGGGAAGATCGTCATGGCATCGCCGTGATTGGTGACGGTGCCATGTCGGCCGGCATGGCTTTTGAGGCGCTCAACAACGGTGGCGTACTGGATGCCAATCTGCTGGTGGTGCTCAACGACAATGAAATGTCGATTTCACCGCCGGTGGGCGCACTGACCAAGATCCTCGCACGCATGCTTTCAGGCCGGACCTACGCCGCCGCACGCCGCGCAGGCGAACGGGTACTGGGCCCGTCGCTGACCAGAAAAGTTGAAGAGCACGTCAAAGGCCTGGTCACGCCCAGCACCCTGTTCGAAGAATTCGGTTTCAACTATATCGGCCCCATTGATGGCCACGATCTCGATGCCCTGATCCCCACCTTGCAGAACATCCGCAACCTGAAGGGGCCGCAGTTCCTGCACGTAATCACGCGCAAAGGCCAAGGCTACAAACTCGCCGAGGCCGATCCGGTCCTGTATCACGGCGTCGGAAAATTTGATCGCACCGCCGGCATTCAGACAGGCAAGAGCAGCGGCAAGCTGACCTTTACCCAGGTTTTCTCGGACTGGCTGTGTGACATGGCCAAACAGGACGAGCGTCTGATGGCGGTCACCCCTGCCATGCGCGAAGGCTCGGGTCTGGTGCGCTTCGAGCAGGAATTCCCCCAGCGTTATTTTGACGTTGGCATCGCCGAACAGCACGCGCTGACCTTCGCTGCCGGCCTGGCTTGCGAAGGCATGAAGCCGGTCGTGGCGATCTACTCCACCTTCCTGCAACGCGCCTACGATCAGCTGATCCACGACATCGCATTGCAGAACCTACCGGTCTTGCTGGCGATAGACCGCGGCGGTCTGGTCGGCGCTGATGGCGCCACGCACCACGGCGCCTTCGACTTGTCTTTTCTGCTGTGCGTGCCAAATCTGATCGTCATGACGCCCAGCGACGAGAACGAATGTCGCCAGATGCTCACAACGGGCTATCAACACAACGGCCCCAGCGCCGTGCGCTATCCGCGCGGCAGCGGCAATGGCATTGCCCCCGCCGCCGAAATGCAGGCGCTCCCTATCGGCAAAGGCGCTATCAGTCGTCAAGGCAGCAAAGTAGCCCTACTCGCCTTCGGCACACTGCTGCATGAAGCCATCAAAGTCGGTGAAGAAATCGGTGCGACGGTCGCCAACATGCGTTTTGCCAAGCCGATTGACGCGGCACTGATTCGTGAACTCGCTGCCAGCCATGAGCTGCTGGTCAGCTTGGAAGAAAATGCCGTCATCAGCGGCGCCGGCAGTGAAGTGGCGCGCGTGCTGGAAGAGGCAGGACTGAAAACCTCCCTGCTGCGCATGGGTTTGCCCGACCACTTCATTGATCACGGAGATCAGGCACAACTTCTGCATGATGCAGGGCTGGACGCGCCTGCAATCCTCGCGCGAATCCGCCTGCATGCGGCAATAGCCAAAAGCTAAGACCAAGAATAGTTGAGTTTTTCACTCAGGATTTATAGACTTACACTTGAGACTGATACAAAAACCACCCTCGCCCTCAAGCACAGGGTGAATCGACAAGGCCCCCATGAATTCCCCAGACACAACAATCCCCGACGTCCAAGGCTCTGAAGATCGCCGCCACCTGGCCATCAACAAAGTTGGCATCAAATCCATCCGCCATCCTGTACGCGTTATGGATCGCGGCCATGGAATACAGCACACCATTGCCACGTTCGACATGTATGTCGGCCTGCCCCACAATTTCAAGGGCACCCACATGTCGCGCTTTGTGGAGATCCTGAACAGCCAAGATCGTGAAATTTCGGTCGAATCCTTCGAGCCGATGCTGCGTGAAATGGTCAAGCGCCTGGAGGCCGAAACCGGCCACCTGGAAATGCGCTTCCCCTACTTCATCAACAAAACAGCCCCTGTTTCCGGGGTCGAAAGCCTGATGGACTACGACATCCGCTTCATTGGCGAAATTGTCGCAGGTGGCAACTTCTCACTGACCATGCAGGTCATCGTCCCCGTTACCAGCCTGTGCCCCTGCTCCAAGAAAATTTCGGCTTACGGTGCGCACAACCAGCGCTCACACGTCACCATCACGGCGAAAACCAATACGCTGGTCTGGATCGAGGAACTGGTCGAACTGGCCGAGGCAGAGGCTTCGTGTGAGTTATTCGGCCTGCTCAAGCGCCCGGATGAAAAATACGTCACCGAACGCGCCTACGACAATCCAAAGTTTGTCGAAGATCTCGTACGCGACGTAGCAGGACGCCTGAATGCCGAAGTGCGCATCGATGCCTATGTCGTCGAATCCGAAAATTTCGAATCCATCCACAACCATTCGGCTTACGCGCTGATCGAGCACGACAAACGCACACAACCCATGTGAGTTTTGCGTCACCAGAATGACAAAAGGCCGCAATTGCGGCCTTTTCCACATTGACAACACGCACGCACGCACGAAAAACTGGGCAACAAAAAACCCGCCGAAGCGGGTTCTTTGGGCAATTCCCCTGCGCTTAGCGCTTGGAGAACTGTTTACGCCGACGTGCCTTGCGGAAGCCGACTTTCTTACGTTCCACTTCACGCGCATCACGTGTCACGAAACCAGCCTTCTTCAGAACCGGCTTCAGCTCAGGGCTGAAGTCGATCAGGGCACGCGTAATGCCGTGACGCACCGCACCGGCTTGGCCAGACTCACCACCACCGATAACGTTAACCATGATGTCAAAGGTCGAAACGTTTTCGGTCAGCTGAAGCGGCTGACGAACGATCATACGACCGGTTTCACGCGAAAAGAACTCATCAACAGGCTTGCCGTTGACAACAATCTTGCCAGAACCAGCTTTGATGAAGACACGGGCAACAGCCGTCTTGCGACGACCCGTACCGTAATTATATTGACCGACGGGCATACTCTATCGCTCCTGAATTAGATGTCCAGCACCTTGGGCTGCTGTGCAGCGTGCGGATGCGCAGCGCCAGCATAGCACTTGAGCTTCTTGAGCATGGCGTAGCCGAGAGGACCCTTGGGCAACATGCCCTTGACGGCCTTCTCAAGCACACGCGCCGGGAAGCGCTGTTGCAGCTTGGTGAAGTTGGTTTCGTTGATGCCGCCCGGATAACCGGTATGGCTGTAGTACTTCTTGTCTTGGGCTTTGTCACCCGTAACGCGCAACTTCTCAACATTAACGACGACAATAAAGTCGCCGGTATCAACGTGCGGCGTATAAATAGCCTTGTGCTTGCCGCGAAGGCGGCGAGCGATCTCGCTAGCCAAACGACCGAGCACTTTGTCAGTCGCATCGACGACGAACCAATCGTGCGTCACTTCATGCGGCTTGGCGGAAAAGGTCTTCATCACAGAGTTTCCTCTTGTCTTGTCTTGTTGTGCGTCGCACGGACACCCGTGCGCGGAAAGTCGGCAAGTATATGCCTGTTCAAACAGCGCTGTCAAACAAGATCTGCGCATTCAGCAAAACTCTGCAGCCCAAGCATTCGCCCGACCTGTTCGTGCTTCACCGTGAATTCGGAATAAAAAAACGCAGCCCTTGTGGGGCTGCGCCAAGTCCACACCAAAGGAGGAGGGTGGAGGAGACAATCTTCTGATCCGGCACATGCAAGGCATGTCGATCAGCACAGTTCCATTATGTGTCAGCCCGATGTTGCGTTGCAAGATCTATTTGTTTGACGCATGGAGAATGTTTCTATAAGTAAATAAATCACGCTTATCAAAGACGGCCCTGCTGCCACAAAGTCTTACGAAGCCCTGATACAGCGGGCTTGCGGACAGAAACCCCGCAAATCTTCGCCTGCCGCTACACTCTCAAACCCACCACTTACAGAGATTTCAGCATGGAATGCACAGTCAAATGGACCGGAGACGCGTCCTTCAGCGCGACGACAGGTAGCGGTCATCAGGTTGCCATGGAAGGCGCAGGCGAGCTCGGCGGCACGAATCAGGCGCCACGCCCCATGGAATTGATTCTGGTCGGCGCCGGCGGCTGCACCGCCTATGATGTCGTACTCATCCTCAAACGCGGCCGGCACGCCGTGAATGGCTGCGAAGTACGCATGAGTGCGGAGCGCGCTGAAACCGACCCCAAGGTTTTTACCCGCATCCACTATCACTATGTAGTCAGCGGACAGAGCCTTAAACCGGAAGTCGTTGAACGAGCCATCAAGCTCTCTTCCGACAAGTACTGCTCTGCGTCGATCATGCTCGGCAAAACAGCGGAGATCAGCCACGATTTCGAGATCATCGAGACTGCAGCAACGGCGCCCTGATGACGCTTGCGCTGGCTTATATACGATAGGCCAGCGTCGTCATCACGCGCGACGCCAGCTTCATCGCCATGCGCACAGGAACCGGCAATGCGTGCGCGCCAAGCTGGACTGCCATCTCGGCATGTGCAGCTTCATCGCGCTGCATCTGATCAAGAATGCTGCGGGTCCGCAAATCCTGGGCCGCAGCTTTTTGAAGGTGTGAACCCAGATGGGCTTCTACCTGTCGCTCTGTTTCAGCAAGAAACCCGAGACTCCATTTATCCCCTGCCAGCCCTGCCGCCACACCGATCGACAAAGCGCCGCCGTACCACAAAGGGTTAAGCAGGCTGACTCGCCCACCCAATTCCTTGATCCTTTGGTGCGTCCAGGCCAGATGCTCGGTTTCTTCATCAGCAGCCTTGTCCAGCGCCGCACGCGCATGATCCGAACGTGCCGTCAGCGCCTGGCCTTGATACAAGGCCTGAGCACAAACTTCACCGACGTGATTGACGCGCATGAGCCCCGCAGTGTGACGCCGCTCGGCTTCGGCCATTTCGCACTCAGGCAAGTCGGCGCCCGGGGTCGGGCGGGCGGAACGTGGCGGCGCGGCGAGCGTGCGCAGAACGCGATCAAAATGCAGAACCGCTTTGTCGAGCATGGAAAACGGACTCACTGGCTTCCCGCCACATCAAGCTCATAGCCGCGCGGTCGGGCCTGTACATCCCCATGAAACAGGATGTCGGCCAATTCATTGAGCGCCAAGCGATAAACACCACGCTTGAACTCGATTACCGACTCCAGTGGCACCCAGAATCCGGTCCAACGCCAGGCGTCGAACTCGGGATGCCCGCTGGCGCGCAGATCAACATCGCAATCGCGACCAGCCAGACGTAACAGAAACCAGATCTGTTTCTGTCCACGGTATGTCGTGCGCCATTCGCGCTTGATCCAGTGTTTGGGCACGTCATAGCGCAACCAGTCACGAGTCCGGGCGAGCACACGCACATGCTCGGGACGCAAGCCAACTTCCTCGTAGAGTTCACGGAACATCGCCTGCTCGGGTGATTCACCCTGCTTGATGCCACCTTGTGGAAACTGCCAAGAATGTTCGCGGATGCGTTTGCCCCAGAATACCTCGTTGTTCGAGTTGACGATGACGATGCCGACATTGGGGCGATAACCGTCCCGGTCGAGCATGATGAATCACCTGAATGTTGAACGTTGAACCGATTCTTTCACAGATCACCGCCCAAGGAAACCACCCGGCTCCGCCATGTCCGCCAATACAGCCGCTCGGGTACAATTCACCCTCTTTTCACGATCAGCGCCCCTCCCAGACCATGCGTGCCAGCCAGTTTTACATCTCCACCCTCAAAGAAGCTCCGTCCGACGCCGAGATCGTCAGCCACAAACTGATGATGCGTGCCGGATTCATCAAAAAACTATCTGCGGGCATCTATAACTACATGCCGATGGGGCTGCGCGTCATCCGCAAGATCGAGAACGTGATCCGCGAGGAAATGAATCGAGCCGGCGCGATCGAGCTGTCAATGCCGGTCGTGCAACCGGCCGAGCTGTGGCACGAAACGGGCCGCTTCGACAAGATGGGCGACGAGTTGTTGCGCTTCAAGGATCGCCACAATCGCGACTTCATCATCCAGCCAACTTCCGAAGAAGTAGTGACCGACATCGTCCGTCAGGATTTGCGCAGTTATCGCCAACTGCCAAAGAATCTCTATCAGATCCAGACCAAGTTCCGTGACGAGCGCCGCCCGCGCTTCGGCATCATGCGTGGCCGCGAGTTCACGATGAAGGATGCCTACTCCTTCCACACCAGCTTTGAAGATCTGCAACGCGAATACCAGAACATGTTCAGCGCCTATTCGCGGATTTTCACCCGCCTGGGCCTTGAGTTCCGTGCCGTGGCAGCCGACACAGGCGCTATCGGCGGCACTGGCTCGCACGAATTCCACGTAATTGCCGAGACCGGCGAAGACGCGATTGCCTACAATCCCGACTCCGAATACGCCGCCAATGTCGAACTGGCAGAAGCCATGGCGCCAGCGGCAGTCCGGCCGACAGCCCAGGCTGAACTTGTCAAAGTTCACACGCCCGGCGCCAAGACCATTGAACAACTGGCGGCCTTCCTCAAGCTCTCAGCCACACAGACACTCAAGTCCGTCGTCGTCGACGGTGAGGATGGCATTCCGGTCTTGCTGCTGCTGCGCGGTGACCACGAGCTGAACGAAGTGAAGGCCAGCAAACTGGCTGGCGTTTTTTCGCCCTTGCGTTTCGCCTCCCCCACCACCATCCGCGACGCCTTCGGCAGCGAACCCGGCTCGCTCGGGCCAATCGGTTTCAAAGGCCGCATTTATGCTGACCGTGCAGTAAGCGCAATGGCAGATTTTGTCATCGGCGCCAATGAAAACGACTACCACTTCACCGGCGCCAACCTTGTCCGCGATTTTCCTGAGCCCGAATTCGCAGACATCCGCAATGTCGTGGCAGGCGATCCCTCGCCCGACGGTAAAGGCCAGTTAGCCATTTGTCGCGGCATCGAAGTCGGCCACATTTTCCAGCTGCGTACGCGCTACTCCGAAGCCATGGGCTGCAAATTCATTGGCGAAGATGGCAAGGAGCAGATCATGGAGATGGGCTGCTATGGCGTGGGCGTCACCCGCATCATGGGAGCCGCCATCGAACAGAATTTCGATGACCGCGGCATCATCTGGCCCGACAGCATCGCCCCGTTCCAGATCGTGATCTGCCCAATGGGATGGAGCCGTTCTGAAGCCGTTCGTAATGCCGCCAATGCTCTTCACGCCGAACTGCTTGCCGCCGGCATCGACGTCATCATTGATGACCGTGACGAACGCCCTGGCGTCATGTTCGCCGACTGGGAGCTGGTTGGCGTGCCACATCGCGTCGTCATTGGTGATCGCGGGTTGAAAGAAGGCCAGGCCGAATATCAGGGCCGTCGTGATACCGAAGCCACCAAAGTAAACATCACGGATATCGTCTCCTTCATCAAAACCAAGCTCGGGCAGTGAACATCAAAATGCTTCAACGCCTCGCAGCCCTCTTCTTTGTTCTGCTTTGCGCGCCAGCTTGGGCGGGGGCGCAAAAAGAAGAGGAGCTCGCAGCCAGCGTACAGGCTGCCCTGCATGCGGCGGTCAGCGACCGGGCTTCGCCTGAGCCGATTTTCTCGTCTCTCGACAGCAAACTACGCTGGCTTAACGAGATGGTTCCACGGCTCGCTCGCAAAATGCCTGATCCACAGGAACGCATTGATCTCCTCAAAACAGTCTATTACGAAGCGCAACGGGCAGGCCTCGACCCACAAATGGTATTGGGTCTGATCCAGGTGGAAAGTGGCTTTCGCAAATACGCAGTATCCAGCGCTGGCGCACGCGGGCTGATGCAGATCATGCCCTTCTGGGTAAAACAGATTGGCGCTCCGGATCAAAATTTGTTTCACTTGCGCACCAACCTGCGTTTCGGCTGCACGATCCTGCGTCACTATCTCGACATTGAAAAAGGGGATTTATACCGAGCACTGGGGCGTTACAACGGCAGCCTAGGCAAAGCAGAATATCCCAACGCCGTACGCGCTGCCTGGCAGAACAACTGGAAGCTGACGTCGGATACTGTTGCACAATCGTCACCTGCTGCAATTATCCATTGAGAAAGCGCGCAGTACTTGGAATAATGCCGATTGGCGTCCCAAAATGACCCAGAGTTTGTTTGACAACACACCAGGAGGACACACATATGAAGCAAAAGCTTAGCCTCGTCGTTGCATCGCTCTCTCTCGCACTGCTGTCTGCATGCAGTTCAACTCCCTCCGTTCCGGAAGCTGTCGCCCCTGCCATCGTCAAGGGCGACATGCTGGTCAGCACCAGCGGCGAAACACTGTACTTCTACAAGAAGGACACCAAGCCCAATGAGAGCGCATGCGTACGCGACTGCCTCAAAGTGTTTGGCCCTCTGTTTCCGACGCCTGATGACGCAGATATTGGTGACTACAAGATCATCGAGCGCACTGACGGCATGAGCCAATGGGCACTCAAAGGCAAGCCACTGTACCTGTGCACGGGCGCCAAGGCTCCAACGGGCGCCCCCGCATCAATGGTAAAAGCAGCTGAAACAGCTGCCGCGAACTGTGCCAAGGCCATGGCCGACTTTGAAATCGCCAAGCCGTAATATCCGGCAAGCCTGAAAAGGGCTGCTCGAAAAAATGCCGCCAAGTCAGCTTGGCGGCATTTTTATTTGCGCAGGCTGCTTACGAAATCTCAGCATCCCGATCTGCAGCCCCCTCCGGCTCCTGATCCAGACGTTGCGCACGCGCCAGCCGCCATTGCTCACCTGGCGCATCGACATACACATCCTCCACGGTCGTGGCGGTTTCCTGCAGATGCGTATCGAGCGCGACGCGCCGATCGAAGACGAAACACTCGCCTTGCCAGTCCGCCTCGGCATCCGGCATTTTCTCGAAAAAATTCAGAATGCCGCCCTCGAGCTGATACACCGTCAGCCCACGATCCAGCAACCAGGCGCTGGTCTTCTCGCAGCGGATGCCTCCGGTGCAATACATGGCCACACGCTTGCCCTCGCTCTTCCACTCATCCAGATGCGCCTCAACATAACGCGGGAAGTCGCGGAAGTTATTCACCAGCGGATCGATGGCCTTGTTGAAGTGACCCAGACGGAATTCAAAACTGTTGCGGTTATCGATCAACACCACATCATCCTGCGCAATCAGCTCGCGCCATTGCTGCGGATTCAGGTCGATACCGGTCTGCGCAGTCGCATCCACACCCGGCACACCCAGCGGCAGAATCTCCGCCTTCAGCCGTACCTTCATCTTGCCGAAAGGTGCCGTCCTGCACGGGCTGCGCTTGAAATGCAGGCCAACGAATTTTCCCGCCAGACGCGGATCGGTCGCCAACTGACGCTCGAACGCATCCAGCGCCAGCGCACTACCTGCAAGCATGCCGTTGATGCCCTCACCCGCCACCAGGATGCTGCCAAGCAAACCTTCGGTCAGCTCACACAGGGTTTCCACCACTGCCTCGGGATCAGGCAGGGCAACGAATTTGTAAAAGGAAATGTGAAAAATCGCCGACTCGGGCGACAAGGTCTCTGGGGTAGGCATGTCTTGTTCTGGGCTAACGGGGGCGCGGCGATGATAGCCGCTATCGCGCGCCAGCGGACAAACACATGAAGAGCCGCATGCAGCGGGCGTCTTCGAGCAGGCCTGTTGCACAGCCTCACCCCGCCTTGCTGTGCAGGCAGGCACGCTGAAGAACAAGCAGCAGAAAGCCTCTTCAGGCCGAGCCTCTCAGCGCCCCAACACAGCACTACAGACAAGAAAAAGCCCACCGTTTTTCCGCCGGCGGGCTATTTCACTATTGCCTGCGCTTCAACGCCGGATCAGATAACGGATGGTCGGGCCATCCTGCTGAATTTCCAGCACTTCATAACCGTGATTCTTCGCATCCAGCGGAATGTTGTTGATGGACTGCGGGCAGTCGCTGACCACCTCCAGAATCTCGCCGGGTTTGAGCTGCGGCATAGCTTCCAGCGTGGCGACCGCAGGATAAGGACAGGGCTCACCGACCATATCCAAACGATAGTCGGGAACGTAAACGGGCTTGTTCATACAGCCTCCTTGGCAAGGGTATCTTTTGCGGCTTTACGGGCGAAGAAGTGTTTCTCCCAGGCCAATACGGCCAGCATGGCCAGCGCGAGCAACAAATAAGTCACGATCAGACCACCTTGCGGACCGAAGACTTCCAGCAGATTGGTCTTGGGATAGCTGGTGGCAAGCGCCGGGGCAATGTCATCCCACATGGCGGCCAGCACGGTGGCGCCGATGATGTTGCCCAGCCCGACCCACCAGTAATGCACCTGTCCTTCCACCGCGCGATACATCCAGCCGGTTTCGCAGCCACCCGCCAGCACGATACCGAAGCCAAAGAGTAGCCCGCCGATGACGGCATTCGGCCCCATCCACATGATCTTGGCGGGCACGCCGAGCTGCACGTAGCTGTACACACCGATGGTGCTCACGGCCATGCCGATCAGGATGGCCTTGGCCATCTGGGTGCGGCCGGTGAGCCACAGATCACGGAAGGCCGAAGTGAAACACACCTGCGCACGCTCGATGATCAAGCCGAAGGCCACGCCGAACAAGGCCGCCAACCCGAGCTTGGGTGCAGAAAAGGTGGTAGCGACAGCCCACAAGACGACGCCAACAAATACCAGCATGCCCAAGCGGAAACGCCGTGCGGCGTGATCGGGATGCTGCGTCAGCGGCTGGGCGGCCGACACCTTCTGCAGCTTCACCGGAATGCGAAATACCGGCAGCATGGTGAAGCGCGCACCGAACCAGGAGCCGGCCGCCGCCGTCAGCATGAAAAACCAGGCATGCAGGGAAAATTGCGGAATGCCGGTGAAGAAAGCCGCGAGGTTGCAGCCCATCGCCAGCCGCGCGCCAAAACCGGCGATCATGCCGCCGACGACCGCCTGTACGATGCGGATGCGGTGCTGCGGCATACGCAACTTGACGTTATTGGCCCACAACGCGGCAGAGAGACACCCGGCAAACATGCCGATGATCATCATGCCGTCGACGCGATCCAACGGCGTACCCGCCAGCCCGATCACCTTGAAGTAGCCCCAGCTTTCAGGCTGAGCGCCGAAGGCCTGTAGCAGATGCCCGCCCCAGCGCGTAAATTCGCCAGTCACGGCCCAGAAGGTGCCGGTGATGCCGAAGTAATACGCCGAGAGCACGCCCGCCGCGAGCACCGCAGGCACAGGCGCCCAGAAACGCACCAGATAGTTCTGTTTGAATTCTTGCCAGGTCATGGCGTGACACTCTCTTTCATGTTTCCCAACAAAAAACCCGCAGACATTGCCTGCGGGTTTTTTGATTTACAACCCAACCGTCAGATTTGTGCAGGGCGCGTAGCGAGCGGAGTCGAGGTCGAAACGAGGAGCGGATACGTACGTGAGTACGTTGAGCACCGGAGTTTCGAGATCGGCCCGCGCAGTAGCGCAATGCGCAAATTTATCGAATGACGCGAGCGCCTTTGCCCTTCATTGCAGCTTCAACTTCTTCCACGCGAACCATGGAGGTATCGCCCGGGGTGGACATGGCCAGTGCGCCGTGCGCTGCGCCGTATTCGACGGCAGCTTGCGGGCCCTTGCCTTCCAGGAAGCCATAGGCCAGACCGGAAGCGAAACCATCACCGCCACCGACGCGGTCATAGATTTCCAGGTTTTCGCGCTTCATGGACTGATACAGCTCGCCCTGGTAATAGCACAGTGCGGACCAGTCGTTGATCGTCGCGGTCTTGGCGTTGCGCAGGGTGGTGGCAGCCACCTTGAAGTTCGGGAACTCGGCGACAGCGGTTTGAATCATCTTCTTGAAGCTGTCGGTTTCGATGTTGGTCAGGTGCTCGTCGGCGCCTTCCACTTCGAAGCCCAGACAGGCGGTGAAGTCTTCTTCGTTGCCGATCATCACATCGCAATATTTGGCGATGTTGCGGTTGATCTTCTGCGCGCCTTCTTTGCCACCCTGGCTCTTCCACAGGGAAGCGCGGTAGTTCAGGTCATAGGCCACGACGGTGCCGAACTTGTTGGCCCATTCAACGGCTTCGATCACGGCTTCAGCGGTGTTCGAGGCCAGCGCGGCGAAGATGCCGCCGGTCTGGAACCAGCGCACGCCTTCTTCACCGAACAGCTTTTCCCAGTTCACTTCACCCGGGCGGATTTGCGAAGCAGCCGTGTGGCCGCGATCGGAACAACCCAGAGCCGGACGGATGCCGAAGCCCTTTTCCGTGAAGTTCAGACCGACGCGGGTGTTCTTGCCCAGACCGTCGAAATCGCGCCAGATGACGTGGGACATGTCCACGCCGCCCTGCATGATGAAATCTTCAACCAGCCAGCCCAGGTCGTTCTTCGGCAGAGCCGTGACGACTGCAGCGCGCTTGCCCCAGCACTTCTTCATGGCGCGAGCGACGTTGTACTCGCCGCCGCCTTCCCACACCTGGAACTGGCGGGAGTTACGCACGCGGCCGAAGCCCGGGTCGAAACGCAGCATGACTTCACCGAAGGACACGCAGTCCCACTTGGTTTCGGCGGCAGATTTGATGATCAGTTCAGAAGACATTTTTTATCCTGTGATGTGAGTGGAGTCGATGTTCGTACTGCGGGCCGCGCAGCTTGCGCTGAGCGGCCCGACAGAATTCAAAACAGATTACTTCGCAGCCAGTTCGGCCTTGATGGTCTTGACCAGCTGAACGGTCTTGCGAACGTTTTCTTCGATGCCCTTGTAATCCTTGGCGTCGAGCAGCTTCTTGGTGATCAAGTTGGAACCGATACCGCAAGCAACGATGCCGGCGCCATACCACTTGCGCAGGGACTCTTCGGTCGGCTCGACACCACCGGTGGGCATGATGCGCGTCCAGGGCATCGGGCCCATGACGCTCTTGACGAACTCGGGACCGCCCACGGAAGCGCCCGGGAACACCTTGACGATTTCGCAGCCCAGCTCTTGTGCGTAGCCGATTTCGGTCGCGGAGCCACAGCCGGGGCTGTAAGGAATGCCACGACGGTTACAGACTTTGGCCACTTCGGCGTTCAGCATCGGGCCGACGATGAACTTGGCGCCGTTGGCAATATAGATACCGGCTGTCGGGGCTTCAACGATGGAGCCCACGCCCATGATCACGGACGGATCAGCCTTGGAGAAGTACTTGGTGACTTCAAAAAACACGTGCGAAGCGAAATCGCCACGGTTGGTGAACTCGACGCAAGGCGCGCCGCCATTGGCACAAGCCTGGATAACGCTCTTGCAAACTTCGACGTCCGAATCATAAAACACCGGAATCACAGCCTGGTCCATCATCGCGGCCAATACGGCCATACGGTCTTTTGCAGCCATTGCAAATCTCCTGATTAGTATTAAGTTGCGCCGCAGGGGGAGCGACACGCGGTCCAGCAAGCCCGCGATTTTCCCGCAATAGCAGCCAACTATCAAGGCAAAGACCCTGATTCATCAGCAATATTCCCGGAAAACGGACGATAAAAAGCGGAAGGATGATGTCACGCAAGGCTTTACAGGGATTTGACACAGTGCAAAGCAACTAGTGGAAATCCCGGCTCGTCGTATCCAGCCGACCCAGCCAGGGCGTCAGATCAACCAGGCGCTTGGCAATCAGGTGCACCACCCCGCCCTCGGACTGCAACTGACCGAAGACGCCAAGCAGGCGCGCCCCCAGCAACTCGCGGCGCTGGCGCTCGGCCAGCCAGGGATGAACGATCACGTTGAGCATGCCGGTTTCGTCTTCCAGCGTAACGAATACGCTCTTGGCCGAGCCGGGCTTCTGCCGCGAAGTCACAATGCCCGCGACCCGCGCCAGTGCTCGGTCTCCCGCCTGCATGGCTGCAGACGCAGGCAGGAAGCGCCTCTGCGCGAGGCGCTCGCGCAAAAGGCTGAGCGGATGGGCTCGCAGGCTCATGCCGAGGCTGGCATAGTCCGCCACCAGATTCTGGCCCACGCTGGGCGCAACGAATTCGACCAGCGCTTCGGGCGCCGGCACGGTTTCAAACAGATCGTGCTGCAAGTGCAGACCGCTGACCTGCCAGGCCGCATCACGGCGATGACCGGACAGACCGGCAAGCGCATCGGCCTCGGCCAGGCGGCGCAGTTGCCCGGCCTCCAGCCCGGCGCGCGCAGCCAGATCCGCCACATCGCGAAAGGCGCCCTGCGCGCGCGCCGCCACGATAGCCTGCGCAGATTCAAAGCTCAGGCCGGCCACCTGTAACAGGCCAAGCCGCACAGCCGGCCGGCGGGGCGCACACGGCTCCAGCATGCAATCCGCCGCACTCACATTCACATCAACCGGCAGCACTGTCACACCATGCCGGCGCGCGTCCTGCAGCAGCTGCGCCGGGGCGTAGAAGCCCATCGGCTGGCTATCAAGCAGTGCGCACAAGAAGGCCTCCGGCTCGTGGCGCTTGAGCCAGCCCGACACGTAAGCCAGCAGCGCGAAACTGGCGGCGTGCGACTCGGGAAAGCCGTACTCGCCAAAGCCCTCGATCTGCCGGCACAAGGCATCAGCAAATTCGGCCGGATGACCCTTCGCGTGCATGCCGGCACGCAATTTATCCTTGAAACGCTCGACGTGGCCCTTCTGCTTCCAGGACGCCATGGCGCGGCGCAGCTGATCGGCTTCGCCAGGCGTGAAGCCCGCCGCGACAATGGCCAGCTGCATCACCTGCTCCTGAAAAATCGGCACACCATAGGTGCGGCTCAGCACTGCGTCGATCTCCGGGCTGATACGCGCCACGGCCTCCTTGCCTTCGCGCCGGCGCAGGTAGGGATGAACCATGTCGCCCTGAATCGGGCCGGGCCGCACGATTGCCACCTGCACCACCAGATCGTAGAACTGGCGCGGCTTCAGGCGCGGCAGCATGCTCATCTGCGCACGCGATTCGACCTGAAACACGCCAATCGAATCGGCGCGGCTGAGCATCTCGTAAGTGGCGCGGTCGCCCTCCGGAATGTCGCTCATGCCAAACGGGACTCCGCGACGCTGCGCCACCAGATCCAGCGCCTTGCGGATCACCGTGAGCATGCCCAGCGCCAGCACATCGACCTTGAGCAGACCCAGCGCTTCGAGATCGTCCTTGTCCCACTGGATCACCGAGCGCTCAGCCATCGCCGCGTTTTCCACCGGCACCAGACGCGCCAGCGGCCCGCGCGAAATCACGAAACCACCGACGTGCTGCGAGAGATGGCGCGGAAAGCCGCGCAACTGCTCGGCCAGCGCCAGCCAGCGCGCCACGCGCGGGCTGGTCGGATTCAGGCCGATGGCCGCAAGGCGCTCGGGCAGCTCTTCGCGCTTGTCCCACCAGGCCAGCGAGCTTGTCAGCGCCGACACCTCGGCTTCGCCAAAACCCAGCGCCACGCCCACATCGCGCAGCGCGCTTTTCGTTCGGTAGCAGATCACCGAGGCGGCCAGTGCGGCTCGCTCGCGGCCGTACTTGCCATAGATGTACTGGATCACTTCTTCGCGCCGCTCATGCTCGAAATCCACGTCGATATCCGGCGGCTCATCGCGTTCCTTCGACAGGAATCGCTCGAAGAGCAACTCGGCGCGCATCGGGTCCACCTCGGTGATTCCCAGCGCATAACAGACGGTGGAATTCGCCGCCGAGCCGCGCCCCTGACACAGGATGCCGCGCGAGCGTGCAAACAAAACGATGTCATACACGGTCAGAAAGAAAGGTTCATACGCCACGCTGGCGATGAAGCTCAATTCCTTCTCCACGCCCGCGCGCACCTTGGCCGGCACGCCCTGCGGATAGCGCCGCGCCAGGCCTTCTTCGGTCGCCGCGCGCAGCCAGCTCGTCGGCGTGTGGCCGGGCGGCACCACCTCCTGCGGGTATTCGTAGCGCAACTCCGCTGGCGAGAAACGGCACAGCGCGGCGATCTTCAGCGTTTCGGCCAGCAGCGCTGGCGGGTACAGACGGGCCAGACGCAGGCGCGTGCGCAGATGGCGCTCGGCATTCGGGAACAGCGCCTTGCCGGCCTCGAACAGCGGCGTGCGCAGGCGGATCGCGGTCAGCGTGTCCTGCAGCGCGCGACGGCTGCGCGCATGCATGTGCACATCGCCCGCAGCCACCAGCGGCAACTCGCACGCCGCGCCCAGCGCGCGTAGCCGCGCCAGCCAGCCCGCATCATCGGCGCCGCACAGTAACTCGGCGGCGATCCACAGACGGCGCGGAAAGCGCGCTTTCAACCAGTGGCCGTCGGCTTCTGCGGATTCTTCGCCGGGCAGCCACAGCGCCAGACAATCCGGCACCGCGCCGCTCGGCGAGATTGCCTCCAAGTCACCTCGCAGCAGGCGATAGCTGCCCTTCTCCGAACGCCGTCGGGCCAACGTGATCAGCGCCGACAGATTGCCGTAGCCCTCGCGATTGCACGCCAGCAACACCAGCCGCAAGCCACAGGCCAGCCGGAACTCGCTGCCGATGATCAACTGCGGCGCCGGGATGCCGGCTTTCTCCAGTTCCCGCTGCGCCTGCCAGGCCTGCACGATGCCGGCCAGCGAGCATTCATCGGTGATCGCCAGCGCCCGGTAGCCACGCTGCGCCGCCTGCTGGATCAACTCCGCCGGCAGCGAGGCGCCCCGCAGGAAGCTGAAGCTGGAGAGGCAGTGGAGTTCGGCGTAATCGGGGAGTTTAGACATGAACACGCCCCCTCCCGTCGTCCCCGCGCAGGCGGGGACCTAGTGACTTACCACGCGCGCCCACAGTCGCTGGATTCCCGCCGCAGCCTGCCCTCGAGAGAATTAGTCGGGGGCGGGAACGACGGCTTGCTGTCGGCCGCTGCCGCTCTGCGGATCGCTGGCTCCCGCCGTAGCCTGTGCTCGAAAGAATTAGTCGGTGACATGAATGACGAAAATGCGCATGTTCAACCACAAACCTGCTCCCACAAATCATGCCAATAGGGATTACGTTCCTCAATCAGGCGCAGCTTCCAGTCCCGGTTCCATTTCTTGATTTGTTTTTCACGCGTGATCGCCGAGTCCATGGTCGCGTGCTGTTCGAACCAGACGAGCAGGCTAACGCCATGACGTTTGGAGAACCCATCCACTTCACCATTCCTGTGCTGCCAGACTCGCTTGATGAGATCGGAAGTCACACCAACGTAGAGCGTGCCGTTGCGCTGGCTCGCCAGAATGTAGACACACGGATTCCGCTCTCTCATCACCTCGGCCTCTTCAATCGAAACAAACCATCAAACTCCGTCGCTCCCGCGCTGACAGACGCCCAAAGCAACAGACACCCACACAAACCAGCAACACCGTCGTCCCCGCGAAGGCGGGGACCCAGCGACTCACCGCCCCCCCAAAGACTCTGGGTTCCCGCCTTCGCGGGAACGACGGGAAATTTGTGATCTTTCACGCAAACAGCCCGTGCAACCACCAACCCCGCGCATCGCGAAACACCCACAGCCACTCGCCGCGCGGGCTGCAGGCGACGAAGTAATCGCGCTGCACGTCGCCGATCAGCGCGCGCGCTTCGCGTTGTTCGCCCTGCTCCCACCAGCCGCTTTCGATGCGCGCGGGCCCGGCCAGGCGCAGCAGATTGCCGCCGCGCTGCGGCACGCCATCGCGCTCGCTCAGGGCTTGCGGCGCGGGCAGCAACCACAGGGGCTGCGCACCCGCCGCCAATCCGGCCGCCGCCGGAGCGCCTTCTGCCACGACGCGGCTGGCGCATTCCGGGCGGTGATCGGCCACGGCCGTGAGGCCGTGCACGGCGTCCTTGCCCAGCCGCGCACGCAGGCGCTCGATCACCGGGGCCAGGGCCAGCGCGGCTTCCTGTCCGAAAAGGCCCAGCGTGCGGCCGGCCAGCGGCTGCGGCGCAGCGGCCACCAGTTGCAGGCGCCAGACCTGCGCGGTCAGGCGGCAGCGCTCGATGCGCTCGCGCAGCACCCGTTCCAGGCGCGCCAGATCGGCCGTGGCCTCGGCGAAAGCCAGCGTCAGCACGGTCGGCGGCAGGCCGTCTTCGTGTTCCAGCAGCAAGCTGCACTCCGCCACACCCGCACTGCGTGCGGCGAGCCAGCCGGCCAGACTCGCCATCAGCCGGCGCGCCGCAAACAGCAGCATGCTGGCGTCAGAAACCTTGGCCGGCAGCTCCAGACGCTGCTCGAAATGCTCGGGGAAGATGAAACTCTCACGCAGATCCGGCACCTCGCCGCGCGCCTGCGCCAGCCACAGCGGCAGCGCGCCACCAAAGCGCCGGCGCAATCCGGCCGCAGGCAAGGTGAACAGATCGCCAAGCGCGCGCACACCCAGCGCCGCCAGGGTGCGCGTCGTCGGGCCATCCAGCTCGCCGAGCACCGCCAGTGGCAAAGGGGCGAGCCGCGTCGGCAAGTCGAGCAGGCTCTCGCAGGGCCCGGCGTCCTCGGCGCGCGCCAGCCACTGCGCGCCCAGCGGCGTGGGCGCCACCGCCTGAACGGCCGTCAGCCCCTGCGCCTGCAACTCGGCCAGGGCCTTGTCGCACAAGGCGGCCAAGCCGCCGAACAGGCGCACGCAACCGCCGATTTCGAGCAGCAACTCATCGGGCGGCGCAACGCTGACCTGCGGCGTAAAACCTTCGGCCCAGCACGCCAGCATGTGCAGCAACTCGGCCTCGCGCGGCGCCTGCTGTTCGCGCACGTTCAGCCCCGGCGCCAGCCCCAGCGCTGCGGCCAGACGCAGGCCGGGCGCGATGCCGGCGGCCTGCGCCGCAGCGTTGGCGCACACGACGCGCTGGCGCGCCGTCACCACCACCGGGCCGTCATCGGGCGGAAAGACCTCCAGCGCCAGCAAAGGAAAACGCAAGCACAGCCACAACATGGCTCAGGCCCATGCGGCTTGCGCCACGAGTGGCGTTTGCGCGGGCGCCAGCCGGGCCAGCAGACGCGCCTGCGCCACCGGCCGCGCGACCGGCAGGCACAAAGTCTGCGAACTCAGCGGGCCGCGCCGCTTGAAAACACGCAGCTGCAAACCCTCGGCCGAGCCGGCAAGGTTCAAACGCAAGGGTGCTGGCGAAGCCTGACGCGCAGCCGCCGCCGGGCGAAACACGAAAGCCGGCGCGGGATGGCCTTCGGCAGCCATTTGCAGGCGGCGCAAAGTGCGCGTATCGATCTGCGCCGGCAGCCAGACGAGCAAGGCGCCCAGCGCACCGCTAGCCAGCAGGTGCTCCGCCGCCCAGGCGACTTCCGCCCCGCGCGCCTCGACCAGCAACAGACGCTCCAGCGGCAGCACCGCCGCCCAGGCCGGCGCGTGCGGGCGCTGTGGCGGCGCGATCAGCGCAATCGGCGCCTGCACCGCGCAGGCCTGCAACACCGGCTGCAACAGCGACAACTCACCGATCCCGCTGGCCTCCAGCAGCAATTCGCTCAGCGCCCCGCGCGGCCAGCCGCCGCCCGGCAACTCCGCATCCAGTGCAGCAAAGCCGCTGGCCACGCCGGCCTCGCCCGGCATAGCCAAGCGGTCGCCACGCCAGATGTCGTTGCGCAGCAGAACGGTTTGCAGAGAAGGGGCAATTTGCGCAGCGGCAGCCATGGTTTCCGATCCGGCCTGGCACGCAGGCGCCAGCGAATGCTGATTATTTATACAGTAGTTTTTTACACAGTATAAAGCGCTTCAGCCCGAATGCCAGCCCTCTTTGAAAGCCGCGCGCAGTGGCGCTCTACAGGCAGGCATCCCGAACAGGGCCGCCCAGCATAGTTAAGCCGTTCGTGCAGAGCGTAAAGAGCGAAGCGACTGAAGTCGAAGCATGAAGGGCTGGGCCCCAACCCTTCGACTTCGCTACGCTACGCTCAGGGCGAACGGTGTTTTGGAGGCTTAACTAAACTGCATTACCGCCCAGCAAGGCTTTCAGGCAAGCCCTTGCCCAAGCCGCCGCACTTGATCACCCGTGCTGGAGCAACATGATCACGACGCTATTGCTATGATGCTGGCGTGCTGGTCGCTGAGATCATTTGGCGGCTGTCGCCATGAGCGGACTCTCCGGCAGAGTCCCCAAAATGAAGGAAGCCATTCTTCGCCATTCGGTCGCGCCATAACAGGGAGCACACGCCGATAATTAAAGGCAAACCTGCGCCCTATAACACGTTAGGCGCTTCATCGCAGCGCTATGCGAATCGAGGAACCATGAAAGACAAGCGTTTCGTTGCTGGATTGATCTTTACTGTCGGCTGGTTGGGCTTCTCGCTATACATGCTCTTGACTAAAAAGCAGCCAACAGAGCTGAATGCATGGGGTGATTTCTTTGCAGGGTTCTTTGCACCACTCGCCTTCCTCTGGCTAGTTCTAGGTTACTTGCAGCAAGGTGAGGAGCTTCGCCACAGTACCGAGGCACTAAGACTGCAAGCGGAAGAACTAAAGAACTCCGTCGAGCAGCAGAGTCAGCTTGTCGCAGTAAGTCGCGAGCAGATGCAGCAAGAACTGCGCGCGCTGGAGGATGAGCGCGAAAGACGACGAGACGCAGCGCGACCAAAGTTTATTCCTCAGCACTCCACTACTATACGAAGCGGTGGAACGACTGAATACAAGATTAAGTTGGTGAATGTCGGGAATACCGCAACCAAATTCAGGATGAGAGTCGATCCAGAGCTAGATGGGTTCTCATTTCACAACCAAGCCATCGTCTCCAACGGGGAAGTCATCAGCCTTAGTTTCAAGGCGAGTCCAAACCCAACCATTGCAACCATCAACTACGTAGATGCAGATGGGTTGCCAGGAGAAGTACGTTTCGATCTTAGCGCTGAGGCTGAACGCTTCGTAATTGGTGAGGTTCACCGTGTTGTCTGAAGACAAAGAAAACGGCACATGCCCATAAGAAGCGCCTAACCTTCCATCGAGAGGACGCTTTCCGGCCTACGGCCTCAAAGCGCCTTTCATGTCAAACGTTCAAGCGGCTACTCAGCAGCGTGATCAGATGCCGCCAGCGCGCTGATCAACCAGATGCTCGCGGCTGACCCAATTCTGCGGGCGTCCTGAACCGGTTTTTCAGGAACGGGAATGGCGGCCGGCGTGGGACAATGCCCGCCATGAGTTCCACCTACCCTTCCGACGCCGCCTTCATCGACCCCAGCGTCAGCTGTTCCACCTGCCGGGCCTGCTGCTGTCAGCTGGAAGTGATCCTGATGGGCGAGGACAGCGTGCCGCGCCACCTGACGCATGAAGATGAATGGGGCGGCGAGGTGATGCGTCGCCTCGACGATGGCTGGTGCGTGGCGCTGAATCGCGACACGATGCTGTGCACGATCTACGAGCGCCGGCCGGACGTGTGCCGCGACTACGACATGGGCGGGTTGGCTTGTATCGAGGAGCGCGCGCACCTTGATGCGCCCAAAAACGGCGGCACCGTGCATCCGCTGAAGGGGCCGTTTTAGGCCCCTACCTGAAGAGCCGCCCCCAGCAAGCCTCTTCAGCATGGCATCGTGCGCAGCCTGGCGGGGTGCGGTTCTTCGGGCACCCTGCCCCACATCGCCGTAATCCCTCTGCACCTCGGATCATTCCTTCTCGCGTCCCGTGCAGCGCATGAATGAGCTTTGTACGCTGGCAAACAGACCTCCCGTTTCCTGACTGCGACCATTGCGCCTCGATGTGCGTCGTACCGGCGCGACTGTGCTGCCGGGCACGCAGATCGCGTCATTGCCTGACGGCATCTGCAGCGAGGAATGGACATGAGCGAAATCCGGACGGGACAGGCCCCGGCGCCTTTGACGCGCGAGCAGTTTCATACGCTCTATCAGGTCCGCTTCTACGACCCGGCTTATGCGGTCGAGCAGGAAGCGATTGCCCGCCTCGAAGAGATTGCCTGGCAAGCCATTCAGGACGGGCGCAAGGCGCCGATCACCCAGGCTGCGGGGCCGGAGTTTGCCGACCCGAGCTATCAGATATCGGTGCAGTGGCTGGAAACCCGCAAGCGTTTGCGTCTGGCGCAGGCACGCTGGGAAGACAGCGCCGCGCCCTCACGCGTCCTGCTGATCTGTGGCAGCGCGCGCAACGATGGCAGTTGCGCGGGCGAGAACTCGAAAACCTGGCGTTTGACCGGGCTTGCCCAGCAGATCGTGGAGCAGGCCGGCGTCGAGGCCGATGTGCTGGATCTGAGTCTGGTCACTTCCGAATATGGCCGCAGCATTCAGCCGTGCAAGGGCTGTGTGTCGAGTGCGATGCCGCTGTGCCACTGGCCCTGCAGCTGTTACCCGAATCACGCCCTCGATCACGCCGACGACTGGATGGCCGAGATCTACGAGCGCTGGGTCGCCGCTCATGCCGTAATCATTCTGGCGCCGACTTACTGGTATCAGTCGCCCGGCCCGCTGAAGCAGATGATCGACCGCATGGTCTGTGCCGATGGGGGCAATCCCGATCCGACCACGACTCACGGCAAACATCTGGCCGAAGCCAGACTCATCGAACAACAAGGCTGGGACTACCCCAAGCATCTGGCTGGCCGCGCCTTTGGCGTAGTGGTGCATGGCGACGTGGCCGGCGTTGAAGTGCACCGGCGCAATCTGTGCGACTGGCTGGAGTGGATGGGCATGATCGATGCCGGCGCGGCCGCCAAAATCGACCGTTACATCGCCTACTACGAGTCCTACTACGGCAGCCACGCGGCGCTGGACAAGGACACGGCCATGCAGGAAGAAGTCCGCAACGTGGCGCGCGCGGTAGTCAGCGCGGTCGCGGAACTGCGCGCCGGGCGCCTGAGCCGGCCAGACAAACAAACCCGGCCACCGCGCCCCAAATAGGCCGGCCGCTTCATCCACCCACCCCTTACTTGAAAGGCTTCACCATGACCGAAAAAACCGCCAACGTACATTGGGAAGGCTCCGGCAAAGCCGGCCTGGGCCAGATCAGCACTCAAACTGCGGCGCTCAAGGCTTATCCCTACGGCTTTGCGAGCCGCTTCGAGGATGAGCGCAAAGGCAGCAACCCCGAAGAACTCCTCGGCGCAGCGCATGCAGCCTGTTTCACCATGGCCTTCTCTTTTGCCTGCGAAAAAGCCGGATTCCCCAGCGCCGTGATCGACACCCAGGCCAAGGTGCGCCTGACCCAGCAAGGCGACGCCTTCGTGATCGACCGAATCGCCCTGAGCCTGACGGCCAGCGTGCCCGGGATCAACGATGCCCGCTTCCAGGAAATTGCCGAGCAAGCCAAGCGCGACTGCCCGCTGTCCAAGGCGCTGGCGAGCGTGCCCGAGATCACTCTGCGCGCCACGCTCCAGACCAGCAAAGGTGCCGCCTCATGATTTACGCCGAAGATACCGTCGACGCGCCTGAAGCCGCGCTGGCCGCGACCGAGCACAGCCTGGGCGAATCCCACGCCAGCGTGACCCTGCTCGAATATGGCGATTACGAATGCCCCGCCTGCATCCGCGCCGAACCGCTGGTGCGAGGTCTGATCGCAACCACTGGCCCGCGCTTGCGCTTCGTGTTCCGCCACTACCCGCTGGTCGAATTGCACGCCCACGCCGAACTGGCCGCCGAGGCAGCCGAAGCCGCGGCGGCACAAGGCCAGTTCTGGCCCATGCACCAACTGCTTTTCAGCCAGATCCACAAGCTGACTTTGCCGGACCTTGCCGCCTATGCCGAATCAATCGAACTCGACATGATCCGCTTCAACGGCGAAATGGCGGACCGGATCTACACTCAGCGCGTGCAGGAACACCGGCGGGCGGGGGAGCAAAGCGGCCTGCAGACCACGCCAGCCTTCTTCCTCGACGGCAAGTTGATCGACGTTTCTGATGGTTTCGGAAAACTTGAAGACGCGGTTCGTGCCGCTCTGGCCGGAAAATAAAGGGCGTTCATCGCCTGCCTGAAGATCCTCATCTGTCGGGCTTCTTCAGGCAGGCATCGTGAAGAGCGAAGCCAAATGAGGCTCTACAGCCTGCCTTACTGCAGCTTCTGTTCCGCCGCCGCCAAACTCTCGTAACCGTAGAGCAGCGCCGTGTGTTGCATGGCCGCCGTCGTGATGTTCTCGCCGCGCTGCACATAGTCATCGATCATTTTCTGATAGGCCTGCAGCGTCGCCTCGGAATAGGTGCCCAGCTCCCCGCGCAGATAGGTCTCAAACGATGTTCCGCTGGGCGAATCCTCTGCCGTGCGGATCAGGCGGGCCTGACTGGACATGCGCGGATACACGCGCGCAAAGGCTTCGCGCCATTCGAGCTGCTGGGTAATGATCGCCTCGATAGTGCTGAGCTGCCAGGCGCTGAGCGGCGGCAAGGTGTGCTCAAAAGTGGCGTATTCCTGCGGCGCGGTGGAGATCATCATGCGCGCGTATTTTTCCTGGATCAGGTTGCGGCCAGCTTTTTTGGCGCGCTGCAGATCGTCCAGATAGCTCTCCCGCGTGGCTTTATCCCAACTCAGAAACTGGCTCTTGCGCATGAGCTCAAACGTGGCGAAATCGTCCTGGCAATTCGCGCGGCCGCCGGCGTTATTCACCTTATCGAAGGCGCTCCATTCCAGGCTGATGATGGCGTCGATGGGGGTCATGGGGCTGAGTCCTGTGGTGATGAATCGTTATCGCAAGTCGCAAGTCGCAAGTCGCAAGTCGCAAGTCGCAAGTCGCAAGTCGCAAGTCGCAAGTCGCAAGTCGCAAG